>DATIVK010000192.1:0-3726 GCA_035465955.1 Anaeromyxobacteraceae bacterium | reverse complement strand
GGTCACGAGGTAGAACTCGCCGGTCTCGCGCAGGGAGACGCAGCGGCCGTCCTCCGCGATGGCGCCGACGTCGACGGCGCGGACGTGGTCGGGCGTGCCGTGGAACTGGTCGTACGCGAGCAGGAGCCCGTCGGCGCGGTCGGCGCGCCGGTCGTGGCCGAAGGGGTTGGGCGCCATCGTCCGGAAGACCAGGTCCCGGCGGGCGCCGTCGGGGAGCCGCACGGTGATCCGGAGCGGGACGCCGTACCCCTCGACCTTCGCCGTGTCCCCGGTCCCGGCGTCCGGGCCGAGCGGCACGAGCCGCTCGACGGTCGCGCCCTGGAAGAGCGTCGAGACGAGCGACTCGAGGCGGGGGGCGGCGACCACGTGGAGCCTCCGGACTCCACGATGGTACGCGCGTCGGGGCGCGCGGCGGCAGGCCCCGCGCGGGAGCGCTACCGCGCCGCGAGGATCCAGCCCTCTTCGAGCCAGCGCGAGAGCGCGGCGTGGGCTGCGGCGGCCGGCTCGGCGCGGTCGCCGAAGGCCGCGCAGACGCGGGCGAGCGGGTCCCCCGCGGCCGCTCCACGGAGCGCGGCCGCCTCGTCGAGCGCGAGCGCGCCGTGGAAGACGTCGAAGCCGCGCCGCCAGACGGCGACCGCGAACCTCCCCTTCGCCGGCGGGGCCGGCGCGTGGCCCGCGTCGATGGCGCGCCAGAGCGCCGCCGCGTCGTGCGCGAGCCGGAGCACCCGGAGGGCGGGGGACAGCGCGAGCCGCCGCCGCGCGAAGGCGGACGGGGAGAGGCCGACGAGCGCGTCCGCCCCGGCCGGCGCGATCGGCGGCGCGAAGAAGACCTCCTGCCGCGCCCACTCGAGCGCCGCCAGGTCGGCGAGGTCCGGGCGCCCGCGATCGGGGTGGTCCCGGAGGAAGGCGGCCAGCCTGCGCCCCAGCCGGCCGAGGTCGTGGTGGTCCGACGGGTGCGCGCGAACGTAGTCGGTCGCGAGCGCCAGGAAGCGGTCCTCCCCCAGCCAGCGCGCGAGGGCGGGGAAGGTGGCGCGCAGCGCGTCGGCGTGGCGCCAGCGGTACATGCCCGCGTAGATCCCCACGCGCGCCTCGGCGGGGAGGGCCGGGGTGCCGGCGAAGCAGGCCGCGATCCGCCCGGGAGCCGCCGGCTCGTCGCCGGTGAGGAGCCCTGCGAAGAGCGCCTGCGTCTCGGCGAGCGTCACGACGCGAGCCTCCGCCGCGGCCCGCCCAGCTCCTCCGCCTCGATGGCGGCGGCGCGCCGGCTCTCGGCGACCAGCTCCTCGAGCGGCGGGATGGCGTCGTCCCACTCGACGAGCGACGGGACGCGCCCGAAGCGGCGCACCGCGTGGCGGTACAGCTCCCAGACCGGCGGCGGCACGGGGTGATCGTGGCTGTCGAGCAGCCAGGCCCCCTGGTCGTCGTGGCCGGCGAGGTGGAAGTAGCCGACGCCCTCCACCGGGATCCCGTCCAGGTATGCGCGCGGATCGAAGCCGAGGTTGCGGGCGCCGACGTACACGTTGTTGACGTCGAGCAGGATCCCGCAGCCGGTCCGGCGCGCCAGCTCGGCCAGGAACTCCCACTCGCGCATCGTCGAGTCCCGGTACGCCAGGTACGCCGACGGGTTCTCGAGGAGCAGCGCGCGCCCCAGCCGCTCCTGGACCTGCTCGACGCGCCGCGCGACGTGGGCGAGGGCCTCCTCCGTGTACGGCAGCGGCAGCAGGTCGTGGAGGTACTGGCCGCGGTGCGTGCCCCAGCAGAGGTGGTCGGAGACGAGCGCCGGCTCGATCCGCGCGACGAGCCGCGAGAGATCGGACAGGTAGCGCTCCGACAGCGGGTCGACCGACCCGATGGCGAGCGAGACGCCGTGCAGGACCACGGGGCGCTCCCGCCGGACCTTCTCCAGCACCGCGATCGGCCGGCCCCCCGGCGCCATGAAGTTCTCCGAGACGGCCTCCACCCAGTCGACGGGCGGGCGCTCCTCGAGGAACCGCGCGAAGTGCGGGGTGCGCAGGCCGATCCCGTGGCCGAGGTCGGGGCGCGTGGGAGCCATGCGGGGGGCGCCCCGGGCCTACGTCCTGGGGGAGATCACCTTGCCGCCCTTGTCGGTGCACTCCTTCGCGCTCGCGGTCTCGATCCAGCCCTTGCCCTTGCAGGCGTTCATGCCGGCGCAGCCGTGGCCCGCGCCCGCGCAGGCGCCCTGACCCTTGCACGCGTTGATGCCCGCGCACTGGACGGTCTTCGGCGCCTCCTTGGTCTTCTCGGCGGTCTGGCCCCGGGCCGCGCCGGCCGTGAACATCGAGCAGACGGCGGCGGCGACGAAGGCACCCTTCACGGCGTTTCGAGTCATGGCGCGACCTCCCCGAGGATCCTCGGAGCAGCGAGTGCCATGCTCTTAACGACCGGCGCCGCGCCGGCACCGGAGACATCGCGAGCGGCCCAACCGGGGGGCCGGGCCGGGCGCGAAGCGGCTACTTCCCCTTCTTCTTCGCCGGCGTGGGCGCCGCCTTCGCCTCCTTCTCGAGCTCGGCGGGGACCGGGGCGATGGCGGGCGTCAGGACGATCTCGATGCGGCGGTTGCGGGCGCGGCCGCTCGCCGTCTTGTTGCTCGAGATGGGCTCGTACGGGCCGTAGGCCGCGACCACGAGGTTCTTCCCGGGGACCTTGGCCTTCTCCTCGAGGTAACGGACGACGTTGATGGCGCGCGCCGCCGCGAGGTCCCAGTTGGTCGGGTACTTGTCCTTCAGCTTGTCCGAGATCGGGATGTCGTCGGTGTGGCCCGACACCTGGATCTTCTTGTCCTTGACGTTGGCGAGGATCTCGCCGACGCGGGAGAGGACGTCGCCGCCGCCCGTCGAGAGGTCCGAGTCGCCCTGCGGGAAGAGGATCTTGTCCACCAGGTCGACCTTGATGCGCCCGCCGGCCTGCGAGAGCCGGATGTCCCCCTTCTTGATCTCCTCCTGCATCTTCTGCTCGAGCTCGCTGTAGGTCCCCTGGAGCTTCGCGAGCTCCTCGTCCTTCGCCTGGACCTGGAGCGAGAGCTCGTTCTTGAGGGCGAGCAGGTCGGACTTCTCCGCCTCGATCTTCTCCAGCCGCTGCGCGACCTCGGCGCGGGTCGTCCGGGCCTCCTCGATCCGTGCGTTGGCGTCGCCGAGCTGGGCGGTCGCGGCGGCCGCGTCGGTGCGGGCCCGGTCGAGCCGGGTGAGCAGGAAGATCGACGCGCCGGCGCCGGCGAGGAGGGCGAGGACGAAGAGGACCCAGGGGGTCTTGCTCGGCTTCGCCAGCTTGAGCGCCTCGTTCATCACGTCGTCGTAGCTGTCGATCTCGGCCATGCGCTCCTCCGGCGGGGGTTCGGTGGCGGCATTCTTTCACCGGCGGACGAAGGCGGGCAAGCGCGCGGTCGGCGGACGGGCCGGTTCGCGGGGCGGTGGGGCCGGTGGTAGAACGTGGGCGATGTCGGACCGGGAGCAGCGCGCGATCGTCGCGCAGCGGACGCTTTCGCGCGGCGACGGGGCGGCGCCCTCCGATCCGGTCGCCGAGGCCGAGGCGCGCCTCGCGGAGATCCTCGCGGAGGTCACGGCCCTCGACGCCGAGGTGGAGGCCCTCTCGGCGGCGCTGGCGGAGTTCGGCCGCCGCTACGAGCAGGCCCTCGCGGCCCCCTTCGCGGCGCTGGGCGAGGCGGAGCGGCTCACCCGCCGCCTCCAGCGGCTGGAGGACGAGGTCGCGCGG
>DATIVK010000191.1:0-5362 GCA_035465955.1 Anaeromyxobacteraceae bacterium | reverse complement strand
GACGCGAAGGGCAAGATGATCTCCCTCGCGACCGAGACCGAGCGCACGCTCTTCTTCGACTTCCTCCCGCTCTCGCTCGGCGAGATCCGCGGCTTCAAGACGCGCTTCCACCTCTACACGGTCCCCGGCCAGGTGTTCTACGACGCCAGCCGGAAGCTGATCCTGAAGGGCGTGGACGGCGTGGTCTTCGTGGCCGACTCGCAGATCGAGCGCATGGAGGCGAACATCGAGTCGGTCGAGAACCTGCGCGTGAACCTCTCCGAGCAGGGGTACGACCTCGACAAGATCCCGTACGTCGTCCAGTACAACAAGCGCGACCTCCCCAACATCGCCACCGTCGAGGAGCTGCGCCGGCTGCTCAATCCCCGGGGCGTGCCGGAGTACCAGGCGGTCGCTCCGACGGGCGTCGGCGTCTTCGAGACCCTCAAGGCCGTGGCAAAGCTGGTCCTGACCGAGCTGAAGAAGGGCGGGTAGCGCTCCCGAGGGGGGAGCGCCGCGGCACGCATCGATGGGTGCGTGCCGCACCCCGAGTGGTATACAGAGGGTCTCCTGTTCAGTGGATCCCGCCGGCCCGCCGGGGGGAGTGAGGTGAACGTGATGCGACTTCCCCGCCTCGCCGCAACGCTGCTCGCGGCCCTGCCGTGTATCGTCGCCGCGCAGACGCCTGCCGGCGGCCCCGCCTCCGCGCCGGCGGCGCCTCCGGTCCCGGCGGCGCCCGTCGCCTCGGCCACGGCGCCGAGCCAGTCCGCCGAGGAGCAGAACGAGCTCAAGGTCCGGAGCCTCGAGGAGCGCGTCACCGACCTCAAGGAGAAGATCTTCCGCACCAAGAACCGCCTGATGAACCTCCAGGAGATGGTCATCGGCGGCGACATCACGACCGGCGCGAAGGCGGTCCTCGTCCACCGGAACGAGATGGGCTCCTCCTTCTACCTGGAGTCCGTGACCTACGCGCTCGACGGCGCGCCCATCTACACCAAGGTGGATGTCGACGGGGACCTCGAGAAGCGCGAGGAGTTCGAGATCTTCAACGGCCGCGTCGTCCCCGGCAACCACCAGGTCACGGTGCAGATGGTCTACCGCGGCCACGGCTACGGCCTCTTCAGCTACCTCGAGGGCTACCGCTTCAAGGTCCAGTCCTCCTACACGTTCGACGCCGAGCCCGGGAAGGTCGCGGTCATCAAGGTCGTCGGCTTCGAGAAGGGCGGGCTCACCGCGGAGCTGAAGGACCGGCCGGCGGTCCGTTACGACGTGAAGAAGGAGGAGGAGGGGCGGCGGGGTGCATCCGCCACGCCGGGCGAAGCAAAGTGAGCCCCCTCCGCCACATCCTCGCGATCGTCGTCCTCGCCGCCGTGGCGTCGCCGGCGGTCGCGGCCGACTGGCTCGACGACGCCGAGCGCGAGTACCGCGCGCTGGAGCAGCGGCTCGAGCGGGCGGAGAAGGACGGCGCCTCGACGGAGGCCGCGCCCATCACGATCGCGGCCCAGCGCGTCGCGGCGGCCGAGGAGCAGTACGCGCTCGGCGACTGGCTGCACGCGTCGATCCTGCTCTCCAGCGTCGTGGGCGACAAGGAGTCGCGCGGCGCGCAGTTCTACCCGCGCGCCCTGTTCCTGATGGCCGACTCGCTCCGGAACCGCGGCTCCTGCAACGCCGCCGCGGACCTCTACGCGGAGCTGCTCGCGATGCCGTCGGTCCCCGATCGCGCCGCGGCCTCGGCGGGCGCCCTCGACTGCGCGCTCAAGCTCGGCCGCTACATGGAGTTCGACGCCCTGGCGCGGGACGCCCTCGGCGCGGCGTCGGGCAACCCGACGCCCGAGGTGCTCTACCTCGCCGCGAAGGGGGCCTTCTTCCGGCGGGACGTGAAGGACGAGGATCGGATCCGCCTCGCCCTCGAGGCCTTCTCGCGCGTGCCGCCGCCGTACCACGTCGCCGCGCGCTACTTCGAGGGCGTCCTCGAGCTGCAGGCGAAGCGGCCGGACGACGCGCTCGGGCGCTTCCAGGAGTGCGCCGGGCTGCCCTCCGTGAACCCCGCCCAGGCGGAGATCCGCGAGTACTGCACGCTGGCGCTGGGGCGCATCCACGCGAGCCAGGGGCGCTACGCCGAGGCGCTCGAGCGTTATCGCGAGCTGCCCGTGGACTCGATCCACTTCGACGAGGCCGAGTACGAGAGCGCGTGGGCGCTCGTGAAGGCGGGGAAGCTCGACCAGGCGCTGCGCGTCGCCGAGGTCATCGCCGACCTCGCGCCGGACTCGACGACCGCCCCGCAGGCGACCATCCTCCAGGGCCACCTGCAGCTCCGGCTCGGGCGGTACTCCAAGGCGCTCGAGGCCTACAACCGGGTGATCAACACGTACGCCCCGGTGCGCGACGAGATCGACGCCATCCTCACGATGCACGAGGACCCGGCGCGCTACTTCGAGGAGCTCGTCGACCACCGCGGGAAGGCGTTCGACGTCGCGGCGCTCCTGCCGCCCCTGGCGCTCCGCTGGGCCTCGCACGCGGGCGGCGTCGCCGGCGCGATCGGCCTCGCCGCCGGCATCCACGACGGGCGGGGCACGATCCAGGAGGCGGAGGGGATCGCCGACCGGATCGAGGCGGCGCTGGCGCGCGGCGGGGCGGTGGACGCGTTCCCCGCGCTCCGCAGCGCGTGGACGGCCAGCGACGCCGTGGAGACCGCGTCGGTCTGGCTCGAGGCCGGGCTCACCGACGACGTCCTGGCGCTCTTCGGCCCGACGCTGCCCGTCGGCCAGCGCGCCGAGATCGCGGCCGGGCGCGAGCGCCGGCGGACCCTCGAGGCCCCGCTCGCGAAGCTCCCGCGGACGCTCGAGGAGGCCGACGCCCGGCAGGCGCGGCTCCGCGCGCGGATGGACGGCGTGGAGCGCGAGGCCTCCCGCTTCGACTACATGCTGGCCGGCTGCTCCGCGGCGCTCGACGCCACGGAGCTCTGGGTGGAGCGCTACCGGGCGCAGATCGGCGGCGACGCCGAGGCCCGCGCCGAGTTCGCCGACGAGCTCCGGCGCCATCGCGCGGTGGTCGCGTCCTACGACGCCGAGGTGAAGGCGATCCGGCAGGCGATCGGCGAGGCGCGCGACAAGGCGAGCGGCGTGGCACTGGCCACGGAGGAGGCGGGGGTGCGCGGACGCTTCCTCGCCGAGCTCGCCGACGAGCGGAAGGTGCTCGACGCCCCCCGGTCCGGGATGGACCAGGACCGCCGCGATCGCCTGGAGCGCGGCGAGGAGCTCATCTACCGCCTCGCGAAGCTGCGCGACCGCGCCCTGGCCGTGAAGGCCGCCGCGGCCCGCTCGGCCGAGGCGCGCGCGGGGGCGCTGCGGGCGCTCGTCGGCGCGGAGCGGCGTGAGCTGCACGGCCACTCCGCCGCCCTCGACGGCGTGGTGCAGGAGGCCAAGTCGTTCGTCGGCGAGCTGGCCTTCCGATCGTTCCGCGAGGTGCGCGAGCAGTTCTACCAGCTCGTGCTGAAGGCGGACGTCGGCATCGTCGACGTCGCCTGGTCCCGCAAGCGGGAGCGGCTGGACAAGATCCAGCAGCTCTCGCAGCAGAAGGCAACCGAGCTGCAGCAGCTCGACCGTGACTTCAAGAACCTGCTTCGGGAGGTCGACTAGCCGTGCGTCAGGCCGCGCTCCTCGCCCTCGCCCTCTCGCTCGCGTCCACCCGCGCGACGGCGGCGACCGCCCCCGCGCCGCTGGGAGGCGCCCCCGCGCCCGCCGCGCTGCCGAAGGTCTCCCCGGCGCCCCGGGCCGCCGCCCCCGCCCTCCGCAACTACGCCTCCTGCAGGGATCCGGAGCGCAGGCCGGGCAGCCGCAGCTTCGCCGCGCGGCCGGGTGAGCCGCGCGTCCCCGCGATCATCGACGCCGAGTGGAGCGCCTTCGAGGCCGCCATCGGGCGCTACGCCGAGGAGGCGGCGACCTTCCGGGAGGAGGCGCAGGAGCTCATCAAGAAGGAGTTCGAGGCGAAGCGCGGCTTCCTCGCCGAGAACTACGAGCAGGCGGTCGGCGGGCTCGAGGTGCTCGAGCGCAACGAGCGCGAGGACGCGATCGCCAAGTTCGAGGAGTTCATCGCCCGCTACCCGGACGACCCGACCTTCGGCGCCGACGCCATGTTCCGTCTGGCCGAGCTCTACTACGAGAAGGCGAACGACGACTACGCGAACCAGCTCGAGGCGTACCGCGAGGACTCCCGCCGCGCGGCCGCCGAGGGGCGCGACGCGCCGCCCGAGCCGGTCAAGAGCTACGCGCCGTCGATCGCCCTCTACCAGCGGCTCATCACGCAGTTCCCCGACTACCGGTTCACGCACGGCGTCTACTACCTCCTCGCCTACTGCCTCGGCGAGATGGGGCAGGGCGACGAGTCGCGCGTCGCGTACCAGACCCTCATCCAGCGCTTCCCCGACAGCCCGTTCGTCCCCGAGGCGTGGGTCCGGCTCGGCGACTGGTACTTCGACGCCGTCGAGGCCGACAGCCTCCAGAACGCCGCGGTCGCCTTCTCCCGCATCTACGCGTACCCGGAGCACCCGCTCTACGCCCGCGCCATCTACAAGCTGGGCTGGACCTACTACCGGATGGACCAGTTCGAGGAGGCCGTCCGGGCCTTCGTCTACCTGCTGGACCACTACGTCGAGAAGTCGAAGGCCACGGGCGAGAAGGCCGGCGGCGACGTGTGGCCGGAGGCGATCCAGTACACCGCCATCAGCTTCGCCGACGAGGCGTGGGGTGGCGTGGAGAAGGCGAGGGCGTTCTTCGCGGAGAACGGCCACCGTCCGTACGAGGGCGAGGTCTTCGCGCGGCTCGGCGACGTCTACTTCGAGGAGACGAAGTACGTGCAGGCCGTGGAGGCGTACCGGCACGTCCTCGCGCTGGATCCCTTCGCCCCCGACGCCCCCCGCGTCCACGCCAAGATCGTGCAGGCCTGGAGCAAGGACCGTCGCTTCGACCTCGAGGCGGCGGAGCGCGAGAACTTCGTCGCCGCCTACGAGGAGGGCGGCGCGTGGTGGGAGCGCAACAAGGGGGATCCCGACCTCGTCGCCCAGGTGCGCGAGGTCTCGGAGAAGAGCCTCATCCGCGCCGCCAGCTTCCGGCACGCGCAGGCGCAGCGGTACAAGGAGGAGGGGAACCTCGAGGTCGCCGTCTCCGAGTACCGGGGCGCGGCGCGCGCGTACGGCGACTACCTCAAGCGCTACCCCCACTCGCGCGAGGCGTACGAGCTCACGTACAAGTACGCGGACTGCCTCTACAACGCCCTGGACTTCGAGCAGGCGGCGCGGGTGTACGCGCGCGTCCGCGACTTCCCGAACGAGAAGTACCGCGCCGAGTCGGCGGTCTCCGCGGTCATCTCCTGGGAGGGCGAGATC
>DATIVK010000190.1:0-16461 GCA_035465955.1 Anaeromyxobacteraceae bacterium | reverse complement strand
GCGGGGGCGCGCGACGCCGCGGGAGCGGGCGCCGCGGAGACGCCGTACTGCTGGAGGAGCGCGAGGGTCTCGGCGTCGCCGGGGCTGGCCTCGAGCGCGCGGCGGAGCGCGGCGACGCCCGCGTCGCGATCGCCGAGCCGGAGGTGGAGCGCGCCGGCCATGCGGTGGGCGGCGGCGAAGGCCGGCCACGTCTGGAGGACGGCCTGCAGCTCCTCCAGCGCCTTCTTGTCCTTCCCCTGGTCGGCATAGACCCTGGCGAGGAGCACGCGCGGGGCCGGATCGTCCGGGTGGGCCTTCACGCCCTTCTTGCAGACGACCATCGCCTCCATGAAGCGCCCGAGGGCGAGGTAGGCTTCGGCGAGCGGCCGGTAGGCGTCAGAGGTGGGGTCGGACGCGAAGGCGTGCTCGAGGGAGGTGAGCTCGGCCGCGGAGATCTGCTTGGTGGGAGGGGCCATGATCGTGACTCGGGATAGCAGGCGCCGAGGGCCCTAGTCAAACGATTACCCCTGAAATGACGCGAAGATGGGACACCTACCGCACCCCACCCGGGCACCGTTCAGGCGCACTTGCGACCACCGCGCGCACGGAGCGCGAAGCCCGCGCAGCGCGCCGGCGAGCGGCGCGCGCCACGTGCGGGCCGCTCGTCGGTCGCACTTGACACCCTCCCCTCCGAACCGCTAAGTACGCATCCCCTTCAGCGAAGGGGACCGCAGCACGGGGCTGTAGCTCAGCTGGGAGAGCGCTAGAATCGCACTCTAGAGGTCTGGGGTTCGATCCCCCACAGCTCCACAAGAGAAGAGCCCGGCACACGCCGGGCTCTTTTTTTTGCCCGCCGGGGACCGCGTCCCCGCGTCGCTAGTCCTTCACGACGTGGATCGTCTGCGTCGGGAACGCGAAGGACGTCCCGGCGCGCTCCACGATCCCCATGAAGCGCAGCAGCAGCTCCTGCCGGATGGCGGTGAACTCGTTCCAGTCGGTCGTCTGGAACCAGGCCATCACCTCGACGTTGAGCGTCGAGTCCTTGAAGTCGGTGAAGCGGACGACCACCGCGTCGGGCCAGATCTTCGGGTGGGCGCGCAGGGCGCCCTCCACCTCCGCCAGGACGCGCCGGAGCTGCTCCTCGCTCGTCGAGTAGGAGAGCCCCAGGTTGGTCCAGAGCCGGATCCGGTCGCGCGCGCTGAAGGTCTCGGCGCGGGTCTCGGCCAGCTTGCCGTTCGGGAAGGTGACGAGCGTCCGGTCGAGCGTCCGGACGCGCGTGGAGCGGCCGCCGATCGACTCCACCGTCCCCGTCACGCCCTCGATCGAGACGAAGTCGCCGACGCGGAAGGGCTGGTCCACGCCGATGGCGATGGAGCCGAAGAGGTGCTGCACGGTGTTCTGCGCGCCGAAGGCGAAGGCGAGGCCGCCGATCCCGAGGCCGGCGAGGACGCTCGTCACCTGGAAGCCGAGCTCGTTGAGGAGCGCGACCACGCCGAGGGCGAGGAGGACGACCCGCGCGATCTTCTGCCCGAGGGGCAGCATCCCCGCGAGCCCGGCGTTCTGCCGCGACGAGGCGGCGGCGTGGGCCGCGGAGAAGCCGACGACGGCCGCGCGGGAGAGCCCCCAGAAGAGGACGAACAGGGCCGCCGCGCGGAGCAGGTGCTCGGCCCGGTCGTCCACGGCCCGGCCGAAGGCGAGCCCGGGCTCCAGCACGAAGGCGACGCCGATCGCCCACATCGTCGTGAGCGGACGCGCGAGCCGGAGGAGCAGCTCGTCGTCCCACTGCGTCTCGGTGTGGGCGGCGAGGTGGCCGAGGATCCGGCGCGTGGCCCAGCCGAGCAGCGAGCCGAGCCCCCAGGCGACCGCGAGCGCGACCGGGAGCGCGAGCCACTGCCACCAGAGCAGGCCGCCGGGCCCCGCGGCCCGCAGGACCCCGGGCAGCCGGACCTCGAAGAACGGGCGCCCGCCCTCGGCGGCGAGGGCGGCCGCGGGGAAGGCGGCGAGGGCCGGCAGGGCCAACGCCCTGCCGGCGGCGACGGGGAGGGACATCCCGGCTCCGCTACTCGCCCACGGGGCGCGGCCGCGGCATCGGCCCGCGCGGCGCCGAGGGCGGCGACGTCGGCGTCGTCGGCAGGACCGGGCCGTGGCCCGCGCTGCGGAAGACGTTCATCGCGAGGGCGATCATCGACCCGACGTCCGAGACCGTGGCCGGCAGGATGACGGTGTTGGTGGACTTCGCGAGCGCGCCGAACTCCTTCACGTACTGCTCGGCGACGCGGAGCTGGACCGCCTCCGTCCCGCCGGGCGACGCGATGGCCGAGGAGACGAGCTTCAACCCCTCGGAGGTCGCGTTGGCGATGGCGAGGATCGCCTCGGCCTGGCCCTGCGCCTCGTTGATCTGCTGCTGCCGCTTCGCCTCGGAGGCCTTGATGACTTGTTGCTTCTGCCCCTCGGCGTTGTTGATGGCGGCGTCGCGCTCGCCCTCGGAGGCGAGCACCACGGCCCGCTTCTCCCGCTCGGCCCGCATCTGCTTCTCCATCGCGGCGAGCACGTCACGGGGCGGCGTGATGTTCTTGATCTCGTACCGGAGCACCTTCACGCCCCAGGGGGCCGAGGCCTTGTCGAGCTCGGCGACCACCTGGGCGTTGATGAACCCGCGCTCCTCGAAGGTGCGATCGAGCGTGATCTTCCCGATCTCGCTGCGGAGCGCGGTCTGCGCGAGCTGGCTGATGGCGTAGTAGTAGTCGGCGATGCCGTAGCTCGCGCGCTGCGGGTCGAGGACCTTGAGGTAGAGCAGGCCGTCGACCGCCACCTGGACGTTGTCGTTGGTGATGCAGATCTGCTCGGGGATGTCGAGCGCCTGCTCCTTGAGCGTGTGGCGGTAGCGGATCGAGTCGAAGAACGGGTAGAGGACGTGGAAGCCGGCGTCCAGGACCTTGTGGAACTTGCCGAGCCGCTCCACGACGTAGGCGTTCTGCTGCGGGACGACGACCGCCGTCTTGATGACGACGAAGATCGCGAAGGCCGCGATGACGAGGGCGACGACGAGCGCCGCGTTGACCGTTTCCATTGTCTCCCTACCTCCCGGTGCGAAGTTCGAAGCGCGTCACTCTGCGCGCAGCCAAAGGGTCAGCCCGTCGACCCGCTCCACGCGGCAGCGCCTGCCCTTCGGCAGCGCCCCGCCGCCGACGGCGCGGGCGGTCCACGGCGTGCCGCGCAGCTCCGCCTTCCCCTCCCCGTCGGCGGGGAGGTCCTCGATGAGGATCGCCTGCTCGCCGACCAGGTTCTCGACGGGCGGCGCACCCCGGGCGGCGAGCCGCCGGGAGAGGAAGCTGCGGAGCGTCACGAGGAGCCCGAGCGAGACGACCGTGTAGAGCGCCCACTGGAGCGTCGCGCTCGCCCCCGCGGCCGCCACCGGCGCGATGACGAACGCCGCGATCCCGAAGAAGACCGCGAAGAGCCCGCCCGGCGTCGCCATCTCGACGACGAGCAGGAGCACCCCGAGCACCATCCACGTCCACCACGCCATGTGAACCCTCCAAGGGCGCGATGGTAGCACCAGTGACGGCCGCGGGGGGCGTCGGCGGTCGCCGGGATCAGCCCTCGCGCGCCCAGGTCTGGAGGAGGAACTCCTCCTCCCAGGGCGTGAGGTTGAAGCGGACCGCTGCCTCCTCGACCAGCCGGGCGCGCGGCAGCTCGATCCCCTCGCGGCGCCGGTCGTCGAGCCACCGCATGGCCCGGCGAAGGAGCTCACCCTGGGGGACGAGGCGCGAATCGGTTCCGAACTGCTCCGTCATGTTGCACCCGGGAGGGAGGCGACCCCACGGTCACGGCACCCTCGGCTGCAACATATCCACGCGACACCCCGGCGACCGCGTCCTCAATGGGGTCGTCCCGGCAGCCGAGCGTGTCCCGCGGTCAGAGGACATGCCGCGCGACGATCGCGAGGATGCCCGCGCACAGCATCAGCAGCTGTCCGGAGAGGACGTACCTGCCGAAGCGCCAGCCCCCCAGCGTGGCGGCGAGGACCCCCTTCACGAGCGTGTTGGCCGCGGCGCCGAGGAAGATGGTCGTCGTCGCGACGGCGACGTCGACCGAGGAGCCGGCGAGCCCCGCCATCGAGAGCGTGATGGCGTCCACGTCGGTCGTCCCGGCGAGGAGGCCGGCCGCGTAGGTGCCGGCGTCGCCGACGTAGATCGCGGCCGCCTTGGAGCCGACGAGCACCACGGCGAAGAGGAGGGCGAAGCCGAGCGCGCGGCCGAGCTCGAACGGATTGGCGAACGCGATGTCCCCCGCCGGGCGCCGCACGCGGCGCGACCGGATCCAGAGGAGGAGGCTCGCGGCGACGCCGGCCCCCGTCGACGCCAGCATCGCGGGCGCCACCTGCCGGACGAGGGACGGGTTGACGACGGCGACGATGACGATCACGCGCAGGAACATGATCGTGGAGGCGAGGATGACGGCGAGGGCGGCCGACTCGCAGAGCTCCTCGCGCTCCCGCGAGCGGCCCGCCAGCGAGAGGGTGACCGCCGTCGAGGAGACGAGGCCGCCGACGACGCCGGTCAGGCCGAGCCCGCGCTCCGGCCCGAGCAGGCGGATGCCGGCGTACCCCACGAAGCTGATGCCGGAGATCAGGACCACGAAGAGGCCGACGTCGCGCGGGTTGAGGACCTGGAGCGGGCCGAAGGTCTCGTCGGGGAGGAGCGGGACCACGATCACGGCCACCACGAGGAACTTGAGCGTGCCGGCCAGGTCGGCCGAGGAGATCCGCCGCGCGAGCGGGTGGATCGCCGGCTTGGACGAGAGGAGCGCGGTCGCCACCACCGCCACCGCCGACACGACGAAGACCTTGCGGGAGAGCGGCTCGATGACCCCGTCGGTGAGCGAGAGGGCCCCGAGCATGAAGGAGAGGAGGAAGGCCGCCTCCGAGGTGATCCCGCGGCTCCGGTTCCCGACGACGTCGCCCCAGTAGTTCGCGACCAGCAGGGCGATGAGGCCGGCGAGCGGGAGGACGACCGCCCAGGCCCCCACCTGGCGCGCGGCGAGGACCGAGACCCCGCCGACGAGCGCGAAGAGCGGGTGGGTGCGGGCGCCGCCGAGGAAGGACGCCTCCTTCGGCTCGGTGGGGGCGGATCGCTCGCGCTCCAGCCCGATGAGGAGCCCCGCCGCCGCGGCGAGGCCGAGCGACAGGAACGGCTCGTAGGTCGTCATCGGGGACACTCTAGCCGAGGAGCCGCAGCAGGTCGGCCTTGACCGTCGTCCGGGTCTCCGCGTCGGAGGCGGCGGTGAACGCGCGCTCGAGGGCCTCCGCGGCCTTCCGCCGGAAGCCCTTCTCCTCGTAGAGCCCCGCGAGGGCGCGGAGCGCCGGCAGGTGGTTGGCGCGGACCTCCAGCGACCGCTCGAAGGCCGTCATCGCGCGGAAGGCGTCCCCCTCGGCGCGCAGCGCGCGCGCGAGGTGGAACCAGGCGTCGGCCGACCAGGGGTCGGTCCGCGTGGCCGACTCGAACGCCGCGACCGCCTCCCCCAGCCGCCCGGCGAGGAGCAGCTCCTTGCCCTTGTGCACCGCCGGATCGGCGGACGCGCGGGGCGGAAGCTCGCGCCCGGCCGCCGCCTCGAGCGCCGCCTCGACGCGGCGCAGGAGGTCGTCGAGGCGGAACGGCTTCTCGACGTAGTCCTCGGCGCCGTACGCCTCCCGCGCGTCCTGCGCGAAGCGCCAGCCCCGGTAGATGGCCGTCATCATGATGACGGGGATCCTCCGCGTCCTCGGCGCGTTCTTGATGCGCCGGCAGGCGTCGAAGCCGTGGATCCTGGGGAGCATCGCGTCGAGGAGCACGAGGTCGGGAGCCGCCGACTCCGCCTTCGAGATCGCCTCGGCGCCGTCGACCGCGACCTCGACGGCGTACCCCTTCTTCTGGAGCATGGTCTGGACCAGCGTCCGGATCTCGGGCTCGTCGTCGACCACCAGGATCCTGCGCGGCCCCACCGGCCGGGCGGAGCCCTCCGGGGCCTCCACCTCGACCGTCACCTCCGCCTCCTCTTGCGCCTCCCCCGCGGGCGCGGCCTCGAAGGGCTCGTCGTCGACGGGCTCGAGCGCGACGAGGTCCTCCTCCTCCCGCTCGCGGTGCGTGGCGACGGCGAGCCGCGACCCGTCACGGACCCCGGCGGCGGCCCCGGCGAGGAGCCGCTCCCCCTTCGCCCGCGCGGCGTACGCGGCGGCGATGGTGGCGCGGAGCGCGCCGGTCACCGCGATCCACGGCGACACCTCGCGGCCGGTCACGAACCGGAACTCCGAGAGGATCCGGTCCTCGGTCGGGTGGGCCATCGCCAGGTGGAGCCGTCCCCCCTCCGAGGAGACCGGGAGGATGAGGTCCACCTCCGCGACCCGCTGCGGGACGAGCTCGAGCAGATCCAGCTCGATGACGGAGCGCGAGAGGTCGAGCCCGGGGAACCCCAGCTTGAGGGAGAGCGCGGCGGCGAGCGCCTGCTCGTCGACGCCCAGCGCCAGGAGCCGCGTGCAGACGTGCTCGCGCCGCGCGCGCCCCTCCTTCAGCGCGCGCTCGATCAACGCCGGCGTCGCGACGCCGAGCTCGATCAGGATGTCGCCGATGCGGCCGTCTTTCACGGCTTGCCACCCCCCGGGGCGCCGAGACGAGCTCGAGTCTACCTCGGGGGAGGACGCGCCTGCCGCACCATGTCTCCCCGTCCCTCGATCCGAGGGCAGGATGATCATCCCCTCTCCCCCACCGGGAGCCAGGGTGAGGGGGCGAGGGGCGATCCCGGCTTCGCGGCCCGCTAGCCGACCAGGTCTGCGTAGACCATCACGAGGTACATGACGGTCTCGCCGCCGGCGAGGTTCCGGTAGACGTGCGGGACGTCCGCCTCGAAGACGATGGCGTCACCGGAGCCGAGCACCTCGCGGCGCCCGCCGACGTCCATCTCGAGCTGCCCCTGCGCGACGGCCAGGTACTCGACGGTCCCCGGGTTGTGGGCGTGCGCCTGCTCGACCCCGCCGGGCAGGAGCGTGAGCTCGTAGAACTCGACGCGCCGGCGCTCGTCGAACGGGAAGAGCGCCCTGGAGATGAACTTCCCGTCGTGGCTCGTGAGCTTCTTCGAGTCGGACGACTTGAGGAGGTGCAGCCCCCCCTCGGCCCGCTCGCTCAGGAGGGCGGAGAAGGGCACGCCGAGGGCGGTCGAGATCTTCCACGCGACGTTGATGGTCGGCGCGCTCTGCCCCAGCTCGATCTGGCCGAGCATGGCGCGCGAGACCCCGGAGACGCGGGAGAGCTTCTCGAGCGAGAGCCCCCGCTCGCCGCGCAGCCGGCGGAGGTTGCGCCCCACGATCGGGGTCAGCTCCACCGGTCCCGGAGCGCTCTCTCCGCCGGCTTCGGGCGCCGGACGCGGCTCCGCGCCGGATGCACCCTTCCGTGACTTCACCTTCGCCTTCGGCTTCTCACGAGAGATCTTCATGGAGGCCCCGTTTTCCGTTATGACGGAGACGTTTGTCAATTCAAGCGCGCCCCGACCCCGCCGGCCCATGGCGGATCACCTTCGTCACCAACCCCGACGACTGCAACCTCGGCTGCCCGATGTGCGAGTGCGGCACGGGCGCGCCGACCTGGGGCGAGCAGGACCGCCGCGCGCACCCGCGCCGGCTCGACCCGGAGCGCGTCCTCGCCGTGCTCGACGAGCGCCGGGGCTCCGCCCTGCGGGAGGTGATCCCCTCCACGATGGGGGAGCCGCTGCTCTGGGCGGGGCTCGACGCGCTCGTCGACCGCTGCGCGCTGCGCGGGCTGACGCTCAACCTCACCACCAACGGCACCTGGCCCGGCCGCGGACCGGCCCGCTGGGCGACGCGCCTCCTGCCGGTGACGTCCGACCTCAAGATCTCGTGGAACGGCGCCACGCCGGCCACGGCCGCCGCCGTCATGCGGGGGCTCGACCTCGAGCGCGCGATCGACGACCTGCGCCTCGTCGCCGCCCACCGCGACGCCGTCGCGAGCTGGACCGGCGCGCGCCCCACCCTCTCGTTCCAGGTGACGGCCCAGGAGGCGAACGTCGCGGAGCTCCCGGCGATCGTCCGGCTCGCCGCCGCCCTCGGCGTCGACCGGGTCAAGGTGAACCACCTCCAGGTCCGCTTCCCGTCGCTCGCGCAGGCCTCGCTCCTCCGGAACCGCGAGTCGGTCGCGCGCTGGAACCGCGCCGTGCAGCTGATGCACGCCGCCGCCGAGGAGGCGCGGAGCCCCGCCGGGCGCCGCGTCGAGCTCCAGAACGCCGTCGCGCTGCCCCACGACCCCGCGGAGCGCCTGCCGGCCGGCCCCTGCCCCTTCGTCGGCGTCGAGGCCTGGGTCCTCGTGGACGGGCGCTTCGCCCCCTGCCCGCACCCCGCGGCCGCCCGGGGCGAGCTCGGCGACTTCGGCTCCCTCGACCGCCAGACGCTCGGCCAGGCCTGGCGGGGCGAGCCGCTGCGCGCGCTCGCCGACGGCTACGAGCGCCACCCGGTCTGCGCCGACTGCGCCTTCCGCAGGCCCGGCGGCGCCTGACCGGCCCCCATGCGCGTCATCTGCTCCTTCTGCCACGCCTGGCTGCGCGACGTCCCGGGAGGCACCGCGGCCGACGTGAGCCACGGCATGTGCGAGCCGTGCGCGATCCACTTCCAGCGGCTCTGGGAGGGCATGCACCTCGGCGAGTACCTCGACGACCTGACGGAGGCGGTGATCGTGGTCGACGCCGACCGCCGCGTCCTCGCCGCCAACGCGAAGGCGACCGCGCTGCTCGGCCGCGACCCCGCCGCGCCGCGGGGCCTGCTGACCGGCGAGGCGGTCGCCTGCGCGCGCTCGCGCCTCCCCGGCGGCTGCGGCAACACGGTCCACTGCCGCGAGTGCGCCATCCGGAGCTCCGTGACCCGGGTCCAGGCGACGGGCCGGCCCGTGAAGCGGGCCCCGGCCTTCCTGAAGACCGACGCGGGGAAGACCTGGCTGACGATCAGCGCCCGGAAGGTCGGCGACGCGATCGAGGTGACGCTGCAGGAGGGTGCGCCGCCGCCGGAGGAGCCGCGCTGACCCGCCCTACTCCCGCTCCAACCGGATGGCGTCCTCCAGCTCGTTGGCCGGCGGGTGCCTCGAGGGATCGCGCGGGAAGTGCTCGGCGAGGCGAGCCCCGCACAGGGCGATGGCGTCGACGAAGCCCCGGGCCGGGTCGCCGGCCCTCATCCCGGCGGTGAGCGCCGCCAGCGCGTGCTCCCACTCGTCCCGCGTCGCGTCCTTCATCCTCTCGTGGATGCCGTGGTCCCCGAGGATCACGGCGCGGCGCTCGAAGAGCGACGCGAAGACGAGGACGCCGGTCCCCTCCGCCGTCCGGGCGAGGCCGTGCTCCTCGAAGGCCCGGAGCGCGCGAGCCTGGACCGCCTGCGCCTGCATCCGCCGCCCGGCGAGGGCGCGCTCGAGCGGGTCCCACGCCGACACCAGCGCGCCGATCAGCCCGGCGGCGACCTGGAGGGCGACCAGCTCCGCCAGCGTCAGCGGGTACGGGATGGCGAGGGCGACGCCGGTCGCGACGGCCGCCGCGAGCAGGCCGCCGCGGTAGCGCACCTCGCCGTAGGGATCGCTCTTCGCCACCACCACCGGCACGATCTGTCCGCGCGAGAGCGCCTCGGCCCGGCCGATCGCCTCCGCGATCCGCCGCCGTGCGTCGTCGCCAAAGGCGTCCTCGAGCCCCATCGTCCCTCCTCCTACCAGCGCCCCGAGGCGCCGCCGCCGCTGAAGCCACCGCCGCCGCCGCTCCAGCCTCCACCCCCGCCGCCACCGAACCCGCCGAACCCGCCGCCGCCCCAGGGGCCACCCCACCCGCCGAAGTGGCTCCTGCGGCGCAGCCCCAGCCCGCCGAAGAGGGCGCGCAGGACGATGGAGAGGATGACGAAGATCACGATCGCGAGCCCCTGGAGCCGCTGGGAGGGGCGCCCGCGCGCGGCGTGGCGCGCCACGTCCCTCGGGAGCGCGCCCAGCGCGGAGAGGATCTCGACCCCCGCGTCATAGAGCCCCTCGCCGTATCGCCCTTCGCGGAAGGCCGGCGCGAGGGTGTTCCGGATGATCCGCGAGGACTGGACGTCGGTGAGCCCGCCCTCCAGCCCCTGGCCCACCTCGATGCGGACCTGCCGATCCTCGCTGGCGACCGTGACGAGCACGCCGTCGTCTCCCTCACGGGTCCCGAGCTTCCACGCCTCGGCCGCGCGCATCGAGAAGTCCTCGATGGGCTCGCCGTCGAGCGTCCTCACGACGAGGTACTGGAGCTGGACGCCGCGGCCGCCCTCCTGCGCGAGGGCCGCGCGGGAGAGCGCCTCGAGCCGGCGCGTCGAGGCGCCGTCGAGGAGGCCGGCCTGGTCGACCACCGGCCCGGTGAGCGGCGGGATGGGGAGGAGGGCGCGCAAGGGCCCTGGGAGGGCTGCGAGGAGGAAGGCGAGGAGAACGAATCGCCCCCTCACCCTGCCCTCTCCCCCGGTGGGGGAGAGGGAATGTTCCGGTGGAAGAGCCTCTCCCCCGGTGGGGGAGAGGGAACGGATCCGGGGGAACGCCTCTCCCGCTCCGGACGTCACTTGAAGTCGACCTTCGGCGCCTTCGCCGCGTCGGGCGTCGTCGCCTGGAACTGGGCCTCGGCTGCTTGTGGTAGATCATCGAGTTGGTCCAGCTCGAGGGCGGGACGGTCACGAGGTCGTTGAACGCGTTGACCGCCTCGATGAAGCGCCGGCGGGCGTTCGTGATCCGGTTCTCCGTCCCCTCGAGCTGCGCCTGCAGGTCGCGGAAGCTCTCGTTGGCCTTGAGCTGCGGGTAGCTCTCGGCGACGGCGAGCAGCCGCCCGAGGGCGCTGCGCAGCTCCCCCTGCGCCGCCTCGAACCGCTTCAGGTTCTCCGGCGTCAGCTGGTCGACGGAGAGCTGGATCGAGGTGGCCCGGGCGCGCGCGTTCACGACGGCCTCGAGCGTGTCCTTCTCGTGGGCCGCGGCCCCCTTGACGGTCGCCACCAGGTTCGGGACGAGGTCCGAGCGGCGCTGGTACTGGTTCTCGACCTCCGCCCACGCGGCGGAGACCGCGTTCTCCGCGCGCGGGATCGACTGCACCCCGCAGGCGGCGAGGAGCGGGATCGACGCGGCGGCGAGGAGGCTCTGGCGAAGGGTCATTTTCGGCGTTCCTTTCGGTCGTTGACGCTGGGTCGAACGCTCGGCGGGGCCGGGGCATTCCCCCGGCGCCCCGCCTCAGGTCTCGATGTGGACGGGGTTCACGCGCCAGATCTCCTCGGCGTACTCCCGGATGGTCCGGTCCGAGGAGAAGCGGCCGGAGCGCGCGACGTTCAGGATGGCCATGCGCGTCCAGCGCTCCGGATCCTGGTAGGTGAGCGCCAGCTCGCTCTGGGCCGCGCAGTACGAGGCGTAGTCGGCGAGGACGAGGTACCGATCCGCGGAGAGGAGCGCGTCGACGATGGGGCGGAAGAGGTGCGGGTCCCCGGGGGAGAAGGCCCCGGCGGCGATCGCGTCGATCACGCCGCGGAGCGTCCGGTCCTGCTCGTAGCGCTCGCGGGGGGCGTAGCCGCGGGCCCGCAGGGCGGCCACCTCCTCGACCGTCATCCCGAAGAGGAAGAAGTTCTCGGCGCCCACCGCCTCCCGGATCTCGACGTTCGCGCCGTCGAGCGTCCCGAGGGTGAGCGCGCCGTTGAGCGCGAACTTCATGTTCCCGGTGCCGGACGCCTCGGTCCCCGCGGTCGAGATCTGCTCGGAAACGTCGGCGGCCGGGAAGACCCGCTCCGCGAGCGACACCCGGTAGTTGCGGAGGAAGACGACCGACAGGTGGCGCCGCACGTCGACGTCGGCGTTGACCACCTCCGCGATCGCGTTGACGAGCTTGATGATCAGCTTCGCCATCGCGTAGCCGGGCGCGGCCTTGCCGCCGAAGAGATAGGTGCGGGGGAAGGGCCGGTAGGTCGGATCCGCCTTCATCCGCAGGTACTCCCCGGCGATCCGGAGCGCGTTGAGCAGCTGGCGCTTGTACTCGTGGATCCGCTTCACCTGGACGTCGAAGATCGAGTCGACGTCCACGGAGACGCCGTTCTCGGCGCGGATGATCGCCGCGAGCCGCTCCTTGTTCTCCCGCTTGATCCTGCGGAAGAGGCGCCGGAAGCCGGTGTCCGCCGCGAGCGGCTCGAGCTGCCGCAGCCGCTCCGCGTCGGTGATCCAGCCGGGCCCGATCGCGTCGGTGATCGCCCGCGCGAGCTCCGCGTTGGCGGCCAGCAGCCAGCGGCGCGGCGTCACGCCGTTGGTCTTGTTGTTGAAGCGCTCCGGCCAGAGGGCGTGGAAGTCGCGGAACAGCTCGCGCTCGAGGAGCTGCGTGTGGAGCGCGGCGACGCCGTTGACGGAGCGGGCGGCGATCACCGCGAGGTTGGCCATGCGGACCTGCTGGACCGGCCCCTCCTCGATGATGCTCATGCGCGCCACCGCCCCCTCGTCCGCCTTCTTCGCCGCGCGGACCTCGTCGAGGAAGCGCCGGTTCACCTCCAGCACGATCTCCAGGTGGCGGGGGAGCACGCGGCCGAAGAGATCGACCGACCACCGCTCGAGCGCCTCGGGCATCAGGGTGTGGTTGGTGTAGCCGAAGGTCGCGCGGCAGATGCGCCAGGCGTCGTCCCACGGGAGCTCGTGGTCGTCGACCAGGATCCGCATCAGCTCCGCCACGGCCACCGCCGGGTGCGTGTCGTTGAGCTGGATCGCGACCTTCTCGGCGAAGGCGTCGAAGCCGTCGTGCATCTTGAGGTGGCGGTTGACGATGTCGTGGATGGAGCAGGCGACGAAGAAGTACTGCTGCTGCAGCCGCAGCTCCTTCCCCATCACCGTCAGGTCGTTCGGGTAGAGGACCTTGGAGATGTTCTCCGTGAGGTTCTTCTCCTCCACGGCCCGCATGTAGTCGCCGGCGTTGAAGTCGGCGAGGTCCAGCTCCTCGGACGCCCGCGCCCGCCAGAGCCGCAGCGTGTTGACCGTGCCGTTCCGGTAGCCGGCGATCGGGATGTCGTACGGCATCCCGAGCAGGCGGCGCGCGTCCACCCACCGGACCCGGACGTTGCCGCGCGCGTCGGTGTACCGCTCCGTCCGGCCGTAGAGCTGGACCGGCACCACGTACTCCGGCCGCGCGATCTCCCACGGGTTGCCGAACCGCAGCCACTCCTCCGGCCGCTCCACCTGGAAGCCCTGCCGGATCTCCTGGTCGAAGATGCCGAACTCGTAGCGGATCCCGTACCCGTAGGCCGGGAGCGCCAGCGACGCCATCGAGTCGAGGAAGCAGGCCGCGAGCCGCCCCAGGCCCCCGTTGCCGAGCCCCGCGTCCGGCTCCTGCTCCAGGAGGTCGGTGAGGTCGAGGCCGAGCTCGGCGAGCGCGGCCTTCATGTTGTCGAGGAGGCCGAGGTTGATCAGGTTGTTCTCGAGCGCCCTCCCCATCAGGAACTCGAGGGAGAGGTAGTAGACCCGCTTCGCGTCGGCCTTGTAGTAGGCCTGCTGCGTCTGGATCCACCGGTGCATCATCCGGTCGCGCACCGTGTACGCGACGGCGAAGAAGCGATCCAGGGCGGTGGCGCTGTGCTCGTCCTTCGCCTGGGAGTAGTGGAGGTGGTCGGCGAAGGCGCGCCGCAGGGAGTCGGTGTCGCTCGCGGAGCGCGTGCTCGGCACGTCGCGGGCGCGCTCGAGCGCCCTGGCCTCGGCGACGCGGGGGGCAGCGGCCTTCTTCGGGGGTACCATGTCGTGGCTCCATGCCCTCGGCGGGCGACCGGAGCATCTTATCCTCCAACGCCCGGCGCGGCGCGCCGGACGCCCATACGGAGCCGATCGAAATGTCGAAGACCCCCTCCACCCCGGCCGTGCGCCTCCTGCGCGAGCAGGGCGTCGCCTTCACGGAGCACCCCTACCGCTACGAGGAGAAGGGCGGGACCGCCGTCTCCTCGCGGGAGCTGGGCGTGGAGGAGCACGCGGTCGTGAAGACCCTCGTCTTCGAGGACGACGGCGGCGCGCCGCTCATCGTCCTCATGCACGGCGATCGCGAGGTCTCGACCAAGGCGCTCGCGCGCCAGCTCGGGAGGCGGAGCATCCAGATCTGCAGGCCCGAGGTCGCGAACCGGCACTCCGGGTACATGGTGGGCGGGACCAGCCCCTTCGGCACCCGGAAGGCGATGCCGGTCTACGTCGAGCGGACCATCCTGGACCTGCCGAGGATCTACGTGAACGGCGGCTCGCGCGGCTTCCTCGTCGGGATCGCGCCGGGGGAGCTGGTCCGGGTCCTCGGCGCGACGCCGGTCGACGTCGCGATCTAGTACACGGGGCGTGCCGCCCCGCCCCGCCGGCGACGCCGGCAGGGCCCCACCCCCGCCGCGCGCGGACTCCCGCGCGAGCGCGGCTTCGCCGCGCCGTCTCCCTTTGCCTCCGCCGGATCACCCGCGCGCGGGGAGCACGATCGTGAAGATCGAGCCCCCGCCCCGGGCGTCCTCCAGGCGGAGCTCGCCGCCGAGGTCCTTCACGATCCGCTGGCTCACCGAGAGCCCCAGGCCCGTCCCTTCGCGCCCCTTCTTGGTGGTGAAGAACGGCTGGAAGATCCGCTCGCGCAGCGCCTCGGGGACGCCCGCGCCGGTGTCCCTCACGGAGAGCAGCACCCTCCCGTTGGCGGCGGAGGCGGCGACCGTCGCGATCCGCGTGTCGCGGCCGTCCATGGCGTCGGCGGCGTTCAGCAGGAGGTTCACGAGCACCTGCTGCAGCTCGCCGGGGTGGGCCAGGACCGCCGGCAGGCCGGCGGGCAGGTCGGTCTCGAGCGTCACCCCCCGCATCTTCAGCGGGTGGCGCAGCAGCCGCACCGTCTCCTCGGCGAGCGCGGCCGGGTCCACCGGCGCGGGGGCCGTCCGCTCCCGCCGCGTGAACTCGAGCAGGCTCTGGAGCACCTCCCCGGCGCGCCAGCCCTGCTGCTCCACCAGCCCGAAGAGCTCGTGCGCCTCCGCCGGGTCCTTCGTCTCCCTGCCGAGCTGCGCGTAGCCCACGATCGCCGTCACCGGGTTCTTCACCTCGTGGGCGATGCTGGCCGCGAGCTCTCCGACCGCCGAGAGCTTGTCGGCGCGGGCGATCTGCGTGTGGGCCTCCGAGAGGCGCGCCTCGCGGTCGGCCAGCTCGGCGCTCATCTTGTTGAAGGCCGCGGCCAGCTCGGCGGTCTCGCCCCGCCCGAGCACCGACACCTGCGTCCCCAGCTCGCCGGCGCCGAGCCGCTGCGCGGCGCGCTGGAGGTGGCGCAGCGGCGCGGTGATGTGGCGGCCGACGAGGTAGCTGGCGAGGACGCCCACGAAGAGGATCGCGAGGCCGAGCAGGACCGTCCGGTGGGCGAGCTCGCGCGTCGCGCGGAGGGCCTCGTCGCGGGGCACCTCGGCGACGACGGCCAGCCGCCCGAGCCCCACGCGCGCGAAGGCGCCGATGACCGCGCCGTCCGGCCCCTCGAAGTCGCGGACCGCGCGCGCCACCGGCCCGCGCGTCGCCTGGTGCACGACCTGCGAGCCGCTCATGTCGGCGCGCCCCACGACGCGGGCGGGGTCGGGGTGGACGACCACCCGCCCGCGCCCGTCGACGAGGTAGACCCGGTAGGCCGCGGAGCGCGCGAAGATCCGGAGCAGCCGGTCGGGCTTCAGGACCGACACGACGGCGCTCCCGCCGTCGGGGCTCACGGCCGCCAGCGTGAGGAGGGGGACGTCGGGGGGGAGGCTCGCGTTCTGGAGCTGGGGCCCCTCGGCCGCCAGCGCCTCGAAGGCGACCGGCGAGGTGCGGCGCGCCTCCTCGACGTCCTCCTGCGCGAGGTCGGCGGCGTCGAGCCGGGCGGGATCGCTCCAGGCGACGTCGCGCTCGAACCTCCCCTCCCGCCGGTGCCAGAGCTCCACGCCGAGCAGGTCCGGGTCCGACGCGACGAGCAGCCGTGCCTGCTCGAGCGGATCGCCGCGCGACGACGCCGCGGCGAAGTAGAGGAGCTTGTCGACGCGGCTCCCCAGGCTCTCGCGGAGCTGCTCGGAGACCGTCGTGGCGAGCGAGGAGGTGAGGTCGTACGTGTAGGCGAGCCGATCCCGCGTGAAGAGCCGGTTGGCCAGCGCGAACCAGGTGCCGAGCCCCGCGAGGAGGACGCCGGCGAGGAGCACGAGGATCTGGGTGCGGATCGAGCGGATCATCGTGCTCCTCGGGTCACGGGGCCGCGCAGGCGGGCGGGGGGTCGCAGAGCCCCGGAAGCGGCGCGCAGCGGCCGCCGGCGCAGGCCCAGGCGACTCCGGTCCCCGTCGTGCAGGGGAAGGTGCAGGGGTCGCCGTCGGGGCGCGACGAGGTGCCCGCGCACGCGGAGGCCCCCGTGCACCGGTCTGCCGGGTAGAACGCCTCGTCGAACGTGCAGTCGTCGCCGTCGTCGCACGCGGCGTTGGGCGGGTTCACGGGGCAGTTGACGACC
>DATIVK010000189.1:0-9527 GCA_035465955.1 Anaeromyxobacteraceae bacterium | reverse complement strand
CATCCCCTCCGCCGTCGGTTACCAGCCCACCCTCTCCACCGAGATGGGCGAGCTGCAGGAGCGGATCACCTCCACCAACAAGGGCGCCATCACGTCGGTGCAGGCGATCTACGTCCCCGCCGACGACCTCACCGACCCGGCCCCCGCGACCGCGTTCGCCCACCTCGACGCGACCACGGTGCTCTCCCGCAAGCTGACCGAGATCGGCATCTACCCGGCCGTCGATCCCCTCGACTCCACGAGCCGCATCCTCGACCCGCTCGTCGTCGGCGACGAGCACTACAAGGTCGCCCGCGCCGTCCAGGAGACCCTGCAGCGCTACAAGGATCTCCAGGACATCATCGCCATCCTCGGCATGGACGAGCTCTCCGAGGACGACAAGCTCACCGTCGCGCGCGCCCGCAAGATCCAGCGCTTCCTCTCGCAGCCCTTCTCGGTGGCCCAGCAGTTCACCGGCAACCCGGGCAAGTACGTCAAGCTCCCCGACACGATCCGCGGCTTCAAGGAGATCGTCGAGGGCAAGCACGACGACCTCCCGGAGCAGGCGTTCTACATGGTGGGCGGCATCGAGGAGGCGGTCGAGAAGGCCAAGAAGCTCTCCGCGGGGTAACCGATGGCCCTGAACCTCGACATCGTCACCCCCGAGCGGCGCGTCCTCTCGGTCACCTGCGACGAGGTCCGCGCCCCCGGCGTCCTCGGCGGGTTCGGCGTGCGCCGCGATCACGAACCGTTCATGACGTCGCTCGAGCCGGGCCGGCTCACCTACGTCGAGGGCGGGCGCGAGCACCACTACGCGGTGGGCGGCGGCTTCTTCCAGGTCGGCGACAACCGCGTCATCGTCCTCGCCGACACGGCGGAGGCGGCGGCCGACATCGACGTCGAGCGCGCGAAGCGCGCCTTCGCCGACGCGCAGGACCGGCTCATGAAGCTGACCGAGCAGGACGAGCACCACGGGCTCGAGCGCGCGCGGGTCCGCCGCGCCGCGGCCCGGCTCCACGTCGCGGGCGAGTAGCCGCGGACGGGCAGGGTCTCCACGCGCCGGCGGGCCTCAGGGCTCGCCGGCGTCGTTCGTCTGGGGCGCCGGGTCCGGTCGCGGCGCGGCCGGGAAGCGGACGCGGAAGCGCGCGCCGCGCTCGATCTGGCCGTCGACGTCGATGTGACCGCCCAGGCCGAGGACGATGCCCGCGGCCACCGCGAGGCCGAGGCCGCGCGCCTCGTGCGCGGGGTGGAGCCGGACGAAGGGCTCGAACACGCGCGGGAGCAGGTCGACCGGGATCGGGGGGCCATCGTCGGTGATCGTGACGAGCGCCCCCTCGGCGTCCTCGTCCACCTCGACGCGCACGTGGCCGTCGCGCCCTGCCGAGAGCACGGCCCGCTCGAGGATCGAGAGGAGCGCGAAGGTCACGAGGTGTGGCGGCGCGTCGACGACCGGCGAGGCGTGCTCGGCGAGCGCGACGTCGGGCGGCGCCGGGCTGGCGTCGCGCGCGAAGGAGATGGCCGCCTGCGCGGCCTCCGTCGCGCTCACCTGCGTGGGCAGGCCGCGGCCTCCGGCGCCGAAGAGGCGGAGGTCTCGCCCGAGGGCCTGCAGGCGGCGCCCCCCCGCGGTGAGCTCTTCGGCGATCCCGCGGAGCTCCTCGAGCCCGGCGGCGAGCTGGGCGGGGTCGACCGGCTCGCGCAGGGCCGCCGCCCGGTCGAGGAGCGCGAGGAGCGCCGCCGCGGCCGAGGTGACGAGCGAGAGCGGGTTGTTGATGTCGTGAGCGAGGCCGGCGGCGAGCGAGCCGATGGCGGCGAGGCGTTCGGAGCGGGCGAGCTGCTCCCGGGTGGCGTGCAGGGCGAGGTTCGCCTCCTCGAGCGCTCGTGAGCGCTGCGAGAGCGTGAGCATGGCGCGGCGAAGCCGCAGGAGCGAGGCGACGCGCGCGAGGAGCTCGCGCTCCCGGATCGGCTTCACGAGGTAGTCGTCCGCTCCCGCCTCGAGCCCGTCCACGCGGGCGTCGGTGTCGCGGACCGCGGAGAGGAGGATCATCGGGACCTCCTCGAACGCGGGGATGGCGCGGAGGCGCCGGATGAGCTCCTGGCCCGACATGCCGGGGAGGAGCAGGTCGGTGATCACGAGGTCGGGGGCGAACTCGGGGGCCCGCTCGAGCGCCTCCTCGGCGCTGGAGGTGAGGGCGAGCGCGTGGCGGCGGCCGAGCAGCATCGCCATCATCGCGCGGACCGTGGCGGCGTCATCGCAGACGAGGATCCTCGCCTGGGGGGCGTGGCGGCTCACCGGTTCGCGGACGGCGGAGGTCATGGAGCCTGCGTTCGGGCGTCTCCCCTCGAGCAGGTGACGCATGGACACGGGACTGCAAGGCGGGCTCCAAAGGGCCTGCGCGGCGGCGATTCGGCAAAGGGCTGGAAGATCAACGGAGTACGCGACCGAGGCGGACTCTTCCCCACCGGGACCGCCCCTCCCTTCGGCAGGGTGTGACCACACTCATGGGCCACGGGGACGACGCTCGGACCCTGGGGGGGCCGATATGGCCAAACACCTTGAAACCTCTAGGCAAATCCGGTAGAAACGACCCCCCAAGCAATGGCCGAAGAAACCCGCCCGCCGCCCCCCGCCGAAGCCCCGCCGCCGCCTCCCGGAGACGGCCATCGCGCGCCTCAGGTCAGCATCGAAGAGGAGATGCGCAAGTCGTATCTCGACTACTCGATGTCGGTGATCATCGGGCGCGCGCTGCCCGACGTTCGCGACGGCCTGAAGCCCGTGCACCGCCGGATCCTCTACGCGATGCACACGGAGGGGCTGCACCACAACAAGCGGTACTCGAAGTGCGCCGGCGTAGTCGGCGAGGTGCTGAAGAAGTACCACCCGCACGGTGACTCCGCGGTCTACGACGCGCTCGTCCGGCTGGCGCAGGACTGGAACCTCCGCTACCCGCTGATCGACGGGCAGGGCAACTTCGGCTCCGTCGACGGCGACTCCGCCGCGGCCTACCGGTACACCGAGTCGCGGCTCGAGAAGCTCGCCGACTGGCTCCTCGCCGACATCGACAAGGAGACGGTGGACTGGGGGCCGAACTTCGACGACACCACCGTCGAGCCGCTCGTCCTGCCGACGCGCTTCCCGAACCTGCTCGTCAACGGTTCTGCCGGCATCGCGGTCGGCATGGCGACCAACATCCCGCCCCACAACATGGGCGAGGTGATCGACGCGGCCGTCCACGTCATCGAGCACCCGAAGGCGACCCTCCCCGAGCTGATGCGGTTCATCCAGGGGCCGGACTTCCCGACCGCCGGGATCATCCTCGGGCGCGACGGGATCCGGCAGGCGTACGAGACCGGCCGCGGGAACATCCAGGTGCGGGCGCGCGCCGCCATCGAGGTCCACCCCAAGACCGAGCGCGAGGCGATCGTCGTCACCGAGATCCCCTACCAGGTCAACAAGGCGAAGCTCGTCGAGCACATCGCCGAGCTGGTCCGCGACAAGCGGATCGAGGGGATCAGCGACCTGCGTGACGAGAGCTCCCGCGAGGGGATGCGGATCGTCATCGAGCTGAAGCGCGATGCGGTCGCGCAGGTGGTGCTGAACAACCTCTACACGCACACGTCGATGCAGACCGGCTTCGGCGTGACGCTCCTCTCGATCGACGGCGGCCAGCCGCGCATCCTCGGGCTGCGCGACCTGCTCGACCGGTTCATCGCCCACCGGCGCGACGTCGTCACGCGGCGGACCCGGTTCGAGCTGAAGCAGGCCCGGGCCCGCGAGCACATCCTGCTCGGGCTCCAGATCGCGCTCGACCACATCGACGAGATCATCGAGCTCATCAAGAAGGCCCCGGACCGCGACACCGCCCGGGACCAGATGATCGAGCGCTTCGGCCTCTCCGAGCTCCAGGCGAAGGCCATCCTGGAGATGCAGCTCCAGCGCCTGACCGGGCTCGAGCGGCAGAAGATCCTCGACGAGCTCGCGGAGGTGCAGAAGCTCATCGCCCGGCTCAAGGAGATCCTCGGCTCCGAGAAGGTGATGATGGACGTCATCGTCGGCGAGCTGCGGGAGGTGCGCGAGCTCTTCGCCGACGAGCGGCGCACCGAGATCCGCGGCGAGGCGGCCGACCTCGTGACGGAGGACCTGATCGCCGAGGAGGAGATGGTCGTCACCGTCTCCCACGCCGGGTACGTGAAGCGGAACCCCGTCTCGACCTACCGCGCCCAGCGGCGCGGGGGCCGCGGGAAGACCGGCGCGGCGGCGCGCGACGAGGACTTCATCGAGAGCCTCTTCGTCGCCTCGACCCACTCCTACCTGCTCGTCTTCACCGACAAGGGGAAGGTGTACTGGCTCAAGGTCCACGAGGTCCCGCAGGCGGGGCGCGCGGCGCGCGGCAAGCCGATCGTCAACCTGATCCAGCTCGCGCAGGGCGAGAAGGTCGCGGCGATCCTGCCGGTCCGAGACCTGCCGCTGCCGTCGGGGAGCGACGAGGCGGAGGGCGAGGGGGCCGAGGCGGCCGACGCCGGCGGGCAGTTCGTCTTCATGGCGACGCGCAAGGGCGTCATCAAGAAGACGCGGCTCGACCAGTACGCCCGCCCCCGCGCCGCCGGCATCATCGCCCTCGGCATCGAGGAGGAGGACGAGCTGATCGCGGCGCGGATCACCGACGGCAGGTCCCACGTGGTCCTCTCGACCGCGCAGGGGATGGCCATCCGCTTCGAGGAGTCGGACGTGCGCGCCATGGGGCGCAGCGCGTACGGCGTGAAGGGGATCACCCTCGACGAGGGGGACGCCGTGGTGAGCGCGGAGAGCATCTCCCCGCCGAAGGAGGGCGAGCCCGCCCCCGCGCTCCTCACCGTCACGGCCAACGGCTACGGCAAGCGGACCGAGCTCGCCGAGTACCGGGTGCAGAGCCGCGGCGGCAAGGGGATCATCACGATCAAGACCACCGAGCGGAACGGGCCGGTGGTCGCGGTGGCGACCGTGACCGAGGCCGAGGAGGTCATGCTGATCACCAACCAGGGCATGCTGATCCGGATGCCCGCGAAGGGGATCAGCGTGATCGGCCGCAACACGCAGGGCGTGCGGCTCATCACCCTCGAGTCGAAGGAGGAGCAGGTGGTCGCCGTCGCGCGCGTCGCGGAGTCGAGCCCGGAGGACGCGGGGGAGGCGGGCGACGACGGCGACGTCGGCCCGGAGGGGGGCGGCACCCCGCCGGAGGCGCAGGCGTGACCCTGCGCCCGCCGGGGGTGGCGCGGGCCTTCGCGCTCCTCCTGCTCACCGCGCTCGTGGCCTGCGGGTCCACGGAGCGGCGGCTCGAGGCGGCCAACACGCTGCGCCACGACGGCAAGGCGAAGGAGGCGCTCGCCGCCTACCAGTCGCTCCTGGCCGAGATGGGGGACGGGCCGCTGCCCGAGGGGGCCGCGCGGCTCCGCGCCCGGGCGCTGCAGTACGCCGCCGAGATCAGCTACCTCGAGCTCGGCGACTACGCGGGGGCGATCGCCTACTACCGGCGGATCGTCTCCCTCCAGCCGGCCACGCCCGAGGCGTTCGCGGCCCGGGGCGCGATCGGCGACATCTACCGGGACCGCTTCAACGACCCGCTCGCCGCCATCGCGCAGTACGCCGACGTCGCGGCGCGGGACGCGCCGGTCGCGCCCGCCTTCCAGCTCAAGGTCATCCGCGCCTGGCTGGAGCTGAGGAACTTCCAGCAGGCCCGCATGGAGGCGAGCGCCCTGCGCGAGCGCTGGCCCACCTCCCCCGAGTCGGACGAGGCGCAGCTCCTCACCGCCCAGGCGTGGGCGATGGAGGGGAAGGGCGAGGAGGCGCTCGGCGCCTTCCGCGCCCTGATCGAGCGGCGGCCGAAGCAGGAGCTGGTGGCGCGCGCCCTCGAGGGACAGGCGCTGCTCTACGCGCAGGAGGGGCGCTTCGACCGCGCGCTGGAGCTCTACGCGGAGGCGCTGCCCATCCACCCGAACGCCGACGCGATCCGGACCGCCATGGAAGGGGTGACCCGGCGCCGCGAGGGGGCGAAGATCTCCAAGCCCGGCGATCGGAGCCAGGCGTTCGACTGGGGGCTCCGCTCCTTCCCGATGGCACCGCGCCCCGCGCCGCACGAGGGGGCCGCCCCCGCTCCCGCTCCCGCCCCGGCGCCCGCGCCGGCGTCCGGCGGCGCCGCCACGTCCACTCCACCCGCCGCGCCCGCCGCGCCGGCGCCCAACCCCAGCCCGAGTCCCCAGGAGCCACGTCCATGAAGACCGACCTGTCGGAGAAGCTCTTCGCGAAGGCCCAGACCCTCTTCCCCGGCGGCGTGAACAGCCCCGTCCGCGCCTTCAAGGGCGTCGGCGGGACGCCGCGCTTCATCGCCCGGGGGCGCGGGTCGCGAATGTGGGACGTCGACGGGAACGAGTACGTGGACTACGTGCTCTCCTGGGGCCCGCTCATCGTCGGCCACTGCCACGCCGAGGTGATGCGCGCCATCCAGGAGGCGATGAAGGAGGGCTCCTCCTACGGCGCCCCCAGCCCGCGCGAGATCCAGCTGGCCGAGCTGATCCGCGAGCGGAAGCCCTGGATCGAGAAGATGCGCTTCGTCTCCTCGGGCACCGAGGCGACGACGTCGGCGATCCGCGTCGCGCGCGGCTTCACCGGGCGCGACGACATCCTCAAGTTCGACGGGTGCTACCACGGCGCCGGCGACCCGCTCCTCGTGAAGGCCGGCTCGGGCGTCGAGACGCTCGGCCTCCCGGACTCGCCGGGCGTCCCGGCCGACCTCGCGAAGCACACGCTGACGCTGCCGTACAACGACCTCGCGGCGGTCCAGAAGCTCTTCGCCGAGCGCGGGTCGAAGATCGCGGCGGTCATCGTCGAGCCGATCGTCGGGAACATGGGCGTGCTCGTCCCGAAGGAGGGCTACCTCCAGGGGCTGCTCGACACCTGCCGCAAGCACGGCGCCCTGCTCATCATCGACGAGGTGATGACCGGCTTCCGCGTCGGCTACGGGGGCGCGTGCGGGCTCTACGGCATCCGGCCGGACCTCGTCACCTTCGGCAAGGTGATCGGCGCCGGCCTGCCCGTCGGCGCCTTCGGCGGCCGCGCGGACGTCATGGACAAGGTCGCGCCGGCCGGCCCCATCTACCAGGCGGGCACGCTCTCCGGGAACCCGATGGCGATGGCGGCGGGCTACGCGTCGCTCAAGCTGATGACGCCGGCCGCGTACGAGCGGCTCGAGGCGATGGGGGCGAAGCTCGCCGCCGGCCTCGTCGAGGCGGCGAAGGGCGCGGGGGTGCCGGTGCAGGTGAACCGGGTGGGCTCGATGCTGACGGTCTTCTTCTCGGACAAGCCGGTCTTCGACGCCGCGAGCGCCCGCGGCGCCAACGCGAAGCGGTTCGGCGCCTTCTTCCACGCCATGCTCGAGGGTGGGGCCTACCTCCCGCCGTCGCAGTTCGAGGCGGCCTTCCTCTCGACCGCCCACACCGACGCCGACCTCGAGCAGACGCTGGCGGCGGCGAAGGAGGCCTTCGCGGTGGCGGCCCGGGTTCCGTAGCGGGACCCTCCCCCGACGGTCCGCGGAGCCCGCCGGCCCGCTCCCCCGACCCGCCGGCTCCCTCGATGAGGGAGAGGCGGGAAGGGCGCTGGCGTGGCGTGCCCGCGCGCCGGCCCAAACCGTTGACGACCTCTGTCGCACCTGCTATACGGGCGTGCCTTTCAGCAGGTGGAAGCGGCCGTAAACCCCGGTGAAATCAGCGGGGTGCCTCACTTCCGACGGGAGCGGGACATGGTCGATCCAGGCGACCGGGAGCGCCGGGACGAGGAGAAGGGGCTCTCGGGCCTGGCGGACGGCTACCGCAAGGCGGCGCCGTACATCGCCGCGTCGACCAACCTCGTCGTCGCGGTGGGCGCCTTCACGGCGCTCGGCATCTGGGCCGACCGGAAGGTCGGCTGGAAGGTGCCCTGGCTGACGATGGCCGGGGCGCTCGTCGGGATGACGGGCGGAATGATCAGCTTCTTCAGGACCGTACTCGGACACAGGAACAAGAAGTGAAGCACCAGCTCCTCACCGCCCTCCTCGCCGTCGCCTTCGTCGCGGCCGCCGCCCTCGCCGGCGAGCACCGCCGCGCGGCGCTGCTCGGCGCCGGGGTGTCGGGCGCGCTGGCCGTCACCGAGATCGTCCTGATGGGCGCCTTCGCGCGCCGCTCCTCCAAGCCCGTCCAGGCCGCCTGGATCGTCTTCACCGGCACCTTCCTCGTCCGGCTCGTCCTCCTCGCGGTCGCCACCGTGATCGTCGGCAAGGCCGGCTGGAACGTCTTCGCGTTCGTCATCGCCTTCTTCGTCCCCTTCTTCGCCCTCTCGGCGATCGAGTGGGCCTTCCTCCACTCGCTCCGCCGCTCCACGGGAACTCCAGCATGAACGCCGTCACGCTCGTCTCGATCGCGCTCAGCCTCACCATCGCCCAGCACGAGGGGCAGGCCGCTCCGCAGCCGGCCGGGTCCTTCCACGGGGGCAAGTACACGGCCGAGCAGCTCCAGGAGCACATGGCCGCCCAGCAGGCGCAGGGCGAGCACGGCGCGCCCGCCGAGGGGCACGGGGAGGCGGCCGAGGGTCACGGCGCCGCCGAGGGCGCCCACGGCGGCGGCCACGGCAACCCCTGCGTGCACCACGCCGAAGGGCTCTCCGGCAACCTGATGCACCACGTGACGGACGGGTACTCCATCGAGATCCCCGGCGTCTGCGACAAGGAGGGCGTGCCGGGCTTCCACTGGAACTGCGAGTGGGACCTCCGCAAGACCTTCGGCACCACCCAGGATCCCGAGACCTGCGCCGTCGCCGGGCCGCTCGTCTTCGCCGGCGGCAAGCTCGACATGACGCCGTCGAAGCACCTCATCATGATGTGGCTGGCGACCGCCGTCCTGCTCGTCGTCCTCGCCGCCTCGGTCGGCAAGCGGAACGTGATCCCGAAGGGGCTCTACAACTTCGTCGAGCTGCTCGTCGCCTTCGTCCGGAACGAGATCGCGGTGAAGAACATCGGCGAGAAGGACGGGGACCGCTTCGTCCCCTACCTCGTCACCGCCTTCTTCTTCATCCTCTTCGTCAACCTGTTCGGCCTGCTGCCCTTCGCCGCGACCGCCACCGGCAACCTGGCCGTCACGCTGACGATGGCGCTCTTCACCTTCTTCATCACGCAGTACGCCGGCATCAAGTCGATGGGGATCGTGGGCTTCCTCTCCCACCTGACCGGCGGCGTCCACCCGGCGCTCTGGGTCATCATGATCCCGGTGGAGATCCTCGGCCTCTTCACGAAGCCCTTCGCCCTCACGGTCCGACTCTTCGCCAACATGATCGCGGGCCACATCGTGATCCTGTCGCTCATCGGCCTCATCTTCGCCCTCGGGTCGCCCTTCGTGGCCTTCGGGTCGGTGCCGATGGCGCTCGCGATCTTCATGCTCGAGCTCTTCGTCGGGTTCGTGCAGGCCTACATCTTCACGATGCTCTCGGCGGTGTTCATCGGCTCGGGCCTCGCGCACCACGGCCACGACGACGCCGATCACCACGAGCA
>DATIVK010000188.1:0-2623 GCA_035465955.1 Anaeromyxobacteraceae bacterium | reverse complement strand
GAGCCCCAGCCGGCCCCAGGGATCCGGCGCGTCGTCCCGGACCGCCGCGCGGAAGTCGCGCTCCGCCGCCCCGACGTCGCCGCGCACGATCCACGCTTCGAAGCCGTCACGCGCGGCCCCGCTCGCGGCCACGGGGGACATGCCCGCTCGCGCCCCGCCGGTCGCGCAGGCGGCGAGCTGGAGCAGGAGGGCGGCGACGCCCAGGGGACCCCGGCGGCTCGTGGAGGGTGCGCTCATCTCGCCTCCTGCGCGCGGCCGACGGGGAGGAGCCGGACGGGCCGGTCGAAGGCCGCGTCCGCGGCGGTCGCGAGGGCGCGGAACGCGGGGTAGTCGGCCACCGGGACCCTCCGATCCTTGATCGTGACGCGCGTCTCGACCCGGATGGCCCCCGGCTCGCCGCGGTAGCGGAGCTCGAAGGCGGCATGGGGGCCGTCCAGGGAGACGGGCTCCGGGAGCTCGGCGGCCTCCCAGCCCCGCGGCAGCGCGATCCGCCAGGTCGACCGGCTCTCGTGGGCATCCCCCACCACCAGGTCGTACCGCCGCCGCGCGAGCGTGGCCCACCGCTCCGAGAAGCCCCGCTGGGCGCCGAACGGCGTGAAGCGGAGCGCCCCGCCCTCCGGCTGCGCGAAGCCGGGCGCGGAGAGGCGGAAGCGCAGCTCCACCGGCTGCTCGATGCGGGCGAGCGGGCTCGTCTCGACCGCCTCGACGCGGACCGCCGGCCAGAGCCGGCCGAACGCCTGCTCGGTGACCGCCCGCCGGCTGGAGGGGGTCTCGTACGACCGCCGGTAGCCGGCCGCCTGCAGCCCCGCCACGAGCGAGCGGCCGTCGATGCGCGCGCTCCCGTCCGCGGCGAGCGTCACGGCGTAGTCGGAGGTCACCACGTCGTCGGCGACGGCGGCCTCCGCGGTGCGACCGAAGCGGGAGGGGCCGCCCGGCTCCACCACGAGGACCGACGCGCCCCGGTCCTCGGAGGGGAGCTCCCGGCTGCCGGTGTAGGCGGCGGTGCCGTCGAGCCAGAGGTCGAGCGACGGGACGTAGAGGATGGCGTGGTTGAAGGCAGCGAGCGACGCCGGCGCCTCGGGCAGGGCCCCCAGGCGCCGCATCCGCAGGAGGACGAGGCGCGAGTCGATGCCGAGCGCCTCGAGCAGCGCGTGCATGAGGCTCGCCTTGTCCTTGCAGTCCCCGAAGCGGCGCTGGAGCACCTGGTCCACGCGGTAGGGCTTGTAGCCGTGGATCCCGAACTCGAGCCCCACGTAGCGCACCTGCGTGACCACGAACCCGTAGACCGACCGGACGATCGCCTCGGCCTCCTCGCGGCTCGGCTCCTTCGGCGGCGCCTTCCCGCCGAGCGCCTCGGCCGCGAGCCGCGCCGCGGTGGCGCGGACCTCCGGCGTCGGCTGGAGCTGATCGCGCACGAGCCCCCAGTAGAAGCGCCCCACCTCCTCCCAGGAGGCGAACGTCGAGACGTGCAGGAAGCGCCCCACGTCGATCCCCGGCGGCATGCCCGGCTCCGACTCGATCCGCGGGACGCCCTCCACGGTCCAGCGGTGCTCCACGAGGCCGCCGGGGAGGGGGCGCTCGGTGCGGCGCATCCCCTCGGGCGCGTTGGCGTGGATGGGGCGGGAGGCCGGCGCCACGAGGACGTAGTCGAAGCGCCGCTTCGCGAAGAAGCCGTCCACCTGCGTGAGGTCGCCCCAGGAGTCCGACAGGAGGTTGTCCCGCGCGGTGTCGTCGACGCGCCAGGCGAGCTCGAGCACGTCCCCGGCGGCGAGCCCCGAGACGACGAGCGAGCGCGAGCGCGTGTCGTAGTAGAGCCGGTACCACGGCTCGCTCTCGCTCGCCTCGCTCTCCTCCCAGGTGTCGACCGTCGTGCCGTCCGGCTTCACGATCCGGACGCGGACCACCTCCACCTCCTGCCGGTCCGGCGTGTAGGAGATCGCGCGGCGCCTCCACGCCTCGGCCCCGCGCGCGGTCCGGACCCGGATCACCTCCTGGTAGAAGGTCGAGGCGAGCCCCGTCGGCAGGACGCGGGTGACCTGGAGGTCGCCGAGGACCACCGCGTCGTCGTCCGGGCCGCCGTCGTCCGGCGCCTTCGCGAGGGCGAGGGCGTCGAGGGCGTAGGGCGCCTCGAAGGGCTCGCGGGGGGGCTCCACGCTCCTCACCAGGTCCTTCAGCGCGCGCCGCTGCGGCTCGAGCTCGAGCGCCCTCGCCAGGTCCGCGCGCGCGTCGGCCTCCCGCCCGGCCCGCAGCCTCGCCCGCCCGCGCCGCTCCCAGGCCTCCTCCGCGGCGGGCGAGACGCGGAGCGCGTCGGCGTAGCGCGCCTCGGCCTCCTCCTCGCGACCGTTCGCCGCCAGGAGGTCCGCGAGCCGCAGCAGCTCGTCCACCCGGCCCGGCCGCACGCGGAGCCCCTCGGCGAGGAGCGCGACGGCCCCCTCGGTGTCGCCGCGGTCGAGCAGCAACTGCGAGAGCGAGGCGCGCGCCTCGACGTCGTCGAACCGGAGCGACACCAGCTTCCGGAGGAGCCACGCGGCCTCGTCGAGCCGGCCCAGCCGGCGCGCGGACCGCGCCGCCGCCCGCACCGCGTCCGGCGAGGTGGGCAGGAGCGCCGCGGCCTCCGCGGCCG
>DATIVK010000187.1:0-2923 GCA_035465955.1 Anaeromyxobacteraceae bacterium | reverse complement strand
GCTCCAGCGCGGAGGGCTCGCGCCGCTCTCGAGCTACCGCGTCGTCATCGCGGGCTACGGCGCGCTCGGCGCGGTCCTCGCGCTCCTCTTCACGCGCCTCTCCCCCGCCGTCGAGCCCCCCGCGGCGCAGGCGACGGCCCGCCCCTCCCTCGTCGCCGCCTCGCTGGGGCTCACGCGCTCGCGCCGCGTCGTCCTGCGCCTCTCCGCGCTCTTCAGCCTGGACGCCTTCGCGGGGGGCTTCGTCGTCCAGAGCTTCGTCGCCTGGTGGTTCCACGAGCGGTTCGGCGTCGCGCCGGCGGCGCTCGGCGGGATCTTCTTCGGCGCCAACGTCCTCGCCGGCGTCTCCGCGCTCGTCGCGGCGCCGCTCGCGAAGCGGATCGGCCTCGTCAACACGATGGTGGCGACGCACCTGCCGTCCAATCTGTTGCTCGCCCTCGTCCCGGTGATGCCGACGCTGCCGCTCGCGGTCGCGCTCCTCTTCCTGCGCTTCTCCATCTCGCAGATGGACGTCCCGACCCGGCAGTCCTACACGATGGCCGTCGTCGACCCGGGGGAGCGCTCGGCCGCGGCGGGCGTCACGGGCATCGCGCGGACGGTGGGGGCGGCGCTCGCGCCGATCGCGGCCGGCCCGCTCTACGCCGTCCCGGCCCTCGCGGGGCTCCCCTTCGTGATCGCCGGCGGCCTCAAGGTCCTCTACGACCTCGCCCTCTGGCAGGGCTTCAGCGCGCTCAAGCCGCCGGAGGAGCGGTGAGCCGCGCTCAACACCCCCGCGGCGGCTCCTCGTCCTTCGCCCCGTCACGCGGGGCGTAGGGGACGCCTCAGGTGGGGACGCCGGCCTTGGGGAAGACCCAGCGCTGCAGGACGTACCAGCCGGCGAGGAACAGTATGAACTGCAGCAGGTCGTTCATGGTCGGGCGTGAGAGCCCGGCCGGGGAGGGAAGGGTTCGCCCCGCCTCGGCGCCGGCGGGACCGCCGCCGGACGTCAGCCGAGCCGCCCGATCACGCGCGCGAGCCGCTCGCGGACCTGGCCGGCGACCTCGGCGAACCGCGCGTCGGCGCCGGCCATCGTCTGGATCGGGTCGATGGCCCGGACCGTCGTGCCGCCGCCGTCGCGCTCGTAGACGGTCACGTTGCACGGCAGGAGGACGCCGACCGAAGGGTCGATCGTCAGCGCCTGGTGGGCGAACTTCGGGTTGCAGGCGCCGAGGATCTGGTAGCGCCGGAAGTCGACGCCGATCTTCTCCTTGAGCGTCGCCTTCACGTCGATCCGCGTCAGCACGCCGAACCCCTCCTCCTTGAGCAGGTCGGGCAGCTTCGCCAGGACGTCGTCGTAGGAGAGGTTGGTCTCCCGCACCATTCCGAGCTGGGCCATCGGTCACCTCGTCCGGGCGTCTCGCGCCGGCAGCCAATGGGAGCCCATCGGCCGAGGGCCGGGGCGCGGGAATTCGGGGCGCCTCCTGGTCGGGCCGCGCCCCCGGGGCGGACCGGGGCGGCGCTACAGCGTGACGCGAAGGGCGACGCCGAGATCCAGGACGGCGGTCGGGATGGTGAACGACGGCGTGCCGAGGAGCGACTGGGGCGGGATGGTGCCGCCGAACCGGAGCTCGCCCCCCTGCTTGCCGACGTGGCCGGCGACGTAGGTCTCGACCGTGAGGTACGTGTTCACGAGCGCCGAGTGATCGAGCCGGACGACGCCCGAGCCGTCCGACACGTTGGCGACCACGGTGAGCGTGAAGCTCGTGTCGTTCCAGCTGCCGGGCTTCGGCACGTTCACGAAGACGCCGGCGTAGTGCCGGCCGATGTAGAAGGGCGTGTACGCCGCCCGGGTGTCCCCGCTGATGAGGGGCGAGGCGAGGAGGACCGGGTAGACGTGGGCGTCGTCGTAGCCGGCGTCGTCGAAGAAGTACTCGGCCCCGGTCCGGATGAGATCCTCGTCCGAGTACTTCCAGGCCCACTCGAAGCCCGCCATCACGGCCGGCGTCACCCGGCGCCACTCCCCCGCCTGCCAGGCGGCGAGGTCGCGCCGGTCGCCACCGGGCCGGAGGGTCCAGCGCGGCGCGTCCTTCCCGGAGCGGAGCGCCAGCTCGCCGTGGACGTCGAGCGCCCCGAGCGGGAAGGAGGCGTCCAGGCCGAACCTCGGCTTGTGCCCCCGCTGCGCGACGGCGTCGAGCCCGACCTCGGCCGGGCCCCAGACGGTCTCGGCGCGCCCGCCCACGCCCACGTGACCGAGAGCGTTGGGGCTCTCCGGCTCGGGAGCGGTCAGCGTCGCGTAGCCGGCGCCCGGGCGGCCGGCGAGGTCCTCGACCACCAGCACGCCGTAGAGGTTCCAGCCGCGCGCCTCCCACGGGACGTGGGCCTTCACCATCGTGACGCCCGTCCGGACGTCGAGCTGGGCGAGCGGATCCCGGCGCACCGGGTGGAGCCAGTCGGTGGGGTTCCAGAGGCGGCCCGTCCCCCACTTCACGTGCTGCTTGCCGACGGTGACGAAGACCTTCCGCTCCACGTCGAAGTTGAGCCAGAGCTGATCGAGCTGCACCCGCGTCTGCTCCGCGCGGCCGCCGAGCGACTCCACCGCCCGCTCGGGGACGGTCGGATCGTAGGTGAGCCGCCCCAGCGCGTACGCCCGGACGCGGTCGTTCGGGCGGGCGTCGGCGTAGAGGTCGGTCAGCAGCGGCGCCGAGAGGGCCCAGCTCGACGGCGGCACGCCGCGGTTCCAGGTCGTCAGCGCCCGGAGGTAGGCGAGCCCGCCGATCGCGAGCGGGTTCTCCTGCGCCGCCGAGATGGCGCCCGAGGGGTGCGCGCCCCGTGCGCCGCCCAGGATCGCCTCGTCACGTCCGCCGCCGTCGGCGGCCGGCGGAGGCGGCGCAGGGGCCGGAGACGCCTCGGAGGAGGCCGGGGCGCCGAAGAGATCGGCCTCGGAGGG
>DATIVK010000186.1:0-15204 GCA_035465955.1 Anaeromyxobacteraceae bacterium | reverse complement strand
GACGACCGTGGGCGAGCCCTCCGAGGAGAGGAACGTGTTCACGCCGACGATCGGGTACTCGCCGGAGTGCTTCAGCTGCTCGTAGCGCAGGCTCTCCTCCTGGATCTTCCCGCGCTGGTACATCGTCTCCATCGCGCCGAGCACGCCGCCGCGCTCGCTGATCCGGTCGAACTCCGCGAGGACGGCCTCCTCCACGAGGTCGGTCAGCTCCTCGACGACGAAGGCGCCCTGGAGCGGGTTCTCGCTCCTCGCCAGCCCCAGCTCGCGGTTGATGATGAGCTGGATCGCCATCGCGCGCCGGACCGACTCCTCGGTGGGCGTGGTGATCGCCTCGTCGTACGCGTTGGTGTGGAGCGAGTTGCAGTTGTCGTAGATGGCGTAGAGCGCCTGCAGCGTCGTCCGGATGTCGTTGAAGCCGATCTCCTGCGCGTGGAGCGACCGGCCCGACGTCTGGATGTGGTACTTCAGCATCTGCGACCGCTCGTTGGCGCCGTACCGGAGCTTCATCGCCTTCGCCCAGATGCGCCGCGCCACCCGCCCGAGCACCGCGTACTCGGGGTCCATCCCGTTGCTGAAGAAGAAGGAGAGGTTGGGGGCGAAGTCGTCGACGCGCATCCCGCGGGACAGGTAGTGCTCCACGTAGGTGAAGCCGTTGGAGAGCGTGAGCGCGAGCTGGGTGATCGGGTTCGCCCCCGCCTCGGCGATGTGGTAGCCGGAGATCGAGACCGAGTAGAAGTTCCGGATCCCCTGGTCGATGAAGTGCTGCTGCACGTCCCCCATGAGCCGCAGCGCGAACTCGGTGGAGAAGATGCAGGTGTTCTGCGCCTGGTCCTCCTTGAGGATGTCGGCCTGCACGGTGCCGCGCACCGCCCGCAGGGTCTCCCCCCGGATCCGCTCGTAGACGTCGCGCGGCAGCACCTCGTCGCCGGTCACGCCGAGGAGCAGCAGCCCCAGCCCGTCGTTCCCGTGCGGCCGCGCGCCGTCGTACCGCGGGCGCGGGAGGCCCCGGTCGTCCCAGCGCGCCTTCAGCCGGGCCTCGACCTCGCCGAGGAGCCCGTGCTCGCGGATCCAGCGCTCACACTGCTGGTCGACCGCGGCGTTCATGAAGAACGCGGTCATCGCGGGGGCCGGCCCGTTGATGGTCATCGAGACCGAGGTCCGGGGGTCCGCCAGGTCGAAGCCCGAGTAGAGCTTCTTCGCGTCGTCGAGGCAGCAGATGCTGACGCCGGCGTTGCCGATCTTCCCGTAGACGTCGGGGCGCGGATCCGGGTCGTGGCCGTAGAGCGTCACCGAGTCGAAGGCGGTGGAGAGCCGCTTCGCCGGCATCCCGGCGCTGACGTAGTGGAACCGCTTGTTGGTCCGCTCGGGGCCACCCTCCCCGGCGAACATGCGCGTCGGATCCTCCCCCTCCCGCTTGAACGGGTAGATGCCGGCCGTGTAGGGGAACTCGCCCGGCAGGTTCTCCTGCCCGAGCCACCGCAGCAGATCGCCCCAGGCCTCGAAGCGCGGCGTGGAGATCTTGGGGACCCGCGTCCCGGAGAGCGAGCGGTGGTGCGTGGCCACCTTCACCTCGCGGTCGCGCACGGTGAACGCGTACCACTCCTCCCGGTAGCGCCGGGCGCGCTCCGGCCACCCCTCGAGGAGCGCGAGGGTGCCCGGCTCGAGCGCCCGCGCCAGCGCGGCGCCCCGCCTCGCCAGCGCCTCCGCGAGCGGCGCGTCCTCCGCGCCGCCGCCGGCGGCGAGCGTCTCCTGCGTCTTCCGGACCGCCCAGAGCCGCTGCGCCACCTCGGCCTGGGCCAGGATCCCGGCGTCGTACCGCCGGTTGCCCTCGGCGATCTCGGAGAGGTACCGGGTGCGCGCCGGCGGGATGGCGGCGACCGCGCGCGGCGCGTCGACGCCCGCGGCGAGCCGGGGCCGGAGCGGGGCGCCGGTCCGCTCCGCGAGCCGCTCCATGACCGCCCGGTAGAGCCGGTTCATCCCCGGATCGTTGAACTGGGGCGCGACCGTCCCGTAGACCGGCAGCGCCTCGTCCGGGCCGTCGAAGGCCAGCCGGCTGCGCCGGTACTGCTTGCGGACGTCCCGCAGCGCGTCCTGCGCGCCCCGCTTGTCGAACTTGTTGAGCGCGACCACGTCCGCGAAGTCGAGCATGTCGATCTTCTCGAGCTGGGTCGCGGCGCCGTAGTCGGGCGTCATCACGTAGAGGCTGAGGTCCGCGTGCTCGACGATCTCCGTGTCGCTCTGCCCGATGCCGCTCGTCTCCACGATGACGAGGTCGAAGCCGGCGGCGCGCACGACGTCGACCGCGTCGCGCAGGTGGCGCGACACCGCGGCGTTGCTCTGCCGCGTGGCGAGCGAGCGCATGAAGACGCGGTCGCTCTGGATCGCGTTCATCCGGATCCGATCGCCGAGGAGCGCGCCGCCCGTCTTCCGCTTGGAGGGGTCGACGCTGATGACGGCGACCGTCCGGTCGTCGAAGTCGTGCAGGAAGCGTCGCACCAGCTCGTCGACGAGGCTGCTCTTGCCGGCGCCGCCGGTGCCGGTGACGCCCAGCACCGGCGTGCGCGACGAGGCCGCCGCCCGGCGCACCTCGGCGAGGGCGGCCGCGTGGAGGTCGCCGAAGTTCTCGGCGGCAGAGATGACCCGCGCGATGGCCCGCGGGCTGCGCGTCCCGAGCAGCGCCAGCTCGCCGTCGAGCTCGCGCCCCACGGGGAAGTCGCACTTCGAGAGCAGGTCGTCGATCATCCCCTGCAGCCCCATCGCCCGCCCGTCGTCCGGGTGGTAGATGCGGGTGATCCCGTACCGCTGGAGCTCCTCGATCTCCGCCGGCAGGATGGTGCCGCCGCCGCCGCCGAAGATCCGGACGTGGCCGCAGCCGCGCTCCACCAGGAGGTCCCGCATGTACTTGAAGAACTCCATGTGGCCGCCCTGGTAGCAGGTGACGGCCACGGCGTTGGCGTCCTCCTGGACCGCGCAGTCGACGATGTCGGCCACGCTCCGGTCGTGACCGAGGTGGATCACCTCGGCGCCGCTCGCCTGGATGATGCGGCGCATCACGTTGATGGAGGCGTCGTGGCCGTCGAAGAGCGAGGCGGCGGTGACGATCCGGATCTTGTTGACCGGGCGGTACACGGCGTCTTCTTTCATCCAGGACCTCGGGTCGGGGTTCGGGCGTCGGGGTTCAATCGGTAGATAAGCAACGGCTGCGCCACGGCGCGCCGCCCTCCCGGAGGCCGGTGAAGGTCAGTGGTTTTCGGCGGTTGCCGCGCGACGCGGCGCGGCACGATCCCCCGCCCCGTCGGTGGGAGCCCCGGAGTGAAACAGTTGCGTCAGAAGTGACGCGGCGCGGGCCACGCCCCTGGAGGCGGGTCAGGCGACCGTCTTCAGCGTCTCGCGCGCCACGATGAGCCGCTGGATCTCGTTCGTGCCCTCGTAGATCGAGGTGATCCGGACGTCCCGGGCGTAGCGCTCGAGCGGGAAGTCGCGGGTGTACCCGTAGCCCCCCATCATCTGGATCGCGTCGTAGCAGGCGCGGTTGGCCGCCTCGGTGGCGAAGAGCTTGGCCATCGCCGCCTCGCGCGCGTGGGGGCGCCCCTGGTCCTTGCGGAACGCGGCGCTCAGCACGAGCAGCCTCGCCGCCTCGAGGTCGGTGTACGAGTCGGCGATCATCCACTGGATCGCCTCGAACGAGGTGATCTTCTCGTTGAACTGGACGCGCTGGTGGGCGTGGCGCGTCGCGAAGTCCATCGCCGCCAGCCCGATCCCGAGCGCCATCGAGCCGACGCCGATGCGCCCCCCGTTCAGCTCGTTGACGGCGACCCGGAAGCCGTCGTTCAGCCTCCCGAGGAGGGCGCCCTTCGGGATCCGGCAGTCCTCGAAGCGGAGATCCGTCGTCTGGGAGGCCCGCTGCCCCATCTTGTCCTCGTGGCGGCCGAGCTCGAGCCCCTTCGTCCCCGCGTCCACGAGGAAGCAGCTGATCCCCTTCCCCTTCGGCGCGGCGCGATCCGTGACGGCCCAGACCACGAAGACCCCGGCGAACGGGGAGTTGGTGATGAAGTGCTTCTCGCCGTTCAGGATCCACTCGCCGCCGTCGAGGACCGCCGACGTGCTCATGCCGGCCGGGTCGGACCCGGCGCCGGTCTCCGTCAGGGCGAAGCTCGCGGCGGGGAACTCCCCCGAGCAGATCCGGGGGAGGTAGGCGCGCTTCTGCTCGTCGTTCCCGACCGCCTGGATGACCTCGGCGACCATGTTGGTCACCGACGTGGTGACCGCCGTCGCCGCGCAGGCGCGGCCGAGCTCGGTCATCGCGAGGCTGAAGGCGACGGCGCCGGTCTCGGCCCCGCCCCACTCGCGGCGGATCCCCATCCCCATGAAGCCCAGCTCGGCGAGCTTCGTGAGGTTGCCCACGAAGACCCGCCGGTCGAAGGCGCGGTCGAGCGCGGCGGCGACGGGCTCCAGCTCGGCGCGCGCGAAGTCCCGGGCGGTCTCCTGGATCTGCTTCTGTTCCGGCGTGGGGTCGAAGTTCATTTGGGCTCCCGGCGAGCGGCTCGCCGCGCCCGCCCATCCTCACTGACGCAGGCGCGCAGTCAAGGCCGGCACGAGCTGGAGCAGGTCGGCGACCACCAGCACGTCGGCGACCTCGCCGATGGGGGCGTCGCGATCCTTGTTGATCGCCACCACGTACTCCGCCCCCTTCATGCCGGCGAGGTGCTGGACCGCCCCCGAGATGCCGCAGGCGACGTAGAGCTTCGGGGCGACGGTCTGGCCGGTGCTGCCGACCTGCCGGTCCGCCCCGACCCAGCCCGAGTCGACGACCGGCCGGCTCGCCGCCAGCTCGCCCCCGAGGGCGCGGGCGAGCGCCTCCACGACGCCGACGTTCTCCTTCTTCCCCACGCCGCGGCCGGCGCTGACGATGACGCTCGCGCGCCCGAGATCGACCTCCCGCGCGGACGGCGCCTCGTGCCCCAGGTGCTCGATCCCGGGGGCGGCCGGCGCGGCCTGGATCCCCTCGATCGACGGCGCGCCACCGCGCGCGCCGCCCGCCGGGAACGCGCCGGGCTGGACCGTCACCACCACCTTCGCCGTCGCCGGCTGGACGACGCGCCGCATCTTCCCGTTGCAGCAGGCCACCTCCAGCCCGCCGCCCTCGGCCAGCGCGACGAGCTCCGAGACCTGGGCCGCCCGCAGCGCCGCGGCGACCCGCGGCGCCAGGTCCCAGCCGTACGAGGAGTGCGGGAGGAGCACGACGTCGGCCTCGACCCGCCGGACCGCCTCCACCACCGCGTTCCGGTGCAGCCCGGGATCGTACGCGTCGGCGCGCTCCACCTCGGCGAGGAGGAGCCGCCCCGCCGCCGCGGGGATCGCGCTGGCCTCGCCGACGAGCAACATCACCGGCTCCGCGCCGAGGCGCGAGGCGACCTCGAGCAGCTCGAACGTGGTGTCGAGCGCCTTCCCACCCCTGGCTTCACAGACGACGAGCGCCTTCATGTCCTCTCCTGTCGCTTCGCCCCGGCCTTCTCGCCGAGGAGGGCCACCAGCCGGTCGACCAGCTGGTCGACCGGTCCTTCCATCACCTGCCCGGTCCTCCGCGAGGGCGCGAAGAAGCGCGCCGTGCGCGCGAGCGGCTCCGCCGAGAGGAGCGACGCCGCGGGCACGACGTCGAGCGGCTTCTTCTTCGCCTTCATGATGTTCGGGAGGGTCGGGTAGCGGGGCACGTTGAGGCCGAGCTGGCAGGTGACGACGGCGGGGAGCCGCACCCGGACCCGCGCCCGCGCCCCCCCCTCCAGCTCGCGGCGCACGGTCACGGCGCCGTCCGCGTGCTCGAACGAGACGGCGGTGGTGACGGCCTGGATCCCGAGCTGCTCCGCGACCAGCACGCCGACCTGGCCCGAGCCGCGGTCCTGCGACTGCATCCCGGTGAGGACGAGGTCGTAGCCGACGGCGCACGCGTGGGCGGCGACGATCGAGGCCACCTGCCAGGGGTCGAGGCGCGACGGCTGGGGCTCGTCCACCTGCACCGCCCGATCGCACCCCATCGCGAGGGCCTTCCGCAGCGCCTCCCCGACCCGCGCCGGGCCGATGGAGAGGGCCGTGACCTCCGGCGCGCCGCCCAGCTGCTCCTTGAGCTGGATCGCCTGCTCGATCGCGCACTCGTCGTACTCGTTGATTCGATGGGCCAGGTCGGCCTCCGCGAACCACGTGCCCGCGCCGTCCGGCGCGAACCGCGAGCTCATGTCGGGGACCTGCTTCACGCACACCAGGATCTTCATCCGCTATCCTCCGAGCCTCTCGGCCACGATCTCCGCCACGTCCCGGGCGACCATCCGCTCTCCCTCGCCGGCCGCCTTGATCCCGTCCTCCAGCATCGACAGGCAGAACGGGCAGGCGGCCGCGATCACCGGCGCGCCGGTCTCGCGCGCCATCTCCACGCGCGCCGCGTTGATCCGCGTGCCGAGCCGCTCCTCGGCGAGCATCCGCCCTCCCCCCGCGCCGCAGCAGGCGGCGTCCCGCCGCGACCGCGCCATCTCCACGACGGTGGCGCCCGCGGCGCCGAGGAGCCGGCGGGGGGCGTCGTAGACGCCGCGGTACCGGCCGAGCTGGCAGGGGTCGTGGTAGGTGACCTCGAGCGCGCCCGGGGCGAGCTTCAGGCGCCCCTCCGCGACGAGCCGCTCGACGAAGGTGGAGTGGTGCTCCACCTCCACCTCCAGCCCGAGGTCCCGGTAGTCGAACCCGAGGGACTGGAGGCAGTGCGGGCAGGTGGTGACGATCCGGCGCGGGGCGCGGGCCCGGATCGCCTCGATGTTGGCGCGGGCCGCCTGCTGGTAGAGGTACTCGTTGCCGAGCTTGCGCAGCGGCTCGCCGCAGCAGCGCTCCTCCTTGCCGAGGACGCCCACGGAGACCCCGGCGGCGCGGCAGATCCGGACGAAGCTCTTCGCCACCTCCCGGGCCCGCCGGTCGAAGGAGGCCTGGCAGCCGGCGAAGTAGAGCACCTCCACCCCGGCCGCCTCCCCCGGCGCGACGACCGGCACCCCGAGCTCCTTCGCCCAGTCCCCGCGCGCCGCGTGGTCGAAGCCGAAGGGGTTGCCGTTGACCTCGACGTGGTCGGCGGCGGTGCGGACCTCCTCGCCGGGGAAGGCCCCCTCCATGAGCGCGAGGTTCCGGCGCAGGGCGAGCACCTTCCCCACGTGCTCGACGCCGGCCGGGCAGCCGTCCTGGCAGGCGTAGCAGGTGGTGCAGGACCAGATGGCGTCGGCGCCGATCTCCGCGACGAGCGCCGCGCCGGCGCCGCCGGCCCGGGCCGCCTCGCCCACCTGCCGCACGAGGCGCATCGGCGAGAGCGGCTTCCCGGACGCGTGGGCCGGGCAGCGGTCCTGGCAGCGCTGGCAGCCGGTGCAGGCGTCGGCGTCGAGCAGGTCCTTCCACGACAGGTCGCCCACGGTCGCCGCGCCGAACCGCTCGACCCCCTCCGCCTCGAGGTCGAGCGTCGCGAGGGCGCCGCGCGGCCGCCGGTCGCCGGCGAAGAGGCCGGCCGGCGTCACGACCACGTGCCGGAGCTTCGTGAAGGGGATGGCCGCGAGGGCGGCGGCGGCGAGCAGGAGGTGGCCCCACCAGAGGGCGCGGTGGAGCGCGCGGAGCGCCCCGCCGTCCCAGCCGGCGAGCGGGAGGGCGAGCAGCCGGCCGACGGGGGAGGCGCGCGCGAGATCCGGGGCGTCGCGCAGCTCGGTCGCCGCGATCCGGACCGCCTCCGTCGCGAAGCCCGTGAGCAGGATCGCGAGCAGCGCGGCGAGGACGGCCAGGTCGGCCGCCCGCGTCTCGAGCCGCCCGCGCAGCGCGAGGCGGCGCGCCAGGAGGACGGCGACCGCGCCGACGGCGACCAGCCCCGCCACGTCGAGCGCCAGCGAGTACGCGCGGTAGAAGCCGCCGCGCAGGAAGGTGACGCCGAGCAGCGGCGCCGTGAGGTCCGCCTGCGCCATGACGAGGAGCGTCCCGGCGAAGAGCAGGAGGAAGGACCAGAGCAGCAGGGCGTGGGCAGACCCGGGGAGGAGGGCCCGCAGCACCGTCCCCTGCCCCAGCACGGCGCGGGCGGCGCCGGCGAGCCGCGCCCCCCACGGCTGGAGCCGCGCCTCCGGCGCGCCGAGCCGCCAGACCCGGAGCCGCTGCCGGAGCCCCCACGCGAAGACCGCGGCCGCCGCGAGGGCGACGGCGTACATCGGGGCGATCACGCCGCGCCCCACGTTCCAGTAGATCTCCCGGGTGGCGTCCATCGGTCGCGCTCCTACCGACCCTCGAACGAGGGCTTCGCCTTCGCGAGGAAGGCCTCCATGCCGGCCTTCTGGTCCGCGGTGGCGAAGAGGGCGCCGAAGTGCGCCGCCTCGAGGCGCAGGCCGTCCTCGAGGACGACGTCCAGCGCGGCGGAGATCGCCTCCTTCGCCGCGGCGACGGCGAGCGGGGCGTTGGCGGCGATCCGCGCGGCCAGCTCCTTCACCGCGGGGAGCAGCTCCGCCGTCGGCAGGACGCGGTTCACGAGCCCCCACTCGAGGGCCTCCGCGGCCGTGAGGAGCCGCCCCGAGTAGACGAGCTCCCGCGCCCGCGCCGGCCCGGCGACCCGCGCCGCCAGCTGGGTCCCCCCGAAGCCCGGGATGACCCCGAGCGTCACCTCGGGGAAGCCGAGCTTCGCGCTCTCCGAGGCCCAGGCGAGATCGCAGGCGAGCGCGAGCTCCAGCCCGCCGCCGAGCGCGAAGCCGTTCACCGCCGCGATCACCGGCTTCGGGAGCCGCTGGAGCCGGAGCATCACGCGGTGGCCGGCCGTCGCGAAGGCGCGCGCCTCCGTCGCCCCCATCGGCGCCATCGCCTCGATGTCGGCCCCGGCGACGAAGGCCCTGGGGCCGTCCCCCGTCAGGATCACGGCCCGGATCGCCGGGTCCCGCTCCAGCTCGGCGAGCCGCGCGTCGAGGTCGGCGAGGGTCGCGGCGTCGAGGGCGTTCAGGTTGGCCGGGCGGCTCACCGTCAGGGTCGCGACCGCCGCCTCGTCGGCTCTCAGGATCGTGCTCATGGAGGTCCCCGTCACTTCGCGTAGGCGTGGAAGCCGCGCCCCGTCTTGCGGCCGAGCCGGCCGGCGTCGACCAGCTTCACGAGCAGGGGGCAGGGGCGGTACTTCGGATCGCCGAAGCCGTCGTGGAGCACCCGCATGATCGCGAGGACGGTGTCGAGGCCGATCAGGTCGGCGAGCGCCAGCGGTCCCATCGGCTGGTTGGTGCCGAGCTTCATCCCCTTGTCCACGTCCTCCGGCGTCGCGATCCCCTCGTAGACGACGAAGGCCGCCTCGTTGATCATCGGGATGAGGATCCGGTTCACGATGAAGCCGGGGTAGTCCTGCGAGACCGCCAGCTCCTTCCCGAGCGCCCGCACGAGCCCGGCCACCTCCTCGAAGGTCGCGTCGCTCGTGGCCTGGCCGCGGATCACCTCCACGAGCCCCATCACCGGGACGGGGTTCATGAAGTGCATGCCGATGACCCGGTCGGCGCGCCCGGTCGCGGACGCCAGCCGGGTGATCGGGATCGACGAGGTGTTGGACGCCAGGATCGCCCCCGCGGGCAGCGCCGCGTCGAGCTTCCGGAAGATCTCCAGCTTCAGCGGCTCCTGCTCCGAGACCGCCTCCACGGCGAGCCCGCACTCCGCGAACGGGGAGAAGCCCCGGACCAGCGAGATGCGCCCGAGGATGGCCGGGATCGCGGCCGCCTCCACCGCCCCCTTCTTCGCCTGGCGCTCCAGGTTCTCGCCGATCAGCCGCTTCGCCCTCTCGAGCTGCGCCTCCGAGACGTCGTGCAGCACCACCTCGAAGCCACGCTGCGCGAAGACGTGGGCGATGCCGCCCCCCATCTGCCCCGCGCCGACCACGCCGACCTTCCCGATCATCGGTTCGCTCCCTCGTTCCCGTTCACGCCCGCGGCCGTCAGATCCGCTCGAAGATGGCCGCCACCGCCTCGCCGCCGCCGATGCAGAGCGTCGCGAGCCCGTAACGGAGCCCCCGCCGCCGCAGCTCGCGCACCACCGTCGCCGCGAGGCGACCCCCGCTCGCGCCGATCGGGTGACCGATGGCGACGGCGCCGCCGTTCGGGTTCACCTTCTCCGGCGGCAGGCGCAGCTCGCGGATGGCGATCAGGGGGACGAGGGCGAAGGCCTCGTTGATCTCGAAGAGGTCGATCTCGGCGAGCTTCAGCCCCGCCCGCCGGCAGACCGCCTCGATCGCGCCGACCGGCGCGTCGGTGAAGCGGTCCGGGGACATGGAGTGGGTCGCCGTGGCGACGAGCCGCGCCTTCGGCGCGAGCCGGAGCGACTTCACCGCCTCGCCGCTCGCCAGGAGCGCGAGCGCGGCGCCGTCGTTGATGCTGGACGCGTTGCCGGCCGTCACCGTCCCGCCCTCCGTGAAGACCGGCCGCAGGCGCGGGAGCTTCGCGAGGTCGACGCGGAAGGGCTCCTCGTCGCGCGCGACCGTCTCCTCGCCCTTGCCGGCCCTCCTCCGGACCGGGACGAGCTCCTCCTCGAAGATCCCGCCCTCGATCGCCTGCTGGGCGAGCCGGTAGGAGCGGATCGCGTACTCGTCCTGCGCCGCGCGGTCGATGCCCGTCCGCGCCGCCGCCGCGTCCGCGACCGCCCCCATGTGGCGCCCGTCGTACGGGTCGGTCAGCCCGTCGCCGACCAGCAGATCGGTCACCTCGCCGTTGCCCAGCCGGTAGCCCTGGCGGGCGCGGGCGAGGGCGTACGGCGCGAGGGACATGTTCTCCATCCCGCCGGCGACCGCGATCTCGACGTCCCCGGCCCGGATCGAGGCGGCGGCGAGCGCCATCGCCTCGAGGCCGCTGCCGCAGACCTTGTTGACGGTCGTCGCTGGGACGGAGTCGGGCAGCCCGGCCGCCCGCATCGCCTGGCGCGCGGGGGCCTGCCCCACGCCGGCCGTCAGGACCTCGCCGATCAGCACGCGCTCCACCTGCTCCGGCCTCACGCCGCCGCGCTCGAGCAGCCGCGCGATGACCGGCGCCGCCAGCCGCGGCGCGGGCACGTCGGCGAGCGCGCCGCCGAGCGATCCGAACGGGGTGCGCGCCGCGTCGACCACGAAGACTTCCTTCATCCGTTCCTCCTCGCCGCCGAAGGCGGCACCCGGCGAAGGGCTCCACCGCGGGGCCTCGCCGGGTGCCACCCCGGAGCCGCATGGCGTGCGGAGAGAGAGCAACGAGCGGGCCAGCGGAGCCCGGGCGGGGCGCGGGAACGCGCATCACGCCGAAGCGACTCGGGGATTTCGTAACGGCGGGCCGTGCGCTCCGCACGGCGGGGCGCGGCGCGCGCCCGCTGCTGAAACACCCGCGTGCCGAGGGTGGCACGGCGGGTCTCGCCCCCGCCCTCGAAGGCGGAGCCTCAGCCCATCAGCTTGCGCCAGAGGGTGGAGCGGCCGATCCCCAGCCGCCGCGCGGCCTCGGTCTGGTTCCCGCCGCACTCCTCCAGCACGCGCCGGATGACCGCCTTGTCGTGGGCGTCGCGGGATTCGCGGAAGCGGGTCCCGGCCGCCGCGGGCCCGGCCTCGGCGGGCGGCGGGACCTCCCGCGGGACCGCGAAGAGCTCGGGGAGCACCGCGCGCAGGTCCTCGTCGCCGGGGGCCGCCGCCGCGTCGCGATCCGCGAAGAAGACCGCCACCCGCTCGATCACGTTCTCGAGCTCGCGGACGTTCCCCGGCCAGGCGTAGGCCTTCAGGTGCGGCTCGAGGAGCGAGACGAGCCTCGCCTGGAGCCCGGCGGCGCCCAGCCGGAGCAGCGCCCGGTGCAGGAGGTCGGCCGCGAGGACGACCACGTCGTCGCGCCGCTCGCGCAGCGGCGGCAGGTGCAGCGGCAGGATGTTCAGGCGATAGAAGAGGTCCGCCCGGAAGATCCCCTCCTCGACCGCGCCCCGGAGGTCGCGGTGGGTCGCGGCGATCACGCGGACGTCCACGGGCGTCGGGTCGTTGCTGCCGAGCCGGATCACCTGCCGCTCCTGGAGCACGCGCAGCAGCCGCGTCTGGAGCGAGAGCGGGACGTCGCCGATCTCGTCGAGGAAGATCGTCCCCCCGTGGGCCGCCTCGAACATCCCGGCGCGGCCGCCGCGGCGGGAGCCGGTGAAGGCCCCCTCCTCGTAGCCGAAGAGCTCCGACTCGAGGAGCGTCTCGGGGAAGGCGGCGCAGTTCATCGCGACGAACGGCCGATCCCGGCGCGTGCTCGCGTTGTGGATCCCCTGCGCGAAGACCTCCTTGCCCGTCCCCGTCTCGCCGGTGACGAGGACCGTGGAGTCGGTCCGCGCGTACCGCTCCGCGAGCGCCCGGACGCGCTCCACGGCCGGCGAGCCGCCGATGATCGACGCGAGCTGGTAGCGCGCCACGAAGCGCCGGGGCCGGTACTGGGTCCGGATGCCGCGGTCGAGCCGCTGGATCGTCCGCGCGTCCTGGCAGGTGACCACGGCGCCGGTCTGGACCCCCTGCGTGCGGACCGGCGACCGGTTGACCACGAGCGTGCGATCCCCGAGCTTCTGCACCGCCTCGAGCTCGGCGCACCCCGTGGCGAGGACGCGCGCGAGCGTCAGGTCGGGCGAGACGGCCGAGAGCCTTCGCCCGGCCACGTCGGCGGCCGCCACGCCGAGGATCCGCTCCATCGCGGGGTTCATCCACTCGATCCGCTCCTCGAGGTCCACCGCCGCCATCCCCTCCTCGACGTGCGCGAGGACGTTCGCGAGCCGCTCGCGCTGCGCCTCGCCGACCTGGACGGCGCGGGCGATGGCGAGGGCGCGCTCGATCGCGTCGCGCACCGAGTCGCGCGAGAAGAGGAAGACCGAGCGGAGCCCCTCCTGCTCGGCGAGATCGCAGACCTGCCCCGACCCGACGACGACCTCGACGCCGCGCCCCTTCAGCTCGACGATCGCGGCGCGGGCCTCGTCGGGCGACTCGTAGGCCCGCTGCTCCAGCTCCAGCTCGTGGAGGGAGGCGAACGCCTCGAGGCCGCCGAAGAGCGCCCCGTGGACGACCACCCCCACGTGGCGGGAGAGCTTGCGCGCCTCGGTGAGGGCGTGGAGGACGTCGGCGGTCGTGCCCTGGACGAACGCGACGGGGACGTGGGCGCGGTCGCGGAGGTAGGCGCCGTTCGCCCCGGCGGCGATGAAGACGTCGACCCGCTCGCCCGACCGGATCAGCTCCCGCTCCAGCTGCACCGCGTCCTCGAAGCCCTTGTCGAAGACGTGGATCTCCGCGGCGTCGGCGTAGCGACCCGCCACGCTCTCGAAGATGGCGCGCAGTCGGCTGACGCTGAACGCCCAGAGAACCGGCTTGCGATCGACGGAGGTGGACATCGCGCCGCACTGTACCACGCGCGAATCAGCGCTGTGCCATGGCCGGCACGAGCGAGTCGAGCCGCCCGGCTGCGGAGCGGACCGGTCACCATGGCGCTTTCCCCCGTCTTCCCGGGCGATTGGAGCTCGGCACTCCGCGCCTGCGGCACTCTGGCGCGGGGGTTGCTCTTCTGGCGGCAACCCACGGAGGGAACACATGCACGTCGAACTGTCCGAAGAGCAGCGCCAGGTCCTCGATCTCTGCCGGGAGCTCGCCGACAACGAGCTGAAGCCCAACGCGAAGCGCTGGGACGCCGAGCACACCTTCCCCGCCGACGCCGTGAAGAAGCTGGGCGAGCTCGGGCTCATGGGGGTCGCGGTGCCCCAGGAGTGGGGCGGCGCGGGGATGGACAACCTCAGCTACGCCGTCGCGATGGAGGAGATCTCCCGCGGCTGCGCGAGCACCGGCGTGACCATGAGCGTGAGCAACTCGCTCTACTGCGATCCGGTGATGAAGTACGGCACCGACGAGCAGAAGAAGGCCTTCCTGACCCCCTTCGCCTCCGGCCAGAAGCTCGGCTGCTTCGCCCTGACCGAGCCGATGAGCGGCTCCGACGCCTCGGAGATGAAGACGGTCGCGGTCGCCCGCGGCGACGAGTGGGTCATCAACGGCGCGAAGAACTTCATCACCAACGGCCCCCAGGCCGACGCGGTGCTGCTCTTCGCGGTGACCGACCGCAGCAAGGGGCACAAGGGGATCAGCGCCTTCCTCGTCCCCGCCGACGCGAAGGGCTTCTCCCGCGGCAAGCCCGACGAGAAGGTCGGCATCCGCGCCTCCGGCACCTGCAGCCTCTTCTTCGAGGACGTGGTCGTGCCGAAGGGCGCGCTGCTCGGCGCCCCGGGCGAGGGGTTCAAGATCGCGATGGCCACCCTCGACGGCGGCCGGATCGGGATCGCCGCCCAGGCCCTCGGCATCGCGCAGGCGGCCTTCGACGCCGCGAAGGCCTACGCGAAGGAGCGCAAGGCCTTCGGGAAGCCGATCTCCGACCTCCAGGCGATCCAGTTCATGCTGGCCGACATGGCGACCGAGATCGCGGCGGCGCGGCTCCTCGTCCACCGCGCGGCCCGGCTCAAGGATCGCGGCGTGCGCCACTCCGCCGAGAGCGCGATGGCGAAGCTCTTCGCCTCCGAGGCGGCCGGGCGGGTCACCACCAAGGCGATCCAGGTCCACGGCGGCTACGGCTACATGAAGGACTACGACGTCGAGCGCCACTGGCGCGACGCGCGCATCACCGAGATCTACGAGGGCACCAGCGAGATCCAGCGGCTGGTGATCGCGGGCAACGTCCTGAAGGACTGAGCCCTCCCCACCCCACCGCCTGCCGTTGCACCCCGCGCCGGGACGGCCGGCGCGGGCCCGCCGAGCGTACACGGAAGAGGTTGACGGACAGTAAACTACGACGCACAGAACCGACGGAGGAAGCCCGCATGACCGAGAGGATCCTGAGCGAGGCGCTGCGCAGCAAGATCATGACCGCCGACGAGGCCGCGGCGCTCATCCGCGACGGCGAGACGGTCGCCATGAGCGGCTTCACCTTCGCGGGCGCCCCCAAGGAGGTCCCGCCCGCCCTCGCCCGCCGGACGCGCGCCGAGCGGGCGCTGGGGCGGGAGCTGAAGTTCCGGCTCCTCACCGGCGCCTCGACCGGCCCGGAGGTGGACCGCGAGCTGGGCGACGCCGAGTCGGTCGCCTTCCGGTTCCCCTACCAGTCCGACGCGGTGATGCGCGGGAAGATCAACGCCGGCGCCATCGAGTACCAGGACATGCACCTGTCCCACGCCGGCACCTTCGTCCGGTACGGCTACTAC
>DATIVK010000185.1:0-11666 GCA_035465955.1 Anaeromyxobacteraceae bacterium | reverse complement strand
TCGGCCGCCCGCTGCAGCGCGTCCGGCGGCGCCGCGTGACGCCGCTGGACCGCGCCGGCGGCGAGGACGTACGCGAGCCGCGCCTCGGCGTCGTCCGGGGCGGCGACGAGGGCGTCGCCCGCCTGCCGGAGCGCCTCCTTCTCGGAGGCGAAGTCGCCCCGGGAGAGCCCGGTCCTCGCGCCCGCGACCAGGCCGGCGACGCGCGCCCGCTCGGCGCTCGAGCGGAACGCCCGGTGGAAGAAGAGGCCGTACGGCGTGAGGGCGCCCGCGACGCCGACGCCCGCGAGGACCAGGACGGCCGCGGCGACGACCGCGACCTTCAGCCACCTCGGGCGCCCCGCCGCGACGAGCCTCCCCTCCTCGCCGACCTTCACCGGCGCCATGCGCGCGCCGAACGGCACGGACGGCACCGCCTGCACCGGCGGCGCGTGCGCCTGGCCGGCCGCGTCGCGGAACGCCGGGATCGCGCTCATCGGCTTCCAGGAGCCGCCCCCGTCCGAGGAGACGTCCTCGTTCCCCTGCAGCTCGCCCTTCTGCAGCATCTCGGCGACCGCGCCGGCCGGGAACGGCCCGAAGACCTTGCCGGAGCGCCTGCGGACGTGGAACCCCTGGTCCATCGAGAGCGGGCCGCTCGCGTCGCCGCCCTGCGCCGCGGACGGCCCCTCGGCGCCGTAGAGATCCTCGAGCTCCTCGCCGGCAGTCGCGGCCCCGAACGGATCCGGCGAGGGGGGCGCGGCAGGGGGGGCCGTCGGCTCGGCCCCGGGGCCGCCGACGTCGAACTCGATGTCGCCGAAGGCGAGCGGCGGAGCCTCCAGGGGCGGCGGCGAGATGGGCGCCGCGTCGAACGGAGACGGCGCCGCCGGTCCCGCGTCGAACGGGGAGGGCGCCAGGTCCGGGGGCGGGAGCGCGAACGGGTTCTCCGGCGCCGGGAGCGGGATCGAGCCCTGCACCTCCTCGAACGCGAAGGGCTCCCCCGCGGACGCGGGGGGCGGGAGCGCGAAGGGGTTGTCCTCGACGGCGGGCGGCGGGAGGGCGAAGGGGTTGTCCTCGACGGCGGCCGGCGGTGGGGGCGCGAACGGGTTCTCCGGCGCGGGCAGCGGGATCGCGCCCTGCGGCGCGCCGAACGAGAGCTCCTCCGCGGGCGGCGCGGGCGGCGCGGCCTCGCGCCGCACCGGGAAGGCGGCGGCGCACTTCGGGCATTTCACGTTCAGCCCCGTGGCGGGGATCCTGCGGTCGTCGATGCTGTAGAGAGCGCCGCAGTGGGGGCAGGTGACCTTCATGGCGTGGGTCGGCTCCGCGGGTCTTCCCGCCGGAATCGCTGGGAATTCGGACCGTAGCACCGGCTCCGCTCGCCCTTCAAGGAGTGGTGCCCACGGGGGGACCGGCGCGGCGGCGGCCGCGGTGGTAGATGAAGGGCGCATGGAGCCACCGGGGGCAACGCTGCGGGAGCGGTTCCGCGCCTGGACCCATGAGCTGGGGGGCGACGAGCTCCACGCCCGCCTCTCGAAGCTGGCGCCGCCGGGGAACGAGTACGGCATCGATCCCTTCGGGCTCGACCTCGACTACGCCCTCGCCGCGGTCGCGCCGCTGCTCTGGCTCTACAAGAAGTACTTCCGCGTCGAGGTCCACGGCGTGGAGCGCGTCCCGGCGGAGGGGCGCGTGCTCCTCGTCGCGAACCACTCCGGACAGCTCCCCTTCGACGCGGCGATGATCGGGATGTCGCTGCTCGTCGAGCGGGATCCCCCGCGCGTGATGCGCGCCCTCGTGGAGCGCTGGGTCCCCACCCTCCCCTTCTACTCGACGCTCATGGCGCGGCTCGGCCAGGTCGTCGGCACCCCCGACAACTGCCGGCGCCTCCTCGCCGCCGACGAGCTGCTCCTCACGTTCCCCGAGGGGGTGCGCGGGCTCAACAAGCCCTGGTCGGAGCGGTACCGGCTCCAGAAGTTCGGGCGCGGCTTCATGCGGCTCGCGCTCGAGGCGGACGTGCCGATCGTGCCGGTGGGGTTCGTCGGGGCGGAGGAGCAGGCCCCGTCGCTCGCCAACCTGGCGCCGCTCGCGCGGCTGCTGTCGATGCCCGCCCTCCCGCTCACCCCCACGGTGATCCCCTTCCCCCTCCCGGCGCGCCACCGGATCTGGTTCGGCGAGCCGCTGCGCTTCGAGGGGTCGCCGGAGGCGGAGGATCCCGAGATCGACGGGAAGGTGGCGCGGGTCCGCGCCGCCATCGAGGCGCTGCTCGCCCGGGGGCTGGCCGAGCGGCGGGGGATCTTCCGGTGACGGCGCCCGGCGCGGAGCGGCCCACCGTCGCCATCACCGGGATCTCCGGGAACCTGGGGCGCGCGCTCGCGCGCCACCTCGCCCCCTCCGCGGACCTGATCGGCGTCGACCACCGCCCCTTCCCCGACGACCGCGTCCCCGTCGAGCACTGGCAGGTCGACCTGCGCAAGGCGCGGGTGGAGGAGCCGTTCGCCGCCCGGCGCGTCGACGCGCTCGTCCACATGGGGATCGTCCACGACCGCGAGCTCGCCACGACCGAGCTCCACGACCTCAACGTGCTGGGGACGCGCCGGCTCCTGGATCTCTGCGAGCGGCACGGCGTGCGGAAGGTGGTCGTCCTCTCCTCGGCCAACGTCTACGGCCCGGCCCCGGACAACTCGAGCTTCCTGCGCGAGGAGACGCCGCTGCTCGCGACCGCGCGGCGCGGCGACATGCGCGACCTCGTCGAGATCGACATGTACGCGCAGTCGTTCCTCTGGCGCCACGCGGAGATCGAGACGGTGATCGTGCGGCCGGTGAACGTCGTCGGCCCCACCGTGCGCAACGCCCCCGCGAGCTACCTGCGGCTGGCGCGCCCCATCACCGCCCTCGGGTTCGACCCCATGCTCCAGCTCATCCACGAGGAGGACGTCTGCCGCGCGCTGGCGCTCGCGCTCCGGCCCGGCGTCCGCGGGGTCTTCAACGTGGTCGGCCCCGGGGAGCTGCCCCTCTCCGCCGTCCTGCGAGAGCTGGGGCGCGACCCCATCCCCGTGCCCCACCTCCTGCTCCGCCCCGTCCTCCGCTGGCTCCAGGACGAGCGGTGCGCCGTCTTCCCGCCGGACGAGGTCGACCACCTGCAGTACGGCTGCACGGTCGACGGCGCCCGCGCCGCGCGGGAGCTGGGCTGGTCCCCGGCCCACGGCCTGCGCGACACCATCCGGAGCGTCCTGCGGACCTGCTAGATTCCGCCCCCCAATGACCGACCGCATCTGCCGAGGCCTCTACCCCGCCCGCGGAGTCCGCGTCGTCCTCGCGCGGGTCACCGAGACGGCGCGCCTGGCGCGCATGCTCCACGGCCTCTACCCGACCAGCGCCTGGCTCTTCGCGCAGGGGCTCGCCGGCGGGATGCTGCTCGGCGCGCTGCAGAAGCGGGAGGACGCGCACGTCAACCTGCAGCTCGAGTGCGACGGCCCGGTCGGCGGGTTCCTCGTGGACGCCGACGCCGCGGGGAACGTCCGCGGCTACGTGCGCCACGCCGAGGTCAACTTCCCGGGCGACCCGTCGCGCGGCGCCCACGCGGCGATGGGTGGGGCCGGCCACCTGACCGTCCTGCGCCCGACGACCGAGGGCGGCTACTACCGGAGCACCGTCGAGCTCGAGGCCTTCGACCTGCCGGCCGACCTGCGGCGCTGGTTCGCGAGCAGCGAGCAGGTGGCGACCGCCCTCGACCTCTGCGTCCTGCCGCACGGCGACGAGCCGCTCGGCGACGTGGTGGGGCTCCTCGTCCAGCGCCTGCCCGACGGGGACGACGGCGCGATCGAGGCCGCCCGCGCCCGGATCGCGGCCGGCGCCGTGCGGGAGGCGCTCGCGGGGGATCCGCACCCGCAGGCCGCGATCGAGGCGGTCCTCGGGGGGGGGTTCGAGCTGATGGCCGACCTGGAGGTGGCCTGGCGCTGCGGGTGCGACCATGCCCGCGCGCGCGCCGCCGCCTCCGCCCTCGGGCCCGGGGGGATCGACGAGGTGCTCGCGGGGGAGCGCCGGCTGGTCATCGACTGCCAGTTCTGCCGGAAGCAGTACGTCCTCGAGGAGGCGGAGCTGCGGGAGATCCGCGGGAAGCTCGCGGCGCAGGGCGGGTGAAGGATTCTTGGCGCCGGGCGTGATCCTCCGGCGCGCCCGGTGTTAGATTGCGGGCACTCCACTCTCGCCGGCACCACCGGCCCCGACACCAGGAGGCGAGCCATGCCGCCCGCCAGGAAGAAGCCCGGAAAGAAGCCGGCGCCGAAGAAGGCCGCCGCCCGCAAGCCCACCCGGAAGGCCGCGCCCCGCGCGGCGCGGAAGGGCGCGCGCCCCGCGAAGAAGGCCGCCGGCGCGGAGCACGAGCAGTTCATCGGCATGGCGCTCGCGGACGGCTACGCCCTCCAGCGGCTCAAGGCGCCCGCCCGCATGAAGTCGGCGCCCAAGCGGTCGATGCGCGAGATCGGCTGGGCCACCTTCGGGGAGCTCGCCCGTCAGCTCGCGACGCGCATCTCGAAGCGCTTCCGGCCCGAGGCGGTCCTCGGCATCGCGAAGGGGGGCGTCTTCGTCGGGAGCGCCGTCGCGTCGGTCCTCGACACCGACTTCTACCCCGTCCGCGTCGAGTCGCGCCGCCGCGACGCCAGCCCGATGCCGGAGGCCTCCGAGCAGTTCCCCGAGCTCAAGGGGAAGCGCGTCCTCGTCGTCGACGACGTCTGCCAGACGGGCGCGACGCTCGCCAAGGCGCGCCGCCAGGCGAAGAAGGCCGGCGCGAAGGACGTGCGGAGCGCGACGCTCGTGGTCCGCCCCGGCGGCGCCCGCCCCGACTTCCACGCCGTCGAGACGAGCGAGCTCGTCCTGTTCGGCTGGGACTACCAGCTCGATCAGACCGACGCCGGGCACGGTGGCGCCTGCGACGGCGACGACACCGACCCGGCCGAGACGGGGGTCTGACCCGAGAGGCAGCATCCCCTCTCCCTCCCTGAGGGAGAGGGCGAGGGGCGGAGGGGACCCGCTCCCTCACCCCGACCCTCTCCCTCGGTGAGGGAGAGGGGGAAGGCGCCAAGGGGGAGGATCCGCCAGATGAAACGGCTCGTCATCGGCACCGCGGGCCACATCGACCACGGCAAGACCGCGCTCGTCCGCGCGCTCACCGGCGTCGACACCGACCGGCTCTCCGAGGAGAAGCGCCGCGGGATCACCATCGAGCTCGGGTTCGCCCACCTCGCGCTCCCGGACGGCACCGTCGCCGGCGTGGTCGACGTCCCGGGCCACGAGAAGTTCGTGAAGTCGATGGCCGCCGGCGCCGGCGGCGTGGACCTGGTCCTCCTCGTGGTGGCCGCCGACGAGGGGGTGATGCCCCAGACGCGCGAGCACCTGGACATCTGCCGCCTGCTCGGCGTGCCCCGCGGCGTGGTCGCCGTGACCAAGGCCGACCTGCTCCCGGCGCTGGGCGCCGACTGGCTCCCGCTGCTCGAGCAGGAGATCCGCGCCGCCACCGTCGGCACCTTCCTCGAGGAGGCGCCGATCGTCCCCGTCTCCGCCAACAGCGGCGAGGGGCTCGACCGGCTCCGGGAGGCGCTGACGGCCGTCGCGGCCGAGGTCTCCGAGCGCCCCGCGGACGGCCCCCTCCTGCTCCCCATCGACCGCGCCTTCTCGCTCAAGGGGTTCGGGACCGTCGTCACCGGGACCCTGCTCTCCGGCCAGCTCGCCGAGGGGGAGTCGGTGGCGCTCTGCCCCCCCTCCCCCGGCGTCGACGCCCTGCGCGCCCGGACCGTGCAGATCCACGGCGCCCCGGCCGCGCGCGCGCTCGCCGGGCAGCGGACCGCCGTCAACGTGCCCGGGATCGAGCCGTCGGCGATCCACCGCGGGCAGGCGCTCGTGCGGGCCGGCGAGCTGCGCCCCGTCCGCGTCCTCGACGCGGAGGTGACGCTCCTCGCCGCCGCGGGGCGGCCGCTCGGCGCCCGCTCGCGGCTGCTCCTCCACGTCGGCACCGCGCAGGTCCCGGCGGTGGTGGCGCTCCTCGACCGCGACGAGCTGGCCCCCGGCGCGACGGCGCCCGTCCAGGTGCGGCTCGGGGAGCCCGTGGCGGCGCTGCCCGGCCAGCGCTTCATCCTGCGCGGCACGGCGGCGCTGGAGGGGCGCGGGCGGACGGTCGCCGGCGGGCGGATCCTCGCGGTCGGCTCCCCCCGTCGCCGCCGGGGGCGCCCCGAGTCCCTCGAGCAGCTCGGGCGCCTCGCGCGCGGCGACGCCGACACCCGCACGCTCGCCGTGCTGGAGATGGCCGGCCCCGCGGGGATCGCCGTCGAGCCGCTCTCGGGCTCCACCGGGCTCGGCGCGAAGGTCCTCCAGGGCGCGCTGGAGCGGCTCTCGACGAAGGGCGAGGCGATCCTCTTCGATCGCGACCACCGGACGTGGGTGGCCGCGCCGGTCGCGAGGGGGCTCGAGGTCCGGCTCCTCGCCGCGCTCGACGCGTTCCACGCGGCCCACCCGCTCGCGGCCGGCATCGGCCGGGAGACGCTCCGCGCGGCCCTCCCCCCGGTCGTCGATCCGCGCCTCTTCCAGCGGCTGCTCACCCGGCTCGCCGAGCGCGGGGAGCTGGTCGTCGAAGGGGACCACGTCCGGCGGCGCGGCCACGCGGCCGCCGGGGGGGGAGGCGGCGCGAGCCTCAAGGACTCCGTGGCGCGCGCCCTCGCGGCCGGGGGGCTCACGCCGCCGTGGGCGGCCGACCTGCCCGGGCTGGTGAAGGCGAGCGCCGCCGACGTCGCGGCGGTGCTGAAGCTCCTCGCCGCGGAGGGGCGCGCCGTCCGGACCTCCCCGGAGCTCTGGTTCGACGCCGGGGCGGTCGCGGCGCTGCGCGACCGGCTCGTCGCCTTCCTGCGGGAGCGGCGCGAGATCAGCACGCAGGAGTTCAAGGACCTGGTCGGCGCGTCGCGCAAGTACGCCATCCCGCTCGCCGAGTACTTCGATCGCGAGCGCGTGACGCTCCGGGTCGGCGAGCGGCGCGTCCTCCGCGGGGAGGGGCGCCCGTGACGCCGCTCCGCGCGGGCGCGGGGGGCCCCGTCGACGAGCTGCAGGCGCTCGACGCCATCGGCCGGCTCGCCGCGCGCTCGCCCGACGTCTCGGCCTTCCTCGCCGAGGCGATGCGGCTCGCGCAGGAGCTGACCGGGTGCAGGGGGATCGCCGTCTACGTGGTCGACGACGCGGGGCGGTCGCTCACGCTGCTCCACCAGCGCGGGGTCGCGGACGACGTCGCGGCGCTCGTGGCGCAGGCCCCGGTCGAGCCGCCCGCGATCTTCACCCGGGCGCAGACCGACGCCGACGTGGTCGAGGCGACGGTCTACCCCGAGAGGTTCCGCCGACCCTTGGCGCTCATGGGGATCGCCACGCTCGCCCGGGTCCCGCTCCTCGTGGGCTCCCGCGTCGTGGGCGTGCTCGCGGTGGGGTTCGCCGAGGCCGATCGGGCGGTGGCCGGGCGCCACCTGCGCTTCCTGCGCGCCGTCGGGGCGCTCACCGCCTCGGTGATCAACTCGGCCCGCCTCGTCGAGGACCTGCGCCGGCGCGTCTCGGAGCTGACGCTGCTCAACGACCTCGCGCTGGCGTCCGCGCAGCTCGACCCGGTCTACCTGCTCGAGGGCGCCCTCCGGCGGATGGCCGACGTCTTCGGCTGCGAGATGGGCGCGGCGTTCCTCCGCGAGGAGGACCACCTCCTGAGCGTCTCGCACTTCGGGACGCGGCCCGACGCGATGCCGGCGGCGCGCCGGGTCCGGATCGGCACCGGCCCCGCCGGCGCCGCCGTGGAGGAGCGCGAGGTCGTCCTCTACCCGGACGCCGAGGCGGCGGGGGGGGCGTTCGCGGAGGCGATGCGCGGCGAGGGGATCCGCGGCGTCGCCGGCGTGCCGCTGCTCACCAAGGGGGAGCCGGTCGGGGGCATGGTGCTCGGCCGGCGGACCGCGAACCCCTTCACCGAGGAGGAGCGGGGTTTCCTCAAGGCGCTCGGGGCGCAGCTCGGCGTCGCGGTCGAGAACTCCCGCCTCTACGCCGCCGCGCGCCGGCAGCTCGACCACCTCGAGGCGGTCCGCGCCGAGCTGGAGGAGGCGCAGGCGCAGCTGCTGCAGCGGGAGCGGCTCGCCGCGCTCGGCGCCGTGTCGGCCGCGGTGGCCCACGAGATCCGCAACCCGCTCGGCGTCATCTTCAACGCGGTCGGGATGCTCCGGCGCCACCCGACGACCCGGGACGAGGAGGGGCGCACGCTCGTCGAGATGGTCGGGGAGGAGGCGGAGCGGCTCAACCGGATCGTGACCGACCTGCTCGGCTTCGCGCGCCCGCCCACCGCCGAGATCCGCGCCGCCCCCCTGTCGCCGATCGTCGAGGAGGCGGTCCGCGCAGCGCTCGCCGGGTGCCGCACGCCGATCGAGACGCGGCTCGACCTCCCGCAGGACCTCCCCCCGGTCGCCGTGGACGCCGGCCTCGTCCGGCAGGCGGTCATCAACGTCGTGATGAACGCGCTCCAGGCCATGGGGCGCGGCGGGCGGCTCCGGGTCCGCACGGGGGCCTCCGGGGCGGCCGGCGAGATCGAGGTGATCGACAGCGGCCCGGGGATCCCCGACGCGGTGCGGGCGCGCATCTTCGAGCCCTTCTTCACCACCCGGACCGCCGGGACCGGGCAGGGGCTCGCCATCGTGCAGCAGGTCGTCGAGGTCCACGGCGGCGCCGTCGAGGTGGGGACCGCCCCGGGCGGCGGGACCCGCTTCGTGCTCCGCTTCCCGCTCGCGCCGGCGGCTGGCGCCCTCCCCCCGCCTCGGGAGCGTTGAAAAGCGCCCCCGGTTCCGTTGTCATGGCCCCCGGATGATCGACTCCCCCCCCACCCTCACCGACGCCCGCGCCCCCGCCTCCGAGGGGCGGGTCCTGATCGTCGACGACGAGCCCAACATGCGGCGGTCGACGGCGATGATCCTCCGGCAGGCGGGCCACCCGGCCGAGGAGGCGGAGGACGGCGCGGTCGCGATCCAGCGGCTCGAGGCGGAGAGCTTCGACGTCGTCCTGACCGACCTGCGCATGCCCAACCGCGGCGGGATCGAGGTGCTGCGCGCCGCGATCAACCACGCGCCCGAGGTCCAGGTCATCGTGATGACCGGCTTCGGGACCGTGGAGTCGGCCGTCGAGGCGGTGCGCGCGGGGGCCTGCGACTTCCTCTACAAGCCCTTCGAGGCCCATGAGCTCCTGCTCCGGGTGGCGATGGCCAAGGAGAAGGGGCGGCTGGTGCGCCAGGTCCGCTACTACAAGGCGGAGCACCAGCGGCTGTCGGCCAGCTCGCGGCTCGTCGGCCAGTCCGCCGCGATCCGCGCCATCCTCGACAAGGTGGCCCGCGTCGGTCCGACCGACGCGACGGTCCTCGTCACCGGCGAGTCGGGCACCGGGAAGGAGCTCGCCGCCCGCGAGCTCCACGAGGCCAGCCGCCGGAGCGAGCGCCCCTTCATCGCGGTCAACTGCGCCGCCATCACCGAGACGCTCCTCGAGTCCGAGCTCTTCGGCCACGCGAAGGGGGCCTTCACCGGCGCCGTCCGGGCGCGGCGCGGCATGTTCGAGGAGGCCGACGGGGGGACGCTCTTCATCGACGAGATCGGCGAGACCACCCCCGGCTTCCAGGCGAAGCTCCTCCGCGTCCTGCAGGAGGGGGAGGTGCGGCGGGTGGGCGAGTCCACGTCGATCAAGGTCGACGTCCGCGTCATCGCCGCGACCAACCAGGACCTCCGGCGGGCCATCGCCGAGAAGCGGTTCCGGGAGGACCTCTACTACCGGCTCAACGTGGTGCCGCTCCGGATGCCCCCCTTGCGCGAGCGGAAGGAGGACGTCCCGCTCCTCGCCTCGCACTTCCTCGCCCGCTTCAACGAGCGGTCCCGGGCGCAGAAGACGCTGGCCGTCGGCGCCGTCGCGCGGCTCCGGGCCCACGACTGGCCCGGCAACGTGCGCGAGCTGCAGAACGTCATCGAGCAGGCGGCGTCCCTCTCCCCCGGCCCCGAGATCACCGCGGCCGACGTGCTGCTCGAGGGGCCCGCGCCGGCGCCGAGCGGCGCCCCACGACGCCTGTCCGACGTCGTCGAGGACGCCGAGCGGATGGCGATCCAGGAGGCGATGGAGCGTTGCCAGGGGGATCAGGCCCGCGTCGCGAAGGAGCTGGGGATCTCCGCGACCACCCTCTGGCGCCGCATGAAGCGGCTCGGCCTCTCGGCCGACCTGCAGCCTCCGGCGGCTCCCGAGCCCCATTCCTGACGTCGCATTTCACTTCTGCAACGCCAGCATTCAGACCTGCAATGGATCTCGTGCGATTTTCGCCATGAGTACGGCGTGTCCCAGCCGGGGCACGTCTAACGGCCCGAAACGACAGCTGTTCGTGTGAGAGCCGTCACAATCCGGTCTTACCCTTCCGCGGCACACGGATTGCTACGTATAGAAGTCGAAGTGCAGAGCTGCCTGTTGAGGTCGGTCCCCCCCCGCCACTTCAGCCGCGCTCTGCACTTCTTTTTTGCCCGCCCCATTCACTCTTGGTGATGCTGCCCCCCCCCATGTACGAAGGGGCGCCCGCGTCGCCGCGAGCGCCCCTGATCCTCCCCTCGACGAGGGAGAGGGATGACTCCAGGACCTACATGATGATCGAGCCGGCCGCCTGCGCGATGCGCAGGAGGGGGTCGGCGCCGATGCCGAGGACCACGACCGCGATCGCGGCCGCGGCGAGGGCGAAGGAGAGGGCCGGAGACGAGATGGCCTCCTCGGCCCCCTCGGCAGGCCTCATGTACATGAAGACGACGACGCGCAGGTAGTAGTAGGCGCCCATCGCGCTCGTGAGGATGCCGAAGATCGCGAGGCCGTAGAGCTCCGCGCCGACGGCGGCCTGGAAGACGTAGAGCTTCCCGATGAAGCCGGCGGTCGGGGGCACGCCGGCCATCGAGAGCAGGAAGACCGTCATCACGAAGGCGAGCCCCGGGTGGCGCCGGGCGAGGCCGGAGAAGCGCGCGAGATCCCACGCCTCACCCGGCTCGTCGTCGAGGCGCGCCTTCTTCTCGATGGCGCCGACGACCGCGAAGGCGCCGATGGCCGACGCGGTGTAGGACGCCAGGTAGAAGAGGATGCCGGAGAGGGCCTTCTCGCGGGCCCCCGCGACCGACGCCGCGAGGACGCCGACCAGGAGGTACCCGGCGTGGGCGATCGACGAGTAGGCGAGCATGCGCTTGACGTTGTCCTGGCGGAGCGCCGCCAGGTTGCCGAGCGTCATGGTCAGGACGGCGAGCCAGGCGCAGATCGTCGCCCAGCCCGAGCTGCCGTAGGCGAGGTCGGGGCGCACGAACGCCGTCGACTCCAGGCGGATGAGCGTGGCGAACGCCGCCGCCTTGACGGTGGTGGCCATGAAGGCGGTGACCGGCGTGGGCGCGCCCTCGTAGGCATCGGGGGCCCACATGTGGAACGGCACGGCCGAGATCTTGAAGCCGAGCGCGACGAGGATGAGCAGGACGCCCATGATGAACAGCGGCGCCGAGGCGACGTGCGACGCCTGGCGCGCTATCTCGGACAACGACGTCGAGCCGACCGCGCCGTAGATGAGCGCCATGCCGTAGAGCAGCACCGACGTGGCGAAGGCGCCGACCATGAAGTACTTCATCGCGCCCTCGGCGCTCTTGGCGTTG
>DATIVK010000184.1:0-5112 GCA_035465955.1 Anaeromyxobacteraceae bacterium | reverse complement strand
GGCCGCGGGGCGCGAGCTCCTCGAGCACGCGCGCGGCGTCCTGCGCGACCTCGCCGGCTGCGCTCGCGAGCCGTAGCGAGAGGCGATCTTCCCCCTCTCCCTCACCGAGGGAGAGGGCCGGGGTGAGGGAGCTGGGCACCGCGGGCTCCGGGGCCGAGCGCTCGGCCTCCCGGGAGGGGCCGTGGAGCACTTCCGTGACGCCGCGGACGGCCGCCGCGTCCTTGATCCGGGCGCCCTTCCGTGCTCTTTTTTCGTGCGCTCGCGCCGCGGAAATACCAAGGAAGAATCGCGCGGTCCCGCGCGTTGAAAGCGACAGATCCCACCCTCGTCCGCAAGGAGCCTCGCCCCCATGGTTCGACGCATCCTCCCGCTCGTGCTCGCCGTCGCGGCCGTCGCCGCCTGCCAGGGCCAGCGCGGCCCCAAGAAGTCCGGGCCTGCGGTCGCCCGCGGTGACGGAGTCGTCATCACCGTCGATGAGTTCAAGTCGCGGCTCAAGGAGCAGTCGCCGATCATCCGCTCCCGCTTCACCACGCTGGAGCGGAAGAAGGAGTTCCTGGACGGCCTCGTCCGCTTCGAGGTGCTCGCCGCCGAGGCGGAGCGACAGGGGCTCTACGACGATCCGGACGTCCAGGCGGCGGTCCGCAAGCTGATGGTCCAGAAGCTGGTCCAGCGCTACTTCCAGGACGGCCAGGCCGGCAAGGACATCCCCGAGGCCGAGCTGCGGGACTACTACGAGAAGAACAAGGCGGAGTACTACCGCCCGGCCCGCGTCCGCGTCGCCGCCATCAGCTTCCTCGCCGCGCCGGGCACGCCGGCGCGCGCCGCGAAGGCGGCGGTCGCCCGGAAGGCCGCCGCGGAGGTGAAGGCCCAGCTCGCGAAGAACCCGCTCGCCTTCGGCCAGCTCGCGCAGAAGTACTCCGAGGACGACTCGACCAAGGCGGTCGGCGGCGACCTCGGCTTCAAGTCGCAGGAGGACCTCGCCAAGGCCTACGGCGAGACGTTCGCGGCCGCCGTCTTCGGGCAGAAGGACGGCACCGTCTCCGGCGTGCTCGAGTCCAGCCAGGGGCTCCACGTCGTCCGCGTGGCCGGGCGCCAGGAGGAGCTCAACCGCCCGTTCGAGCAGGTGAAGGACCAGCTCGGCGCCCGGCTGGCCCGGGAGCGCAAGCAGAAGGAGCTCGAGGGCTGGGTGAAGGGGCTCAAGGAGAAGGCGCGCGTCCGCGTCGACGAGGCCGCGCTCGAGAAGATCGCGGTCGACGTCGAGCCGGGCGCCGGCCCGATGGGCGGCATGCCCCCCGGGATGCACCCCGGCATGCAGGGCGGCGGGATGCCCCCGATGATGCCCGGCGCGCGCCCGTCGCCCCCCGGCCAGCTCCTCGCCCCCGCCCCGGCCGCCCCCGCGAAGTGAGAGCCCGCGCCCTCGCCGTCCTCGCCACCGTGCTGGCCGCCGCGTGCGGCCGGTGCGGTGGCGCCGCGTCCCGCTCCGCCGACCCCGGCGCCCGGACCGTCGCGCTCGTCAACGGCCAGCCCATCACGGCCGAGGCGATCCGGCGCGAGCTGGACCAGTCGATCGGCGGCAGCGCGACGATGGAGGGCGACCCCGCGGTCGCGCGCCGCCGCGTCCTCGAGGACCTCGTGGACCGCGCGCTCCTCCTTCAGGAGGCGCGCACGCGCTCGATCGTCGTCGGCGAGGACCAGGTGGAGCGGTCCTTCCTCCGCATCCGCAGCGAGTACCCCGGGTCGCACTTCGACGACCTCCTCGCCAAGGAGCGGCTCTCCCAGTCGGAGCTGCGCGCGCGCCTCAAGGAGCAGCTCACGATCGAGAAGCTCTTCCACGACGAGGTCTTCCCCCAGCTCCGGGTGACCGACGCGGAGGTGGAGCGCTACTACACGGACCACGCCGCCGAGTTCCAGGCGCCCGAGGCGGTCCGCGTCTCGCAGATCGTCGTCGCGACCCGCGAGGAGGCCGCGTCGGTCCGCGACCGGCTGCGGCGCGATCCCCAGGGCTTCGCCGACCTCGCCCGCCGCACCTCGATCGCGCCGGAGGGGAGGAACGGCGGCGACCTCGGCTACATCGTCCGCGGCGCCGGCTTCCCCGAGGTCTTCGACCTCTGCTTCTCGCTGCCGAAGAACGTCGTCTCGGACGTCACGCCCTCTCCCTACGGCTTCCACCTCTTCAAGGTGACGGACAAGCGCCCCGCGCAGCGCCAGACCCTCGAGCAGGTGCGCGGGCAGATCCTGGAGCGGCTCAACCGGGAGAAGCGCGCGCGGGCGCAGGTCGACTACCTCGCGACGCTCCGCAAGCGCACCCCGATCGAGATCGACGAGAAGGCCCTCGCCACGGTGAACCCTTGACCTCCATCTTCGCCCTCGCCGCCCCCCTCGCCGTCGCGCTCGCCGCGCAGGGGGGCGTGATCCTCGACCGCGTCGCCGCGACGGTGAACGGCGACGTCGTCACGCTCACCGAGCTGGTCGAGCGGGCCGGCGAGGAGTACCGCCACGCCGAGACGCTCCCGGCGGCCGAGCGCGACGCCGCCCGCCGCAAGGCCCTCCGCCGCGCCTTCGACGACGTCGTCTCCGAGAAGCTCATGGCCGGGCAGGCCGTCGAGCTCGGGCTCGAGCCGACCGACGCCCAGGTGGACGCGGCCATCGCGGACATCAAGACCCGGAACGGCCTCGACGAGAAGCGGCTGGACGAGGCGCTCGCGCAGCAGGGGCTCGATCGCGAGTCCTTCCGGCGGCAGGTGAAGGGCAACCTCCTGACCTACAACCTGCTCGGCTACAAGGTCCGGAGCCGCGTGAAGGTCTCGGAGGAGGACCTGCGCGCCTACTACCAGAAGAACGCCGCCGAGTTCGCCGGCCAGGAGGAGGTCCACGTCCGGCACATCTTCCTCCCGCTCGCCGAGGGCGCGCCGGCCGCCGAGGTCGAGAAGGTGCGTGCGCAGGGCGAGAAGGTGCTCCAGCGGCTCGCCGCGGGCGAGGACTTCGCCGCGGTCGCGCGCGAGGTCTCGAAGGGCCCCGGCGCGCAGGAGGGCGGCGACCTCGGCTGGCTGCGGCGGGGCGTCGTGCAGAAGTCGCTCGAGGACGCCGCCTTCGGCCTCAAGGTCAACCAGGTCTCCTCGCTGGTCCGCGCGGGCCCCGGCCTCCACGTGCTCAAGCTCGAGGAGCGGCGCGTCGCGGGCGGGAAGAGCTTCGACGAGGCCAGGGACACCATCCGGGAGCGGCTCACCAACGAGCAGCTCGACGGCTACAAGCAGCAGTACCTCGACGAGCTCCGGCGTGACGCCCTCGTGGACGTGAAGCTCCCGGAGCTCAAGGACTGAGGTCCCGGATGGCAAGGACGCTCCCCCGCATCGCCATCTCGCTGGGCGACCCGTCCGGCATCGGCCCCGAGGTGACCGCGGCCGCCGTGCGCGCGCTCCGCGCCGAGCTCGCGCCGCTCGTCTTCGGCGATCCGATCCTCTTCGACCGCCACTTCCGCGGGGCGCGCCTGCCGGTGGTCGGCGCCGACGAGCCCCTCCCCGCCGGCGGCGCGCTCGTCGCCGTCACCCACCTGCCGGCCGCGGCCGCCCGCCCGGGGAAGCCCGCGCCGGTCGGCGGCGCGGCGCAGCTCGCCTTCCTGGAGGACGCCTTCGCCGCCGTGGTCCGCGGCGACGCCGCAGCCCTCTGCACCGCGCCGGTCTCCAAGGCGCAGGTCGCCCGGTTCGCCGAGGGCTTCATCGGCCACACCGAGTGGCTGGAGGAGCGGACCGGCGCCCCGCGCTCGGTGATGATGTTCGACGGGAGCCGGGTGCGCGTCGCGCTCGTGACGACGCACGTGCCGTTCGCCGAGCTGACGCGCCTCCTCACGCCCGCGCTCATCGCCGAGACGATCGGGATCGTGCACCGGGCCATGCGGGAGGATTTCGGGATCGCGAGGCCGCGCGTGGCCCTGGCCGCCCTCAACCCCCACGCGGGCGAGGCCGGCCTGCTCGGCGACGAGGAGGCGCGGCTCCTCCAGCCGGCGCTCGCGCTCGCGGCGAAGTCGGGCGCCCCCGCGCTCGGCCCGTACCCCGCTGACTCGGTCTTCAACCGCGCGGCGCTCGGGCAGTTCGACGTCGTCGTCGCGCTCTACCACGACCAGGGCATGATCCCGGTGAAGCTGCTCGACACCGTCGGGCTGCAGGCCGCCGTGAACGTGACGCTCGGCCTGCCGATCTTCCGCACCAGCCCCGATCACGGCGTCGCCTACGACATCGCCGGCAAGGGGAAGGCGAAGTCCGAGAGCATGATCGCCGCGCTGCGGCTCGCGGCGGCGATCGCCGCGCGGCGGGCGAGGAAGAAGGCGCGTTAGCTTTCGTCGGCTGCTCCCTCACCCTGCCCTCTCCCTCGGTGAGGGAGAGGGGAAGATCTTCTCGGGAGGATTCGCGACGCCGTCATGACACCGATCGTCTTCCTCCCCGGCGCCAACGGCCGCGCGCGCTTCTGGCGCCCCGTCGCCGAGCGGCTCGCCGACCTGGGCCCGTCGCACCTCGTCGCCTACCCCGGCTTCGGCGACGCGCCGCGCGATCCCTCCGTCCACTCGGTCGACGACCTCTACGCGTGGATCCTGGCGAGGCTCCCGGCGGGGCCGCTCGCCGTCGTCGCCCAGTCGATGAGCGGCGTTCTCGCGGCGCGGCTCGCCGTCGAGCAGCCGGAGCGCGTCACCCGGCTCGTGCTCTGCGCGACCTCCGGTGGCGTCGACGTCGCCCGGCTCGGCGGCGCCGAGTGGCGCGCCGGCTTCCGCGCAGCGCGGCCGGAGGTGCCGGACTGGTTCGAGCTGGATCGGACCGACCTCACGGACCGGCTCGGGGCCATCCGCGCGCCGACGCTCCTCCTCTGGAGCGACGCCGATCCGATCAGTCCGCTCGCCGTCTCGGAGCTGCTGCTCGCGCGGATCCCCGGCGCGCGCCGCGAGATCGTCGCGGGCGGCACGCACACCTTCGCCGAGGAGCGGCCGGACGAGGTGGCGGGGATCCTTCGGGGGTTCCTGGCGGAAGGCTGAGTCGGGGCGGAACCCCGCGAAGCGGGCGTGATTCCTTTGGTTCTCTCCCCTCTCCCCCACCGGGGGAGAGGGTCAGGGGGCCGGCCCGCGTG
>DATIVK010000183.1:0-58526 GCA_035465955.1 Anaeromyxobacteraceae bacterium | reverse complement strand
GAAGAGACCGAAAAGCTGTAACCCGGCGATGGACTTCCACGTCGTCATCCCCACCCGCACTGCCACTGTAAAAAACGCCCTTGCCCCTCACCCCTCTGTGCCGCCTCGCTGTTGCCTCTTCCCGCCCTCTTCCCTCCCGCGCGCCCTCTCCCCCATCCCGCCACCGCTCGTGCCTTGGCGCCCCCTCAGCGTCGCCGCAATCGCTACCCCGCCGACCCGGCCAGCACGGCCCGCAGTAGCCTCTCGAACAACCACGTCACGCCCCACAGCCACAGCCAGAACCGCGCGATGGGCCAGGCGATGGCCCTCGCCGAATCCGCGAAGGCCGCGAGCAGCTCCCGGCGGCGGATGGCGCGGGCCTGCCTGCGCAGCCCGGCATCGAACGCGGCTTGGTCGGCCCGCACCCGGCGCATCCGCTCCTCCCACGCCGCCGGGCTCACGTCGTACGCCATCCCCTCACCCTACCACGCCCCGACCCGCGATCCCGCCTTCTCCCGCTGGCCCGCGCCCTCTCGCCTGCCAGCCTCCGCGGATGCTCATGCTCTTCGTCGCCATCCGCCCAGGCCGTCCACGTCGCCTCGCGTTGCTGCGGTCCTGCTGGTACTGGCGGTGACGCTGCCGCTCCCAGGGCTGCCGCGCCGTCGTGCTCCGGTCGCGGCGTCCCTGCGATCCCGGAATTCCACCACGCGCCGGCCGCCCCGAGGTTAGCCAAGATGCTGCGCAGGCGTCAACGTGACGGGCGCGCAGGGCTTGACTTGGGCCTCGGGGCGTCGGGTGGCACATGGCACGGTGTGGCACTGGGGCGGGTGGCTCAGCGGCAGGGACCAGGGTGATGCGGTTCCAGCGTGCAGCCAGGCCCGAGACATCGTGGCCCGCCCGGTACCGCTCCAACGGCGACGCCCCATTCGTGCCAGGCCGTCAGCGGGTCGCCGTCCATGTCGCGCGGGTTGTAGTCGACCGTGCCGCCCGCTGCCGCCTCGGCCGCTAGATGGCCGTCGTACATCTCCCCCGCCTCGCGCCACGACCGCCCGATCGTCGTCGTGCCGCATTCGCAGACGATGGCGCACCGGATGGCACCGCCGCTGCGCTGATACTCGGTCCGATTGATCGCGTGCTCCATGTTCGCCTCACTCCAGCCCCTGCCGCGGGTCGTGCTCCGGCCCGTCGGCGTCGCTCCACCGCGTGCACCACGCCTCGAACTTCGCCGGCACGGTGCCGCGGTCGCCGTTCCGCTGCTTCTCGACGATGATCTCCGCCGCGTCACGGTCGCGGCCGCTCTGGTCGTAGTAGCTCGGCCGGTACAGGAGCAGGATGTTGTCCGCGTCCTGCTCGATGGCCCCTGACTCGCGGAGGTCCGCCATCGTCGGCCGCTTGTCCTTGCCCCGCTGCTCGACGGCGCGATTGAGCTGGGAGAGCGCGAGCACGTGCACGTCCAGCTCCTTCGCCATCTCCTTCAGCTTGCGCGAGCACTCGGCCACAGCCTCTTCACGGCTCGCCCCCCGCGGCAGGCCGGCGCGGCCGTTCATGAGTTGCAGGTAGTCCACGACCACGAGTCGGAGCGTCACGCCCCGGCGCCTGAAGTCGGCGCGTGCGCGGCGCACCTTGGCGCGGAGCAGCGCGGGCGATAGCCCCGGCGTGTCGTCGACGAAGAGCGGAAGCCTCGCAAGCTCAGCGGCGGCGTCCTCGAGCTTCTTCCAGTCGGCCACGTGGAGCTGGCCGGACTTGAGCTTGGACAGGTTCACGCCGGCCCGGCTGAAGGCTTCGCGGCGGGCGAGCTGCTTCTTGGGCATCTCCAGCGACGCCACGAACGCCCCGCAGTGCTCCTCGTCCCGCACATGTGCGGCCACCGCCTCGGCCACGTGGAGCGCGAGCGCCGTCTTCCCCATACCCGGGCGCGCACCGACGACGGTCAGATCCCCGGTGCACATGCCGCCAAGGGCGCGGTCGAGGCCTGCGATCCCGGTCGGGTAGCCGAGCAGCCCGCCCGGTGCGGCGACCAGCTCCTCGAACGTCTCGCGGAGCACGTCGAAGAGCATCGCGCCGCGGTCGCCGCCAGCAGGCCTCGCAAGCTGGTCCAGCGCGGTCGCCGCGGCCTCGCGCCAGGCCTGCGGGTCGCCGTGGTCAAAATAGCCCTCCGCGGCAACGCGCTGGCACGTGTGGATCACCTCGCGGTCGCGGGCGTGCTGCCACACGATCCGGGCGTGCGCGCCGACGTTGTGCACCGCGGGCGTCGCGTCCACGAGGTCGCCGAGGTAGCTCGGCCCGCCGATCTCGGCGATCTGCTCGCGGGTCCGGAGCACGCCGAGCACGGTCACGAGGTCGACGGGCTGCCCAGCGGCGTGAAGCTCGAAGGCCACGCCGAGCACGATCTTGTGCGCCGGCCCGTAGCAGTCCGCGGGCGCCATGACGTCGGCCGCGGCGTCGATGGCGTCGCCCGAGAGCATGCACGAGGCGACGACGGCGCGCTCGGCGGCGAGGTCGTGGGGCGGGAGCTTGCCAGCGACGGGGCGAGGCTCGCGCGGCTGCTCGCGGTCTCGCGGGCTCACGCGTGCCCCCCGTTGCCGATGGCGTCGAAGCTCGCGGGAAACGGGCGCCGGGCGGGCGAGATGGGCTCGTCCTCGGCCTCGGGATGCGAGCGCGAGGCCTCGACGCTCTGCCCGTCGAGCCACTGCACGAAGGCTCCGGGCGTGATGACCCGGAGGTATCGGGTCGACCGGATCCACTCGGCCGCCTTGGCTCGAATCCAGGCCAGAAGCTCATCGCCGCGCAGGCCTTCGGCGTGAGCGTTCAGCGCTTCGGCGAACTTCAGCCCCATCCGCGTCGGCGGCGTGAACTTGGCCCCCGGCGCGGCATCGAGGACTCCGGCAAGCCAGGCCTCGCGGTAGCGCCCGTCGGCGTCCTGCCCGCCCACCCGCTTGCCCTTTCGCCCCATGCCCCCCGCAGGGGGGTTAAGGGGGATCATGGGATGGGATCGGGATGGGGGCGGCGTTTCATCGGGCGTAACAACGCCGTTGGTAACACCGTTGGTAACGGGTGATGTAACGCCGTTACTCTTTCGTTTTCCTCTCCACTCCTCCACACGCCTCTTGGTGGCATCCCTCTCCGCCTTCACGGTCGCAGCGGTGGGGTTGCGCTTGGTGAAGTTGTGGATCTGCCACCCGCCCTCACGCTCCTCCACGAGGCCGTGATCGTGACCGGCCTTCGCGTCTCGCAGGCGATCCCAGATGCGCTTCGGTGCGATGGTGAGCGCGACGTGCTCGGGCACGAAGCCGTCGGTCAGCTCCCCCGACGACCATGCACCAGCGCGCGCCCAGGCCCCGAAGGCCTCGTTTCCCGCCGCCACAACCTTCGCGCCGAAGGCGGCGTGGTCGTCGATTCGAAACCAGCTCATCGCAGATCGTGCTCCGCCGGCAGAAGCTCCGCGAGCGCGGCCGTGTCGCCGCCCTCGAACAGGGGCGCGAGCCGCGCGAGGATCGCCCCGAGAGACTCGGGCGAGGCCTGCTCTTGCGGCTGCCCGCTTGCGCCATCGGGCGCAGGTGTGCCATGGTTCATGTGGTCGGCCCTCCCGAGGCCGGCAGAGGGCCGTCGACGTTGGTAGCGTCGCGGCCCTCGTTGCTTTGTACCACGGATCGCGCGTGCAGGTTGCACGAATCGACCCGATCGGTTACGCGCGCGCACGTCATCGCGCACCTCCACTCACCTCGACGCGCCGGCAGAGCAGCTCCTCCTCGCGGTCCTGCCCACGGTCGCCCCGCCGCAGTTCCTCGCGCCTCCGCAGCGCCTCGACGCGCGTGGGCGTGATGGGCTGCTCGCGGCGCAGCGCGAACGCCTTGCCGAGGCCGAGGCGCCGGTCGTCCAGGTTGGCGCGGCGCTCGGCGGCGTCGACGTCGGCGAGGACGTTCCAGGGATGCGCGATCGTGTCGTTCATGGGGTCCTCCCTGCGAAGAGCGGCACCACCATCGTGCGCCCCACCTCGCGAGCCTGCGCAGGCACTACGGCGTTGCCGAGCGCTTTGAGCCTCGGCGCGCGGTTCCGGACGCCGCTTGCCGTGCGCGGGGCTTCCCACTCGTGCTGCGCTTGCCCGGGAGGGGCAGGCCATCGGTCCACCCATCCGGGAAGCCCATGAGCTGCTCCACCCAAGCCGCATTCAGGCTCCGACCCTTCGCGCCCGCTTCCGTCGACAGATCGTGTCCGCCTGCCCGTTGCGCTCCGCCGCTCTGCCCCCGATCGTCCCGCGCCTGCGGCGTTGGCCACTGCGCCGCGCCCGTCAGCGTCGGATTCCCTCTCGCGTACGTCGATGAGCCCCGTCCATTGTCCGCTGCAACCGGAGTCGGCCAGAGGATCGCTCCCGAGAGCGACGGCGATCCCTCGCGGTTCGGCGCATCCCGCACCCTGTCCTCGTCCCGAGCGGTCGGAGTCGGCCACAGAGCGGCGACGGTCGCGAGGCCATCGCCGCTCGTCGCGCTCGCTCCCTTGCGGTTGTGGTTCCCGCACAGCGTAGGCGTCAGCCAGAGTTGTACCGCCATCCCAAGCGGCGCCCCCATCCCGTTCCCGTTGATCCCCAGCGCGCGTAGGCGCTCCTGACGGGCCAGGAACGTCTGCGGATCCGCTCCCACGTTGAAGGCTCCCGCATCGGGCGTGGGCCACGATGAAGAGTCGCTCGCGCTGATGGGGGGCGCCAACGTCGGAAGCGCGAAGGCAACGCCACTCCGCATCATACCCCGCCTCGGCCAGGTCCCCGAGAACGATTCCGAGCCCCCGGGAGAGAAGAGCCCCAACGTTCTCGACCACCACGACCCGCGGTCGAAGCTCGCGAACCACTCGGGCGAACTCGAACCAGAGGCCGGAGCGAGTCCCCTCCGCGATGCCCGCCCCTTTGCCTGCGAAGGAGAGGTCTTGGCAGGGGAAGCCCCCGCAGATGACGTCAACGGGAGCGAGATTTGAGCGAGAGGCGAGGCAGACATCGGAAACGCTCCTATCGGCTTCCGGCCAGTGGCGAGCGAGGACCTGGCGCGGAAATGGCTCGCGCTCGACTTGCCACGCGACGCGATGAGGGATCCACGCTTCGGCGAGAGCCCACCCGAGCCCGAGCTCCAGGCCCCCGATCCCCGAGAACAGCGAACCCATGGCGATCACGCCAACCCACACGGCCCCAGCGCGATCCACCACGCGAGCGCCTCCACGGTCTGCGGCGACGCGAGGCCGGTGCCGAGGCGGTACAGCACTTCGGCGACGTCATCGATGGCGAAGCGGCGAGCGAGGGTCATGTTCCCTCCAGCGGCAGCGGCGGCGTGCCGTCCTTCGGCGCATCGACAGCGGCGAGCGCGCGGCGGCCCTCGTCGGTGATGCGGTAGAGGTAGCGCCGCCGCTCCCACGTCCGCTCGACCCGACGCGGCCAGGTACCGCCGGACCGCCAGCGCACGGGCTGCGTCAGCATGTTGAGCGCCGAACTGACGCGCTCGCGCGAGTCGCCAACGGTTGCGGCGATCGCGGCCGCGGTCATGTCGCCGCCGGTCGAGAGGGCGCGGAGGATGCGCAGCGAGAGGTCCGTCACGGCAGCACCTCCACCGTCATCGTCAGCGCTTCGGCCCGGTCGCCTGGACGCTCGCGGCGGATGCGCAGATCATCGACTTGGGCGTCGTCCTTCCACAGCAGCCGATTGCACGAGTCGAGTGCCGCCTTCGCGATGTTGTCGAGGTCGTAGCGCCCCTTCCGCCTGACCACGAGGTCGACCCGGTAGCGCGCGTCGAGCGGCCACGAGGCGACCCGTTGCCGGGCCTGGAGGGCGTAGAAGGCGACCGTCGACTCATACGCGCGCGTCTCGGCCGGCGTGTACGCGTGCCCCGAGCCGAGGCGGGGGCGGCCCTTGGGGACGGGCTTGCCGGGGACGACGACGACGAGCCGCGGCCCGCCCGCGAAGATGTCCTGGAGGCGCCCGATCTGGTCCTGTGCGAGGCGAGGGAGGGTCATCGCTTCGCCTCCGTCGGGACGAGCCCGCGCCTTGCCAGCGTCTCCCGCCATGGTGTGAAGACGTGCGTATCGCGGCACCAGAATCCCCACGATTGCGCGCGCGCCGACGTGACGAAGAGCGTCCAGCACCCGCGCGCCTCGTCCGTGAGGTCGACCCGGTGGAAGGTGTCGGGCGCGAGGTGGTTGACGTCCCCGGGCTCGTACCAGTGGACGGCGATGCGGTCGCCCTCGACGCGGCGCTCCTCGCGATAGCCGCCGGTTAGGATGACCGACGTACCCGCCCATGGATGGTTGTGCAGCTCGAGATCCGCGTCGCCGCGGTGGAAGAAGTGGAGGTACACATGGCCGCCGTCGGGCATCTCCGCGAGCGTGTAGCGGCTGAGGTAGGGGCCGCGCTCGCCCTCGATGATGCGGCGAGGAAACTTCTGCGCGAACGCCAATAGCAGACGATGAACGACGGTGCTCACGACTCGCCCTCCTGTGCCCGGTTCGCGTCCTCGCCGCGGAGGATGGTGGCGAGCTTGGCCTGTGCGGCGTCGCGCTCCTCCCGCGCCTTCGTGATGTGCTCGCGGAGCACCTTCGAGTCGTAGCCGCGCGACGCCCGGGCAAGGTTGCGCTGCTCCCGCATCTCGCACGCGAGGCGCTTCCACCGCGCCGCCCATACCCGGGCGCCCGAAGCTTCGACCTTGGCGGCGTAGCGCAACTCCGCGTTGGTGCGGGCCGCCTCCTTCCATCGCCGCACGTCGCTCTCCGCCTCCTCCACGCGGTGCGCGAGGAGGTTGCAGCGCTGCTCCGCCTCGGCCAGCTCGGCGCGAAGCCCGTCGATGACGGCGGCCATCTGCTGCGCGCCCTCACGGGCCCAGCGGACTTGGTTGCGGAGCCCGCGCGCCTCAGCTTCCAGCTCCGCGAGGCGGTCGGCGCGAGCGCGGAGTCCCTCGACGGCGAGGGAGACGACGGTGCCGACGTTGAAGATGAGATGGCGGATCATGCGGTCCTCACGCGAAGGGGAGGCGCACGACGGCGCCGGTGATGAGGTTGCGGATGGCGACGTACTTGTTTGTGCCGGGACTTTCGAATGCGTCGCGCTCGCGCCGTTGCGTCAGGCGCGCCAGACGAAAGGCGAGGCGCGAGCGCACCTTACGGATGGGCGCCTTGCTGCTCCGACGGAGGCGGCCCGCGAGCAGCCCCCGCTGGATGTGCTCCGGCTGGCCGCCCACGAAACGAAGCCACTGGCAGACCACGACCTCCTCTAGGGCGAACGCGGCCAGCAACTCAGCGCCGCGTTCGTCGGGCGTCGGATCGATGGGGTCAACGAAGGCCCTCATCAGCGCGACTCCTCGGTCAGGATTGCGAGCGTCGCGTCGCCCCCGTTGATGCTGACGAAGCGGGCGCGGTTCGGTGTGCCTGGTTCGCGCGCGACCAACCCCCACCGGCGGAACTCGGGCGGGACGGGCGCGAGTACCTGGGAGACGGCGTAGAGGGAGACGCCGGGCTGCGCGTCGTCGTCGGGGGCGCCATCGGAGACGGCGGGGCGCGGGGTGTCGTCGTGGGTCATGCGTCACCTCGCGGCACGGCGAGCGCGTGCCGGCAGCACTGCTGGAGGTGGAGGAGCACGCTCGGCATCGCGTTCCCAAGACGCCCGCCGGAGCCGGCGGTCTGCCCGCCCTGGTCCACGGCGCGACGGTGTGCGATCGCGGCCTCCACCTCGGTCAAGAGGGACTGCCAGTGTGTGCGGAGCAGCTCGGCTTCGGAGATGGCGGCGCTCACGCTGCACCCCGCGCGGCATCGCCCAGCTCACGGAGGACGGCGCCGAAGATGCCGATCGTCTCGAAGACGGGCCCGCAGTAGCGGACGCCGCTGTCCGACCACTCGACCCACATGACCCACGCGCCGGGGCCGAAGCCCTGCCAGTGGGGATGGGCGTGGCGGGCCGCGAAGTCGGCGCACACGAGGCCGTCCGGGCCGGGGGCGTTGCAGTTCACGCGGCCTCCGTATGGCGGGCGGCGCGGATGCTGCGACGGCGCTCCCACCCGCGGGCAAGGCTGCGCGCGTACTCGACGGGGTGCCCCTGCACGTTCAGCAGATCGGCGCCGGCCTCGACGTGCGCCTCGATCCACTGACGCTCGATGGCCGTCGCCGTCCGCGCATCGGGCTTCTCGGCGTAGGTGTCGACGATCGCGACGACGGGCTCCAGGCCACGAGCGAGGAGGCCCGCGAGCCATGCCTGCTTGGGCGTGAGCGGGCGCCGACGCGCGGCACGCGATCGGGCCTCCGCGATGTGCGTCCCGATGCGACCGCCGCCGTAGGTCGTCTGCCCGACGTACCGGACGGCGCCGGTCTCGGGATCGGCGAGGGTGTAGACCTCCCAGGGCATCGTCAGGACCTCCCCACTGCGCGCGCGTTGCGTGAACAGGCGGCGCCCTTGCGAGAACGTGCCGTGCCGCTCACCTTGCCCGCATGACGCCGCTTCCACCTCCCCCGCGCTTCCGCCACGGCCCCCTCTACCGCGCGCGCGCTGGGAGCCTTGCCGATGCCGAGGAGGAGGTAGCCGACGTCGGCCCCGAGGACGGCGCAGAACGGCTCCACGCTTTCTCGTCGGGGGTTTTCGATCGCGTTGCGCGCGACGATCGCGGCGTACCCCTCGCTGCTCTTGCCGGCGAGGCGGTCCAGCTCCCTGTACTTGATGCCGCCCAAATCGCACAGCAGCGTCAGGCGGCCCCCAATGGTGTCAGTGTCGAGAACAGACATAGCCGAGAACGTACATTCCCAGAGAGAACGTACGTTGTCCAGCACGAACACGAACAGCCCAACGGTTTCGGGCACAATGCGCGCGTGGGAAGCGCACCCAAGACGAAGAGGGATACGAGCCCGGTGGCGGACCGAGTGCGCGCGGTTGCAGAGGAGCGAGAACTGTCGATCCGAAAGCTCTCGGAGGCGATCGGATGGCACGAGACGCAGCTCGGCGTGATCCTGCGTCGTCTCGACGCGGGCGGGAACGTGCGTTCCGATGTGCTGGAAGAGCTGGCCGACGGAATCGGCAAATCCGTCCACTGGCTGCTCACGGGGGAGGAGCCTGAGGGTGCGCTCATCGAGAGCCTGCCCGGGTGGGCTGATGCGCGCGATGAGGCCCGGGAAAGATTCCGGGTCTCCGAGGAAGCGCTCCGGGTCGTAGCTCGATGGCGGGTCGCATCGCCCCCGTCGCGCATTGACGCTGGATTTGTCGTCGCACTGGCGCGCGCATGGGAAGACGCCCGGACGGCAAATGGCCGGGCTGACGTCGAGCCGTCTTGAACGTCTGACATCAAACGGTCACCATCCCTTGTCATGTCGACGGGGAGGACGGTCTTGGTCGTGATCGCCGGGGTGGTCTACGGGGCGGAGGAGTATGCGCCCAGCAATCGGCCTCCTCTGGCCGTGGTCCTACCCGCGGACGACCCGGTTGCGGTCGCCGTGATGAGCCCGGCACCAAGGTCAGGGCCGCGCCCTCGCCGGTTTCCTCGTCCCGAACATCCAGACTCTTGACAACAATCGTTCTCGGCGAGAAGATACGTTCTCGCCATGACCGAACGAACCTCGCCCGCTCCCCTCACCCCCCGCCAGCGCGCCGCCTTCACCCGTGACGCCCTGGCCAGCCTCGGCCGCGCCGCCATCGTGAGGACGTCGTGAGCGCGCCCTACTACCGACCGGCTTGGCTGGGCGCGCGCGAGATCGCGGAGCGCATCGGGCAAGCCTGCGAGCGACGTCCGGATGGGTGGGGTCTCGGCAAGCTCATCGTCCGCGCCGTGGAGTCTGAGGCTCTCGCCGGACATGTGAGCATTGGGGGTCTCAGCGACGAGGGGCTCCTCTCGATCGTGGAGAGCTACCTGGACAAGATCGAGAGCGGCGAGGTGCAGCCGTGAGCGCCCGCCCCTGTCCCCGCCACGCCTCGCCGCAGCCGTGCCGCTTCTGCCCGCCGGTACCGCCCGCGCCCGTGATGCCGCTGCCGCGCCGCCGTGTGCGTGCCGTCCGCGTCCGCCGCGCCGCGAGGGCGTCATGAAGCCGCTGCCCACGCCGGAGGAGATTGCGGACGCCCTCGTGACTGAGGGCAGGATCCACCGCTACGACGACGAGGAGGCCCGGCTAGGTGCCCGCGCCGCCTACGCCGCCGTCCGCGAGGCGTTGGAGGCGGAGGCGAAGCGTCAGGAAGAGGCGGCGGCGCGGTGGCTGTCGGGCGGCAACGCGCGCGCTCATGCTGACTGCCTCGTAAGGGTGAGCGCTCTCCGCGCCTTCGCTGCCCGCCTTGGAGGCGCCTCGTGACCGCCCCGCTGACGCCCGCGGATCCGAGAGACGCCGTTTGCGCCGCGTGCGGTGCGTCGCGGTGGGGCCACGACACGGAGCCGCCGCACGAGTGCGTCGAGACCGAGTGCGAAGGCTTCCGCGAACCCGCCAAGCAACCCCCGCCCGCCGTCGACGTGACCGCGATCGATGCCGCGGCTGTCGCTGCTCGGCTCGCGTGGTTCGCGGACGACATGACCCCGCTCCCGTGGGAAGAGGTCGACGAGGTTTGGCGGGAGACGTGGCGCAAGGTGGTCCGCGCGTCGCACCCCGACCTCCTCGCCGAGAACGCCTCCCTGCGCGCGCGGCTGGAGACGGCAGAGCGTGACGTGCGCAGCGTACGTTCCCTCGTGGACGCCCGACCCGAGGAGGCGACGGACGCGGCCGTATTGCGGGCCATCGAGGCGCACCAGGCGAGGCACGAGGAGGAGCGCGGGAAGCTCCTGGCCGAGATGAGGGAGGAGACCGCGCGCGGCGACCGAGAGCAGGCACGCGCCGAAGCCGCATCACAGCGAGAGGCGGAGGCGGTTCGCGCTGACAGGACGGAGGACTTGGCCGCGCGGCTGGAGGAGTCGGAGCGGGCCCTCAGCCACGAGCGGGAGCAGGCGGTGGCTGGGGAGAGCGCGCTGGTCGTGGAGCGCGACGAAGCGAGGGAGGAGCGTGACGAGGCGGAGGCAGAGGTCGCGAGGCTGCGGGAGGCGATGAAGGTCGCCCATGCGTTCCTGGCACAGTACCTCGACGGGTGCGACGCCGACGGGCCTGAGGAGGCGTACGGCGTCCTCCACGCGACGCTCACCAGCGCGAAGGAGCCCCCGCGATGACCCGCGCCACCATCCTCCCCGCCCCCGCGGGCCCGCTGACGCTCGCCGATCGGTACGAGCAGGCCGCGCGCGCCGTAGAGGCGTACATCGCCGCCCGTCGTGCCCTCAGCGTCGCCGCGCTCGGCAAGGGGTCGCTGACGCCGGTCATCGAGGCACTCACGCTCATGCGTGCGATCACGAAGGCCCGCAAGCACCTGGAGCGGTGGCAGACTGCGTGCCCCGGCAGCGACGACGAGAACACTGCTGGATCGAGCGCGCTGGAGGTGCTGTACCGCGCCGAGAGGCGCGCCGCCCGCGCCCTCGTGGCGAAGCGGGGTGGAGCGTGAGCGTCGCCGACATCCTGCGCAGGGCACGCGCTCGCATCGAGGACCCGTCGCGGTGGACCCAGGGCGCCTTCGCCCGCGACGCCAAGGGTGTCGATATGCCCGCAAGCTGCGCGTCGGAGGGCGTCTGCTTCTGCGCGGTCGGCGCCATCTACGCGGAGATCGGCGACGACATGGAGGCGGTCGAGCTGTGGAACCTTTTGGACAGGGCCGCCGCCGATCTCGGCTTCCATAGCGCGCCGTACCTCAATGACACGGCCGATCATCCTGCGGTGTTGCGGCTCTACGACCTCGCCATCGCGAAGGCGGAAGGCGGTGCCCCGTGAGCGCGCTCCCGACGCCGGAGGAGATCGCGCGGGATCTCGTAGCCGCGCCCAAGGATCGCGCGGAGTACGCTGCTGGGCGCGCCTACGCCGCCGTCCGCGAGGCGCTGCTCGCGGAGGCGAAGCGCCACGAGGACGCGATCGTTGTCGCGCAGCAACACGGCGACGACGGGGAGCATCACCGGCTCAGTGCCGCTGACCTCCGCCAGATCGCGGCCCGCATCCCCGGAGGTACCCCGTGAGCCCCACCGACAAGGACCGCGACGCCGCCGACGAGCGCCTGGTGCCCCGCATGCCCCTGCCTCGCCGCGCCGAGGAGCAGCCCATCGCGGACGAGGAAGCGCGCGCCACCGTTGATCGGCTCGGCATCGACGTCCCCGCGTGGGCCGCCGATGTCCGCAAGCGTGTCGCTGCCGCCGCCGGGCAGCGCCCGCCCGCCGTCGACGTGGCGGCGATCGAGGCGCGGTGCAAGGCGGCAACGCCGGGGCCATGGATCGCTCGCCCCGAGGACACCGAATCGCAGGGCGAGGCGTGGCACGGCGAATACCGCGTCTTCTTCCCTGACGGCGAGGACACGAACGTTCTATACATGAGCGACGCGGCTTTCATCGCCCACGCTCGCACCGACGTCCCCGCCCTCCTCGCCGAGGTCGCCTCCCTGCGCGCGCGGCTGGATACGGCGGAGCGGGAGCGGGACGAGGCGCGCCTCAATGCGCTCGCCGCAATCGAGGAGACGTGCATCACCTACGAGCGGGAGACGCGGTGGCATGCGACCCTGGTCCGTCGCCGCAAAGAGGTCGAAGCAGAACGCGACGCCGCCCAGGCCGAGGCCGCGACGCTACGGGAGCGCCTCGCCGCCCTGACCGCGCCGCCGGAGGGGCTGGAGAGCGCGAAGGCGTTCGTGCGCCGGTTCGGAGTCGGCGGCGACCTCGGCCCGGAGAGCATTGTTGACGACGAGGTGCCGAAGGCGACGATCGTACGCAGGCGCGACGAGCAGCACGCCCCCATCCTCGCCGCCGAGCGTGCGGCCCGCGCCAGGGCGGAGGCGAGCGGGCGCACATGGAAGGCCATCGCGCGCCGATTGTTCCGGCAGCGCGACGACGCTCGTTGGTGGTCCGATACCATGGCCAACGCAGGCAAGGCGATGACTGCTCGCGCCGAGAAGGCGGAGGCAGAGGTCGCGAGGCTGCGGAAGGCGGCGCTGAGGGCGCACGAGCTACTCGACCTGACCAAGAACGCGCGCGCCGTGTGTGGTCTTAGTGGGCTGCCCATCGGCGCACAGGAGGCGCTCGACGTTCTCGCGTCTGCCCTCGCCGCGAAGGAGCGCCCGTGACCCGCGCCACCATCCTCCCCGCCCCCGCGGGCCCGCTGACGCTCGCCGATCGCTACGAGCAGGCCGCGCGCGCCGTAGAGGCGTACATCGCCGCCCGTCGTGCCCTCAGCGTCGCCGCGCTCGGCAAGGGGTCGCTGACGCCGGTCATCGAGGCACTCACGCTCATCCGGCGCAACGCCGCGGCCATCGTGCGCGACCTCGCGGGCGAGTGGCCCATGACGTTCGAGACGACGGCGCGCCTCGCGTGGCTGGCGGCGGACCTGCGCGACAGCAACACGACCGTGGAGGGCGACACGGACGAGGTGGAGCACCTGCGCGCCCTCGCGGCGGCAGCGGGTGGAAGGCGCGACACGGAGCCGCCCGCCGAGAGCACGGAGCCATGCGGCCACCCCGACTGCGAGCTGTGCCTGTGCCCCTGCGGCCTGCCGAGCAGCGACGCGTACCACACCCCCGAGCAGCGCGCGGCGTGCCGGGAGGCGTTTCCGGAGCCGTGCCGGGAGGTGGTACCGTGCGAGCCCTGACTGCGCAGGAGAGAGCAGTGCTGCTTGACCTCTCGTGGCGCGCGGCGACGTCGGCACCGCCGGTGGATACGGAGGAATGGGAACGGGACGTGCTCGCTCGGCTTTACGTCGACGGGCGCGTATTTGTACGCGGGGGCGGCGAGGAGGCCCGGTGGACGATCTCCGACCTGGGCAGGCTCGCGCTCCGCGTAGCCGCACCCTTCCCGGAGCCGGCCCGTGAATGAAGACGACCCCCGCGCCGAGGCCGACTTCGCCGAAGGCTGGCGCGACGCGGAGGAAGACGCGGAGGAGGCGGCGCTGCGGCGACCGGACCGGCGGCGCGAGGATGATGGGCCGCAGATGCGGCTGTGGTGAGGAGGAGGACGACGTGGCGAAGAACGTGGATGTGAACTTCAACCCGCTGGGGTGCCTGCCCCTGCTGATCTCTATCCTGGCCCTGTGGGCGCTCTGCTGCGGCGTGACGGTCGGCGGCAAGCACTATGAGGTCAACTGCTCTTGCGCGAAGGGCGTGGACGTTGACGTGAGCGCGAGGCCGTAGCGTGCTTCTACTCGTCGAGCTCGCCGCCGTCTTCTGGCATTGGGCCTGGGCCAAGCCCTCCGGCACCATGACGCTCGCCGACGCCGCGGCGGAGGCTGGCGTGCGCCTCCTCGCGCTCGTCTCGATGGCCCGCGACACGCTCCCCGGCTGCCGCGTCGTCCTAGTGCGCGACCCTCGCGGCGAGTCGTGGCGGACGCGGTTGCTGAACGCGAAGCAGCAACGGGAGCGCGAGCGGAAGCGGGCGGCGGCGGACCGGCCCGAGGAGGGGCGGCGGGTGCTCGACAGGGCGGTGGCGGAGATGATGGCGGCGGGCGCCGTGGTGGTCGACCCGCCCCACGTCGAAGGCGGATGGGCAGACGCGCGCGACGTGATCGCGACGCTGTGCGAGATGGAGGAGAGCGATGGCGAAGAAGGGCGAGCCGCTCCGGATGTGGAGCGCGCTGTTTGGGATGGGCGATCTCGTGTGGGAGTTGGAGGGCAACAAGTTCACGCCCGACGACAAGACGAGGAAGCCGATCGAGTTCAACTGGACGCGCGCGGGCACCGGCATGGGACAAGGGAAGCCGCCGAAGAAGGCCGAGAAGGCGGAGTGGGACGAGTGGGTCTTCTTCATCACTCGCGCGGGGGAGTTGCTCCTCTTCCGTCGCAACGCGCCGCCGCCGTCCGCATCCTCTCCCCCCGACACGACTTCGCCGCCCTCGTCTCCGACCGGGTGACGCTGCTACAGCACCGCGCCGGGGCGCTCGTCGCGTGGGGCGCCGCGCAGGTCCGGGAGCACGTCGGAGTCGCCCCCGAGCGGGTGGCGGACCTGCTCGCCCTCAGCGATCTGCCCGGCGTCGGCGAGGGGACGGCGTATACGCTGCTCCGGGAGCACGGCAGCGCGGAGGCGGTGGTGGCGCACGCGGAGGCGTGGAAGGGCGGCAAGGCGCCGTACCCGGGGCTGCGGGCGGCGAAGGGGGAGACGCTGCGCAAGGCGCTCACGGTGGCCCGGCTGCGTACGGACGTGCCGGGGGTGGTGGAACTGGTAGCGGCGTGGAGCCGCGGAGAGGTGGTGGAGCATGGGTGTGAGCTACAGCGCGGGGGTGTTCTTCGGGGCGTGCGTGGCGCGGAACTCGAAGGCGGGGAAGAAGTTGGACAGGTACATCAACCGCCACATGGGCTCGCCGGCACCGACGGAGAGCCCGCTCGTGATGATCGGGGACGTGGGGAACCACATGACCGGCGAGCGATGGTTGACGGTGGAGGCGCTCGGCTCGTCGAGAGAGTTCCAGAGGGACCAAGAGACCCCTGCGCCCGAGTTGCTGACGGAGGATCCCGCGTGGCGCCCGGCGCTCGCGGAGTTCCTGACCAAGATCGGGGCGCCCTATCTTTCGGTGGGGTGGCACTTCCAGGCGACGGTGATGTGATCCCATACCGCTGCGCCAACTGCGCGCGGGGACGGTGCGGCGGCCCGCACGGCGACCTGTGCCAGGACGCGGGGCGGTGCCAGTGCAACCACGGGCGGCACGAGCCCGAGACGGAGCCGCGAAGCGCGGCGAGAGAGGAGCGAGAGACGATGACGACGCAAGGACCGCAGACGAACAACAGGCCGGAGAACCCCAAGACGGTGCGCGCCAACCGCATCCGCTACATCTTCCAGCAGAAGGCGAAGGAACTGGCCGCCGTGTTCCCCAAGGACGGCCCCACGCTGGTGGCGCGCGCACAGGCGACGGCGCTCTCCGGCGCGAACGCGCTCCACCCGGACGTGACCGCGGACAGCATCGCGGAGGCGGCCATCGCCTGCCACCACCTCGGACTGGAGATCGGCGACCAAGCCTACCTCGTCCCATACAAGGACAAGGGTGTGCCGAAGGCGAAGCTCATGGTGGGCCCGCGCGGGCTCATCGCGCTCGCATACCGCTCCGGGTTCGTGAAGAGCATCGTCGCGCGCACCGTCTTCGACGGCGACGAGTTCGACTACAACCTCGGCACCAACGAGATCTCCCATCGCAAGGCGCTCCATGGGCGCCGTGAGTGGACCAACGAGGAGACCGGGCAGACGCGCCGCCCGACGGCGGAGCAGGCCATCACGCACGCCTACGTGATGATCGAGACCACCACCGATGGGAAGATCCTGGAGGTGCTCACCTGGGAGGACATCGCGTTTTACCGCTCGTTCTCCAAGGCGGACTCGGGCCCGTGGTTCGAGAACTACGAGGGCATGTGCCGGAAGACGGCCATCAAGCGCGGGCTGGAGTTCGTGCCCCGCTCGCCGCTCCTCTCGGCGGCGCTCCGCGAGACGTCCGAGGGCCACTACGAGCTGCCCGCTGACCTCGCCGCGATGGTCGACAAGGCCCTGGCCAAGCGCGACGGCAAGGCGGAGCCCGCGCCCGTCCCGGTGCCCGAGGACATGCTGCCGGCCGACGACGACCGTGCGCCCGCGGAGCCCGCGAGGGTGGCGTGACCCGCGCCGCCGACAAGCGCGCCTCCCTCCCGTACGAGGTCCGCGGCCATGGCCGGTACGCGCGCCTCAGCGAGGAGGAGAAGCGCCGCCGTCATCGAGCGCGGGCGCAGCGGCGGAAGGAGGAGGCGCGGGCCCGTGGTGAGAAGGTCGACAAGTGCAAGGCCCGGTCGCGCCCGGACAAGGCGGCGGGTAGTCGCCCCGCGGGTACCGCCGCGGACACGCTCGTCGAGATGCGTGCGGCGTTCGCGCGACGGGCGCGGCTGCCGGCAGGTCGGATGCTCGGGGACGGCGTGGGGCTCTATAGCGGGCGCGGGATGCTGCTCCCGTTCGCGCCGGTGATGCCGTGGCGTGGGAGCGCGGAGACGTTGCAGGGGATGCCGCCGAGCGCGGCGGGAGGTGGGTGATGTACGTGGTGAAGTGGACTTTCGGCGGTGACGATCCGTACCTCGTGGATGCGGGTCCGCCGGACCATCCGACGGGGCAATGGGGCATGAAGAAGGGCGCGCGCAGGTTCGGGAGCAAGGAAGAAGTACGGGCCCATCTGAAAGAGAACGAGTGCGACGGCTGGCTCGACTCGGGCCGCGTGAAGATCGTCCGCCTCATGCCCCGCAAGGCGGCGCCATGACCGCCCCGAAGCCGTGGACGGAGGCGCACCGGCAGGAGGCGCTGCGCCGGACGTACGAGCTTGCGGCGGAGATCGCCGACGTCAACGACCGCCGCAACGGGGGCCCGTGGATCGCCAGGCACGCGTTCGCCAACGTCTTCGACGAGCAGCGCTGGCGCGGGCTTCTGTCAAGCACCTTCGACGCCGCCCGCATCGAGCGCGAGGTGCGCCGGGTGCGCGGCATCGCGGAGGGCCGGCTCGTGCGGGAGAAGGGCTACCGCTACGAGATCCGGCAGGGCGCTTACTGGCTGGGGAGCCGCGCGCACAGGGAGGATGCGGCAGCGGCCTCGAAGGAAGCGCCCGGCTCCCACGTCGTCACGGTCACGATCCGCCGCATCCGTCGGAGGTCGCCGTGAAGCCGCCCGCCGTCCTCCAAGTCGCCATCCCCGCGGGCGCCGTGACGCTCGCGCCGCCGCCCAGGCTCGTCAGCGCCGTGAACGCGGATTACGTCGGCCTGACCACCGCGCAGATCAAGGACGTGCTCCGCGACATGGAGCGGCACCCCCTCCTCGGCCGCGAGGTGTTCCGCGTCGGTCGCGTCCGCCTCGCGCCTCCCGACGCGGTGATCCGCTACCTGGAGACGCGCCCGCGCCCGGTGGCGAGCGAGCCCGAGGCGGTCGACGAAGAGGCGAAGGCGTCCCGCGAGGCGTGGGGCGGGTAGGAATCGACAGGGGCCGGTCGATTATATCTTGCGCGATAGCATCGCGTGCGATACTGTCTCTCTTGTCGGTGGCGATGACCACCGCGGAGGGTAGGACGATGACGAACGCGACCAAGACCACGACCCACACCCGCTGGTGTACGCCCGGCGACTGCCACTGCGAGGCGATGGCCGAGATCCGGCGGCTCTCCTCCCTGCCGATGGGCAAGGGGCGCGAGATCCACGGGCGACTGGCGAACCCGACGGAGGGGCGTCCCTACGATGACACGGCAAACGATGGCCGGGGGTTCCGCGAGACCGTCAAGCGCATGTTCTGAGCCCGAGGCGGAGCCTTCAGTCCCCCGCGCCCGCAAGGGTCCGGGGGCTTCGCCGTCAGGAGGCACCGCATGCCCACTGACCTTGACGCTATCGAAGCGCGCGCAAAGAAAGCGACCCTCTCCGAGCTTGCGCCTGACGTGCTCGCGTTGCTCGCCATCGTGCGAGACGTCAGCAAGCCCAAGCCGAGCGTCGACCAAGAGACTTACGACCACATCGAGCGGATCTACGAGCGCGCCAGGGCGCACGAGTGGGCTCACAAGTACGACGCCCGGTACGATCAGACGTACGACCGCTGCGAAGTGTGCGGCGCGAAGTTTTGGCAGGGAGAGCCCAAGCACGACTCCGGGTGCCCGCTCGCGACATCCCTCGCGTTCATGGAGACGTGGCTTCGCGTCGAGGGTGACCTGCTCCGCGGACAGGAGGATGCGTGACCGACGGGCTTGCGGCGAGGGCCACGGACGCGGCACCCTCGCCGCCCGACCCATGCGACGTGGGCGCCCTACTCCGCGCCGCTCTCGCCGCCGCCGGCGTCACCCCTGCCGAGGTGGCGCGGCGGACCGGCATCGCTCCGTCTAACGTCTCCCGGGCGCTCCACAACCCCGACACGCGCCCCGTCGTCGCCCGGCGCATCCTGACCGCCGTGGGGATGCGACTTGTGGTGCAGGCGGCCCCGAAGCTAAAGCGCTAGGACGGCCCATGCCCCCTCCCCCCGACCTCGGCTCGCTCTGGTACAACACCGCCCGCCGCGCGCACTTCCGCGTCCGGCTCGGCAAGCGCCACGCCTTCCCCTTCCCCGCCGGCATCTCCGAAGCGGACGCGCAGAAGCGGCTCGCACGGCTCCGCGAGCTCGTGGGGATGCTGCGCGCCTCGAAGCGGGACCCGGAGGGGGCCGCGGTGTACCTCGAGGCCCTCGCCACCGCTGAGACCACGCCCGCACTCGTGGCCGCGGACGCTGACGTGCTCCGGTACATCTCCGGCAAGCTCGGCGCCCCGCTCGCCGGCACCTCCACGCTCGCCCAGGTGGCCGACGAGGTGACGAGCGGGCGCCTCGCCGCGGCGTTCCCCGACCACGTGAAGCCGTGGAGAGCAGCGGACGCGCGGCGGAGCTTCCTGCGCCTCCATATCCTGCCCGCCGTGGGCCACATCCGCGTCGACCGCTTCAGCCTCGACGACGCGCTCACGTTCCTCGCGCGCCTCGATCGGAAGCTCGCCGCGACCACGCGCTCCGAGATCGCCGCGACGATGGCGTATCTCGTCCGGGTCGCGGTGTTCCCGATGCGGTTGCGCGCGTCGAACCCCATCCCGCCCAACTGGCGGCCGAAGAGTGGCGACCCCAAGGCGCGGCCGTTCCTGTACCCGGCGGAGGAGGCGAAGTTGTGCGGATGCACCGACGTGCCGCTCGTCCCGAGGGTCTTCTACGCGTTCATGGCGCGCGAGGGGGTGCGCAGCATCGAGGCGCGGGCGATGACGTGGAGCGACGTGGACCTGGTGCGCGGCGCGGTCCGCCTCGACGTGAACAAGACGAACGACCCGCGCGCGTGGGCCCTCGGGGAGGACGTGGTGCGCGCGCTGCTCGCGTGGCGGAACGTGCTCGCGCGGCAGCTCGGGCGGGCCGTGGTGGGAAGCGACCACGTGTTCACGTACGACGGGGAGCAGAACGGGCGGCAGAACGTCACGAGGTTCCGCGACTACCTGCTCCGCGCCGGCATCGACCGCGCCGAGCTGTTCGCCAAGACGAAGGCGCGCGGGCGGGTCCGCATCCACGACCTCCGCGCCGGGATGGTGACGCTCCGCCTGGCCATGGGGTGGACGGAGACACAGGTTTCGGACCGGACCGGCCATAGGTCGAGCGAGATGATCAACGCGTACCGGCGCCCCGCGAGGATGGCCGCCGAGCTGCACCTCGGGTGGTATGCGCCGATGGACGAGGCGATCCCGGAACTGGCCGGGGCGGTGGGCGAGAACGTGACGAAGCTGAAGAGGAGGAGCGGATGATGCTCATCAACTACCGCGCACGCGCGACGCAGATCGGGCGCATGCTGGAGGCCGCCGGGTGGCGGCGATCGGCCGTGACGTGGCGCGGAAAAACAGAAGATGACTGGTACCCGCCGCCCGGCCGCGGCCCAACGGGACCTTGGTCGCTGGCGTCCGCGTGGAAGTACCACGCCATGGGCGAGCTGTTCCGCGCGCTCGCCGCGAGGGGCTGGGACGTGCCCCCGGAGTACGTTGGCCACGAGGGCGCATGCACGATCGGACAGTACCCGAAGCACCCCGACAAAAGCGGGGGCAGGTTCATCACACTCGGCGCAGCCCTCCGAAAGGAGGGGATGCGCTCGCTTCGGTCGTCCATGGTCCTGCCGCTCATGGATCGGGAACAGGATCGGGAACAGTCGAAGCCGTGACCGCTCACAAACGGCTTAGAAGCTGGTCACCCAGCGTCGGCTGGTCGATCTTCCCGAACAAGACCGAAGCGACCGAGCGGGCTGCGTTTCTCGGCGTTTTTCGATGGTCGTGGGCACTGAACGAGCCTGAACGGGCTCGACTGTTCCCGTTCCTGAACCCGATCCCGGGGCAGGTTGGGCGAGGAGGATGGCGATGAAGGCGAGCGAGCTGATCGAGGGGTTGCAGATCATCACGAGGACGCAGCCGGACGCGGAGGTCGATGCTCAGCACCAGGCCTTTCAAGGTCACACGGGCCGCACGGCCGGGCTGGCAGAGCAGCCCGCGACCGCAGAACCCGAGGGTTTCATGAAGCGGGCGACGTCGCTCGCCCGTCCAACCAGTCCTGCGCGGGGCGCTGGGCGAAGCTCTGCGTTCCGGTGGTCAGACTGACCGTAAGCGCGATCGTGCTGGAACGCGCAGGTTCGCGGCAAGCTCATCCGGTCGGGCTGTGACCTTGAAAGGCCTGATGCTCAGCACGACATCATCTACGCGGGCGCCTACAAGCCGCGGAAGCTGACGGCCGAGGAGCGAAGGCGGCTGGATGAACTGAACTGGCGCGAGAGCGAAGACTCGTGGGCGCACTTCACCTGAGGCGAGGCTGACCGGGCGTGCCCGGTGTCGATGACGAGGAGGAGAGTGATGACGTTCGAGGAAGCGCAGACTGAGGTCGACTGGGCATGCCGTGGGCTCAACACCATCGCGGCCGAGAACGGGCACGCCACGATCGACGGGAAGACGCTCGGCGAGATGGCGGCGTCCCTGAAAACGAGGACGGGCCGCCCCGTGATCCTACTCCTCCACCCGACACCGGGCGGTGGTTACCGGGTCGTGGGATACCCGCTGCTGGACTGACCCCATCCCGCGCGCGGCGAAGTGAGCGGCGGAGGTGCTACGATGGCGACGATGAGCACGAAGACGTGGCAGGGGGCCAACGACACCGCGCCCACGACCGACCCGGGCGGCGTCGGCGCGGTGGAGGCGTTGGAGCGCGCCACCGCGCAAGCGCGGCCCCCGGCCACGCCTCCTCTCGAGATCGCGGAGCTCCTCGCAGCGATCGGCGACTCGCTCATGGACCCGCGCGAGCTCCTCGCACCGACTCCGCCTGTGGATTGGGCCGGCACGCGACGGTTGTCGACTCGGCTGCACTGAAGGGAATCGACCGCGGTCTGAAGAGGATCGTCTCGGGACGTGTAGCGCTGCCGACGCTGCGAATGCAGCTTCGGCAGCATGCAAATCGCCGACACGATCCGTCTCCTCCTCGCTTCCGAGCCGTGGTCCAGCATGTCCCCGTGGGAGATCAACTGCGGTGGCTGCGAGGACTTCCAGCAGGCCATCCTCGCAGCGGCCGGACTCGATGGCCGGAAGGCAGAACGGTGCACGGGAAACCTCCCCGAGGAGGTCGCTATGTGGCTTCCCGGGCACTGCTGGATCTTCCACGATGGGCGCCACTTCGACGCCGAGTGCCCCGATGGGGTTACCCGCGCAGAGGACTTGCCGATCTTTCGGCGTATCGCGCGCCGGAGTTGATCTACGCCACTACCGGGCGACGCTACAGGTTGACCAGCCCCGCCCAGCCCGTGCCGCCCTCGGCAACGTACTGCGCCACGATGCCGGCGCCCGCCTGCGTCCAGTGCCCTTGCGCGGGCGTCCCGCTGGCGACGCGGTTCGTGCCGTCGTAGGTACCGACCCATACCCCTGACCCGTTGACGCTCAGCCCGACCTGGAAGACCGCCAGGCTGCCGATGTCGGCCACGAGCGGGTACGTGTTGCGGATCGTGTTGTTGATCGTGTTGAGGTCCGCCGCGTTCCAGCTATTCGCCCACGGCATCAACGTGCAGACGACGACCTGATAGCCCGCGGCCGTGTACGTGGCGTACAGGCTCGCGATGTTGCTGAGCGTGAGCGACGGCGGGAACGAACCGGGGCTCGACGCGTTGGTGTTCATGTCGTTGGTGCCGATGCACAGCACCAGCCGCCGCTTCGGCGACAGCGCCGAGCACAGGGCCGGCGCCGTCGTGGCCGTGAGCAGCCCCGTGCTCGTGATGCCCGCGTGCCCGTCGTTGTTCCACGCGAAGGACCCGTACGCGCCGGACATGCCCGTCTGCGCGGAGAGCTGCGAGCCGTACCCGGGGCCCGAGCCTGGACCGCTCACCCACGCCGACGTGTAGACATACTGCGTGAGCGAGTCGCCCGAGGTGGTGATGTTGTTGGGGAGCGTCAACCCGTAGTGGGCGCGCACATACGCCGCGTGCTGGTGGCGCACGGCGTCCGAGTCGGCGGCGGCCAGGCGGTAGATCTCGCGCGCCAGACGAAAGCCGGTGGTGTTGCCGGAGTATTGAGGCGCGATGCCGAAGCCGACGGGGAACGTGCCGTGCGCGTTGAACGTGCCGGTGGTCGGCCCGGCCACGAGCACGTCGTCTACGTACAGCGTGAACTTGCCGGCGCCGTCGTACTTCGAGGCGAGGAGGTGGTACGTCGTCCCCTCGACGGTGCCCCCGAGCGCGCCGAGCGATGCGTCTTGGCAGCCCGCCCACCACTGCGAGGTGCGACCCCCGAGGAATACGGCCTGGTCCGTCGTAGCCGCCGGGGAGCCGAGCGTCATGAACGCGGGGTAGCTCGTGCCGACGTTGCTCGTTACCTGGACGACGGCGTAGAGGGTGAAGGGGGTGTCCGACCCGATCGCGGGGCCGGCGGTGGAGAAGAGTCGCTCGAGGCCCGTGGGGCAGGAGATCGTCGGGTAGCCGTTGAGCGTGTGCACGCTGTCGAGCGTGGGCAGCGCGGCGCCGCTGTTTTGCACGAGCGCGTAGGAGCCGCCTGCGATCGATGTCGCCCGCGTGATCGTCGAGCCCGAGAGCGTGAGCGAACTCGAGACGGCCGGGTCGAGATCGAATGTGGGCAGCGCTTGCTCGGGGGTCCACAGCCTCGACGCCGCGGCCGTGGCGAGCCTCCCTCCGACGCGTGCCCCTGACGAGATCGCGAGCCCGTCGCCGACCCTCACGGCTGAGCCACGACGTCGTAGGTGGTGCCCGCGGCCGACCCGATCACCTGAATCCACGACGGCGGCACCGCCCACGGGATGCCGAGCGCTTGCCCAGCGGGGATGGCCTTGATCGCCGTCGAGCTCGACGTCGCCGTGCTGTCGAGCGCGAGGTAGAGCGTGTTGGTCGCGTGCGTGTTGGTGACCAGCCAGCCGTTGCCGACCCAGGCCACGTAGGTCCACTCCGCGCCGTCGAGCGTCGCCACGTACGGGACCGACACGCCCGAGATGCCGAGCGCGCTCTGCGTCGTGCCCGGGCTCGGGAGGGCGGGGGCGACGATGTTCGGCGTCCCGCTCGGCGCCGCCGTGCCGCTCTTGATGCAGACCCAGCAGTTGCCGGACGCGTCGAGCACGATGTCACCGCGCAGATACGCCGTCCCCCGGCTCGCCGACCACGTAGGCAGGAGCGAGGCGGCGGACGTCCCTACGCCGGTGCCGTTCGTGTAGCAGCCCGGCGCGACGCAGACGGCGGAGACGGTGGAGGTCGAGGCAGCCGCGGCATGGGGGCCGTCGGAAGACGTGAGCATGCCAGGAGGCTACCACGGAACGCCCGTCACGGGCACAGGCGAGCAGCGCGCGGCCCATGGTGTCCGGCCTGGACGTCGGGTAGGCTGCGGCCATGGCCTACGTCACAGCCGACTTTCTCAGCGCCGTGAAGGCATGCACCTGGCAGAGTTCGGGCGGGGGCAGCCTGCGCAACGCGAGCGGCGCCACGCTCTACCCGTACGCCGCGCCGAGCACGGGGCACAGCAACGCCTGGACCCTCGCGGCGTCGGGCCCGACCATCTCCGAGAGCGTCTACAACCAGCTCGTCGCGGGCACGACCGCGGGCGCCCACTATGCCGGGGAGTTCGTGGTGTCGGGCACGTCGTACTGGCTGGCCGAGGAGTACGGCATCGCGGGCAACCGGGTCGCCGTCCTGCCCGACGAGCCTCCCCCGCCTCCGCCTCCGTGACCCCCACCGCCTACCGCCTCGCGCGCGCCGCTCTCGAAGCCGCTTGCGTCGTCCTCGCCATCATCGTCGCCCGCCGTTCCCGCGAGGCGCGCCCCGTCGCGTGGGCGCTCAGCTGCCTCGCCGCCATCGACCTCGTGAGGCTCGCGCCCCTGCCGGCGTGGGTGGACGTGGCGCTGTGGTGCGCGTGGCCGGGGGTGCCAGCGGCGCTGGCGTGGAGGGCGTGGTCAGGCAGAGCCGATGGCGCGCGGGAAACCGCTGGCCTGCACCTCGAACAGCCGCCCTCGGAAGACGACCCTGGTGCCGGCGGGGCAGGACTCGGCCGGCTCGAAGGAGGGATCCGATGGTGTGCGGCGAGCGGCCCAGTAGTTGGGGGTCGTCGCGAGGAGCCGAGCCTCGGGCTGGACGGGGATCGAAGCGGCAACGCGTCGCATGCGCGCAGTCTACCACCATGGGCCGCCGTCGCCGCCCTCTTCCTGGCCTACCCCCTCGCCCTCTACCTCGCGCCCGTCCACTGGCCGGCGTACCCGTGGGCGTGGTCGTGGGCGCGGCGGCTGCCGTACCTGGCCAGCCCGGCGCTGTGCGTGCTGGCGTGGGCGCTGCGCAAAGACGAAGGGCCCGAGACGGGGACGGGAGAGGCAAGCTCTGCCGTCGCACGGTCCGGGCCCTCGGAAAGCGGCTTGGTGGCTACCCGCTCTCGGCCGTCCTCTCCGCCCCCGCCCACCGTTCCCGTGTCGGGGGTCGGAACTTCGAGGCCACCCGGCCTAAAATCTGACGCAGAAGCTACGCCCTCCCGCCGCCTCGCGCAAGCCGTCGCCGCCACCCTCGCACTGTCCGGCGGGCTCGACGTGGCCGTGGGGGCGCTCGCCGATGACCCGGTGCCGTGGGAGGTGGCGTGGACCACCTCGGCCGCGACGTGGGGGCTCGTCGCTGGTATCCTGGCGGCGTGGTTGCTCCGCTCGCCCGCGAGGCCGTCTACATAGCCCTCCTGGCCCTTGCGTTCGTTGGAGGCGTCGTTGTGGAACGCTGGCGCCTCGCGGGAGAGCGGGCGCGGCTACGGGCGGAGCGCCTCCGCTACATCGAGGCACGCGTCCGGGCGGGCCGGGTGGAGGCGGCTCTGGCGCTCGTCCTTGATCGACGCGTCCGCGACCTTGAGCGGGGCTAACTCCCCGAGATCGAGGCGCGTGGGTCCGGCGCCGCCCCCGGCTCGGGGACCTTCGATGGCGACAGCGTGAGCCCGTGGTGCGCCATGAGCGCCTCTTGCCGCGCGAGGACGTAGCCCATGCGCTCGTCGATGCTCTCCAGGACGCGCACGCTGCCCTCCTGTGCCCGCACGCTCTTCTCCAGGGCCACGAGGACGCGCGCCTCCCGCTCCCGCTCCGCCGCCTCTCGCGCCTCACGGCCGCGCAGCCAGTGGTCGAACGCGTGTTGCGCGAACGGCTTGAGGAAGGCGAACCCGCCGCCGCCCGAGAAGGCCCCCACGACGATCTTGACGATGGTAACGGCCTCGATCTCGACGTTCATCGCACCCACCCGAACCCAAGCGCGCGGAGGATCGTGAGTAGCGCGGCGAGCGCCGGGAGCGACGCGCCGATGCCCGCGAGGATGCCGCGGAGGAAGGCCGCTCGCGTCTCCGCCGCCTGCCGCGCTGCCACCTCGCCCGCGAGCACCTTCTGCAGGCCGGCGCCCTCGTCGCCCGTCGCTAGGTTGGGGCCGTGGCCCATCTCGGCTTCGAGGGCAGCGATCCGCGTCTCGTGGTCCTCCCAAACGGGCGGAGTCATGCGCAGCTCCGGGGCGCGCGGTTGGTGACCGCCTTCCGCGTGCTAAGCTGCACGGCATGCGTGATATCAGGATTGCCGAGTTGCTCGGCCCGCAGCCCCGGGTCGCGTCCGCCGGAAGCCGTATGGCCGCGGGGGCGCGTAAGCGAGCGATGCGGGCAGCCGGACAGGACGCACATGCCTACGCCGGAGCCGTCGCCGCGTTCGCAGCCTCGATCGCCCGCGCCGGGGTCAGAATCCACGTGGAGGAGCGAGAGGACGGCGCGACCGTCCAGGCGATCGGCCCCGACGGTGAGGTATGCGAGTCGCTCGACATCGACGCGCGCGCCGCCGAGATCGGCGGCGACGGGTTCGACCGCTGACATCATGCCCCCTCCTCGCCGCCGTGGTTGGCCGGCGTCACATCGTCCCATTGCGCGGCGGGGGCGGCGGGTGCATCTTGGGGGCTCGCCAGTCCGTCAGTGGCCGAGGTCGGGGGCGGAGTGGGCGCGGGATCGCGCACATCACAACCCGCCGGCGCGTGGGGCTCGCTCTTCGGGGCGGGCCCTTCGTCTTCCATGGCCGCCGCCTCCAAGAACAGCGCCACCTGCGCCGCGTTTCGCTCCCGGGCCAGCGTCGCCCCCGTCGCGTTCGCAGCCGCCCCCTTCCAGTCCCGCCGCAGCACGCACGCCGTGATGTGCGGCCAGCTCGGCGGGAAGCCGGCGCCGCAGGCCCAGGCGATGCTGAAGAGCGCGCGCTGCACGGGGGCGGGGTAGGTGGCGAGGTCGGGGAAGTAGCGGACGAGCACGTCGGCGTTGGCTTGGAGGCGGTGCGCGGCGAGGGCGTCGATGGCGGCATCGGAGAGGTGCAGGCTGAGGGCGTCGCGGTAGAAGCTCGCGACCTCGCCCGCCTTCATCGCCTTGACGCGGTTCCATTCGGTTTCGATCTGGTCCGGCTTCGCGACGACGCCGGCGCGCATCCACAGCAGGCCGCGGGCGAGCGGGAAGGGATCGATCAGGCACCCGATCCCGACGGTTACGAGGCCCCTCTCGTCGAGGTATGGCCACGAGACGCGGCCTTCGAGGCGCGCCGACCACGCGCCCCAATCGGCGAGCACGTCGGGGTGGATGGCGACGGTCATGCGCACCGCCTTTCGAGTAGCCCGCGCCCGTGGTCGGCGACGGCCCCCGCTACAATACGGCGAGCGAGGTCACGGAGCGGGAAGCGGTACCGCCACGATCGCCCGAGGCTCTCCGCTGCCCGGTTCGCCATGATCGCCCGGTGCTCCACGGCGGGAAGGTGCTCCTCCGGGATGCCGCGCGCGGCGGCGAGGTCGCGAACAAGGGCGGTGAGGTTGAAGCTCATGCGGCCCTCGGGAGCGGTGGCGGATAGACGATGGGCACGACCACGAGCGCCGCGCAGCCCTTGCACTCGGCGGCGAGCATGCCCGCGGGAGGGCGCACGAAGCGGAGGCTCCCGAGGCAGGCGGGACAGCACCGAGGGAGGTCCGGCGCGCTCACGACCCGTCCCCGTACATCTTGGCGAGCAGCTCCGGCTCGATGCAGCACAGGACCGGCCGCCCCGTCCCCTCATCCACCCACGCGCCCCGCTGCTCGTCCCACCGCTCGTCCCACCGCAGCGTGCGTGCCACGAGCCGCACCGCCCACGAGCCGGGCATGCCTGGCGCGGGAGGCTGGCCACCGGCGACGGCGGAGTAGGTGATGCGGGGCGGGTCGACGGGTTCGAGCTCGGGCGTGCCCCATGCGACGGGCGGCGGGTCGAGCTCCAAGTCCACGATCACGGCGTCGACGTGCTCGGGGTGGCCAGGCGCGGCGGCGAACCACAGGCCGCAGCCGACGGTGGGCGGGGCGTCGAGGGTGGGCTTGCGGAGGGCCGTGCCGTGCACGTCCTCGAACAGCGGGTGGCTAGGTGCCCACGTCAGGGCGTTCGTGAGGTCCTCCAGCACCGCCGCCGCGCTCCCCTCGACGTACGGCAGCGGCGCAGCGAGCCCCCACGCCGCCCGGATGATCGTGGCCGCCGCCATCTCGCACGTGGACAGCCGCTCGACCGCCGCGGGCACGTCATCGGGGGAGACGCCGCGGATCCCGGTCGGGCAGAGGCGCGCGGCGAGGGCGGGCAGGTCGAGGTCGACCAGGGACCGGGCGGCGGCGAGGAGGCGATCAGCCGGCGACATGCGGCCCCCTCTCGCGGAGCTTGGTCAGTGTGGCGGGCGAGAGCCTGAGCGTCAGCGTCGTGAACGCCCACGCGAGGCGGATGCTCTGCCGGCGGGTGAACCCTTGGCGCCGTCCGAAGAGGTACCGCCACGGAAGGCTGTAGAAGAGCTGCCCGAGGGCGTGCCACGGGTGGCGCAGAGCGGCGCCGATGAGGCGGGCGGCGGGGGTCATGCGGCCCCCAAGGTTGGCCCGGGCTGCATGGCGCGGTGGAGCGGGATGGGTGCAGGCTCGTCAGCGTCGAGCGCCTCCCGTCGCGCCAGCTCCAGGGCGGCGGCGCGGGCGATCCCCGGCTCCACTTCGTACGCCGCGATCCATTTCAGGTGCCGCTCGGAGTGCTGGCCGAGCGCGATCATTTCCCCGATGTCCCCCTCGCGGAGGAAGTCGTCATGACCAAGCTGCTCGAAGTCCCGGATCATCGCCCCGCCTCCGGGCCCGCCTCCCGGCTCGCCTTCGCCTCGACGCTCGCCACGGCCTGCACGAGAGCGGGCGCCACACCCCGCAGGGCGTCGAGCGCGGCGCCGACGTCGGCGAATAGCGCCACCCCCGCGAGAGCGATGCGCTGCATGCGGGAGCCCGGCGGGAGCTTGTGGGCGAGGCGCGCGCAGACGGACCCGAGCGCCACGTCGACGAGCTTGGCGACGGGGTAGAGAGCAACGAGGGCGGCGATGCGCTCGGGGGTCATCGGCTGGCCTCCGGGGCGGCGGTCCGCTGAGGCCCGCGCACACGAAGTTCCACGTCCCGCTCCTCTTCTGCCTCATGCGCCGGACACAGGTCGCGGTAACCGCCATCGGCGCAGAGCATGAAGGTCGTCGCCTCCTCGGTGCATCGGTCGCACGTCACGACCCACCGTCCCTTCCGGCATCGGCGACCGGCAGCACGGCGAGCACCTCTCGGGCGATGCGGATCGAGTCCTCGCGGGACAGGTGCGTTGCGAGGCCATCGGCAACGTGGACGATGCACCCATCGCGCACGTCAACGAGGACGTCCCCATCCGCGCCGACCGCTTCGAGGTCAATGGGCGGAAGCGGGTCGAGCGGGTAAGGGCCGGGCCCGACAAGCGAGAGGAGCGGCATCACCGGCCTCCTTTCGCGCCCGCGTCGGCGGGGCTCACGGGCACCACCGCGGGCGCCTGCGGGAGCGCCACGGTCACGGGCGAGCCGGCGTCGCTCGCGTCGATGGCGTCGAGGTGGCGCTGTGCGGCGGCGCAGAGGCACGCGGAGGCGTAGCCGACCACGCGGCGGCGACCGTGCCGGGTGCGGTAGAGGGGCCGCAGCGTCTTCGCATCGGCGGGGGCGCCTGCGTCGGGGGAGGCTGCGGCAAGCTCCGCGTTGGCCTGCTTGACGGCGGAGGCGACGGCGGCCTCCTCGCCCTGGCACGCCGCAGCGATGAACGGGCCCGCGACCGGGATCAGGCTCGCGGCGGGGCACGCAGCGGCCATGCCGGCCTCGATGGCGGGACCGTCGGCGGCGAGCTGCGCCGGGGTGAGGCACGAGGCGAGGCACGTCGCGGCGATGGCGGCCACGAAGGCGAGGATCCCGGCGCCGACGAGCAGGGCGGCGGGGTTGCCGTGGGGCTCCCGGGCGAAAGGCGGGGGCGGAATGGGGACCTTGGGCACCGGGCGAGCGCCCTTCGGAGGCGGGGGCGGGTACCAGGTCGGCTCGACGCCGGGGAGGGGAATGCGGCGGGAAGGGTCAGCCATGACCCGGCAAGGATACTACGGAGCAGACGGATAGGCGAGTCAGATGGTCAGGTGCCCCGCAAGGTCCAGTCCTGCACCATCCGCTCCCATGGCTGCCCGTGCGCGTTGTCGATCCTCACGAAGCCCACGATCCGGGCGACGACCGCAAGCGATAGCTCCGCGGCGGCGGCGTCGCCGCGCTCGATGGCGGCTACCGCCTGGGCGAGCGTTGATGCGGCGAGGGCGAGCTGCCGCGCCTGCTCTTCTCTTCCGTTCATGGACGCACCCTACGCCGCATCCGCGCGGCTTGCAGGTTCAGGTCGAGCACCAGCCAGCTCCAATCCTCGAGGACACGGATGCGCCACGGCCTCGTGATGGGGAGCGCGGTCACGGGAGCACCGCCAGGGCGAAGGACAGCGCCAGCCCGAACGGCAGGCGGACGGTGACGGTGCGGATGCGCAGCTTGGCGCGGACGGCGAGGTGCGGGTACAGGGTCGGGCAGTGCATCGAGGTCTCCTCTCGGTGTGCGAGGGCTCCCGGCCGGGTTCCAGCCGGCGCGGGGGCCCGTTTGGTTGTCATGTCGTACAGCAGGGCTTCCCGTCGAGTATCTCGACGAGGTGGCGCGAGCGCTCCCAAAGCAGCGCCAGCGAGAGCGGCGAAGCGCGATCGAGGCCCTCCCGGTTCACCATCTCGACGGCGATCCGGAGGTTCGCGATCTGCTCCCGCGTTTTCTTGTCGAGGTCGTCGATGGGGCGGCGCATGTTGTCGTCTCCGGTGTGCGAGGTCCCCGGGCGCCTGGTAGGCGCTGCGGGGGCCGGCTGGGTGGCTACTTCTTCGACTTCTTTGGGTGCCGCCGATCGTACTCGTCCAGCACGAGCAGCGTGACGGTGAGGCTCCGCTGTCGGTCGGGGTTGGCGCCTGTGCGCGCGGCGTCCTCGATGGCGAGGGCGTCCAGCTTGGCGCGCACCTCGTCGGGCATGGTGAGGGTGAGCTGCTTGCTGTAGCGGGCCATCAGCGCTTGGCCTCGAATCGCCGGATCGCGGCTTCCGTCTCGCGCACGAGGAGCACCTCCGTGTCGTACTCGCCGATCTCATCCTCGTACACGCTCACGCGCCCGCGGAGCATGGCTAGATCGACCACGTTCGGGTTGCGGACCAGATCGGAGACCGTTGTCCCGCCGAGGCCCCCGGAGCTCTCGACCATGACCGCGATCTCGCTGGCCGCTTCGCGGATGATGTCCAACGCCTTGACGTAACGTCCCATCGTGTCCTCCTAACGCCGAAGCCCCCTGGGCCGGAGCCGAGGGGGCGGGTGCTGCGGGCGGGTGGCTACGTCCAGAGGTCGCTCGCGTCGACGTCGCCCGCGGCGATTCGCGCGGCTCGCTCGTCGTCCACCTCGACGGTACGCAGATCGTCCGCGGTGCAGGTTTCGACCCCGCGCGGCGGTGGCACTTGGTTGGCGACCAGCCAGTGCCGCGCGTCCTCCAGCGCCTCTGCCTCGGTCGCGCCCATGCCCCACACCACCGGCCGCGTCCCGTCGGTCCCGATCGCAACGATCTTCGCCATGGTCTCCGTCCTCTCTCGCGGCTCCGTGCCGCTCACACCCCAGATACTACGCACGGCGCATCGACAGTGCAACGACAATCGGCAGGGGCGCGGTCGATTTCTTCGCCGCCTCGCCCATCCGCGCTACGGCCCGCGGCGCGACGGGTGAGCGGGCGCGAGCATCGGACCGGGTGGAGCATGGTGCTCCCCGGCGAGGCCCCGCGGACGGTGGAAGCTCTTCATGGCGGGACACCCTTGCCGGAACTTTTCGGACTGCTCGCGCGTCAAGTAGATCGCGCCTGGCGGGCGGGCTTACGCTCGGCGGATGCAACCTCCTCCCCAGGGCTGGCCGCCTCCGCCCGGATACCCTCCCCCTCCGCCACAACGCCCGCCCAGTACGGGGTGGGAGGGCTCCAAGACGCTCGTCACGGCCGGGATCGGCTGCATCATACTCGTTGGGGTGATCGTCATCGGGCCGTGGGTCGGCTGCGCGGCCTGCATCACATGCGCCAAGGTGGCCAACGAGATCAGCCCTCCTCCCCGCTCTACGGCGGCTCAGCCGGTCAAGAAGCGATGAGCGTCGGGATCTTGCTCTTCCGGATGCGCAGCGGAGGGCCCATGCATAGCCTCGGCACCATGAGGCTCGCGGCTCTATTGGTGTGGGTCATGGCGATGGGATGCTCGAAGACGTACATCGTCAGCGGCGACGGCGGGGCGCTGTGCGCGCCAGGCTTCGCGCTCTGCACCGCGGAGCCCGCCTCCATCGACGGCGTGCCGACGGGGGACGCGGGCCTCGTGTCCAACCCGGTGACGTCCTACCCGCTGCTGTGCGCCGATCTGGAGACCGACGACGACAACTGCGGCGGGTGCGGCAAGTCGTGCGGGGTGCGAGGCTGCGACGGCGGGAGGTGCGGTGCGTGTCTGCCGAGTGGAGGGGCGCCGCCGAGCGAGTGCTACACGGACGCCGATTGCTGTAGCGGGAAGTGCAAGGCCATGCACGGCGCGGTTGGTTTTGGGCTATGCGAGTAGTTCACCACTTGATCAAGAATGAGGTCATTCCGGCGAATCCGGAGAAGCCCGCCACGCGCCATCCGACTCCGTTTTTCCATGCGATCGTCACGCTCCCGCTGTTGCTCTCGCCAGACGTGAATGCCGCGGGGATGGAGAATTGGAAGATGTTCGTCGCCGTGTTCACATCGTAGATCAGGAGCGTTGCGCCCACCGGCCCGGCGCCAGGGAGGCACGCGGGGTCGAAGACGATCGTCATCTGCGGGCTGTCCGTGCCGACGTGCGCCGCCATGTGGATCGTGAGCCCCTGCCCAGGGCTGGCCGCGGCCGAGCCCCACGCCGAGAACCGCTTGAGGGGCGTGATCGTGTCGTCGCACATGCCAGTGACGATGGGCGTTCCAGGGTCGCCGATGTACCAGTCCTGACTCGTGGTCCCGGTGAAGACCGGGCTCTGATCCACGAACGGCGTCGAGAAGTACTTCGTCGGCGCGATGACGGGCTCGACGAGGCTCCCGCCGATCGTGACGTTGCCGCTGACGGTGACGTTCCCCGCGAAGCTCTGATTCGGCCCGAAGCTGTTCGCGACGTTGGTCATCGCGGCATTGTTCGAGAGGTACGTCGCGAGCTGCCAGAGCGACCATGCCCATTTCGCCGTCGCGCTGCTCGCGTTGTAGGTGCCGTTGCCCGCTGAACCTTGCAGGGCGAACTGCGTGGAGGAGACGATCTGCACCCTCCACGTTCCGTTCATCGCCGTGTTGCCCGTCGCGCCGGAGATCACCACGTCCGAACCGGCGCGCATGCCCTCGGTGCTCGACACCGTGCAGACGATGGGCGAGACGCCGTTTCCCGTCGCGGCCGTGATGGCGAGCGAGTTGCCGATCGGGAAGTTGCCCGAGTTGTACTGCGTCGTGCCCCCGAGGCTCTGGACGAGGTTCCAGCGGCGCCACATGTAGTAGGCGGCGTTGACGAGCTTGCCGAAGAGCCCATGCTTCTGCGCCGTCGTGCCCGCTCCGATGTAGTGCGGCTCATAGTCGAACGGGTCGCCGTCCTGGATCATCTCCAGCGGCCCCGAACCGGGCGTGCCGTTCGATGTGCCGACGGTCCCGCCGTTGCCGTCGAGGTCGGGGAATTCGTCGCTCGGGTTGTACGCCTGCATGCCCATGGATCAACTCCTGTCGTATCCGCCGACCGTTTGCCCGGTCCACATGTTGAGGCCGACCATGCGGCCGATGTAGTCGAACCCCCAATAGAAGCCGGCCGCGGCGTTGTCGCTGGGGTAGATGCTGAGCTTCTGCCAGAGCAGTTGCATGCGGCCCGCGTACGCGTGCGGCGCCTTCCACCGGAGGATGATGGCCTTCAGCGCCTCGCGTTGGTCCGGTACCGCGAGATGCGTTCCGATGCGGCTCTGGCCGACGATCATTGCGATCGACACGTTCGCGCCGCCGGGCGGTAGGTATTGAGCCGCGACGATGTGCTGTCCCGAGGCGATGACCGTCCCTGCCACGGCGTTCCGCGACGAGCCCATGGTGCCCGCGACGAGCCCCGAGAACTCACAAGCCGCTGCGGCGCCTCCCAGGTTCGTGAGCACGATCGTTCCCGCGCCCGCCGACGTGACCTCGAAGTACCCGGCCTGCCCGATGTAGATGACCTGTCCGAAGGCGAACGACCCGCTATTGTCCACGGTGACGGACACGGAGCCGTTTTCGATGGGCATGGTGAAGCTCGCCGTCGTGGTCGCGGACGTGGCGAGCACCACGGGCTGCGACACGGCGAGCGGGCCGAAGTTGGGCCCGATCCTCACGTCGAAGCGGCTGTACCACTTCGCGAGATAGCTCGTGTCTTGCAGGCCCACATCGGTCTGTGCGACGGACCCGGACGGCGGCAGCGTCCACGTGCCGTTGCTGTCCGTGAGGATCGCGAAGTCGGCGCCGGGGGCGTACGTCTGGAGCTGCAGCAGGACCGCGGTAGGCGTACCTGCCCAGCGCCACGTCTGCCATGCGATGCAGAGCCGGCCGCGGTAGCCCGTCCCCGCGACGTCACCAAGCGGCGCCGTGCCGTTCGCTTCGCCCGGGTAGCGCGGCAGGCCGAAGGTGGCGCCGAGCAGGTCGAGCGCGTCGTCTGGGCACAGGAACGGGCTCGACATCTTCGCCGCGTCCTCGAGGCCCTCGATCGCCGCGTTCTGGTCATCGCCCATCGCGACCTGAAGCGCGGCGCCGTCGGGCCCTGCGGCGAACGGGGCGACGTCCTCGAGACGGGCGGCGACGAAAGATCCCTTCATGACAGGCTCGCGGAGAAGGCGGCAATGGCGTTTGCGGAGAGGACGACGGGGGCGGCCGGAGCGGAGAGCGCCACCGACGTCACCCCGCCGAAGCCGGGCGCGTTGATCTGGACGACCTTCGAGCCGCCCCCCGCCGTCTGAAAGTCGATCGTCGCCACGGGCGCGCCGCGAAGCAGCTCGTAGAACACGGACAAGTCGAGAAGCGCCCCGATGGGGGCCGCGGCCTGGAGGAGCGCGAGCGCGGCGCCTTGGTTGGCGAGGTAGCTGGGGTTGGAGCCGTCCGCCGTCGAGATTGCGGCAACGGGGACCGTCGTCTGCGAGCACGCCTGCGCGAGAAACTGCGCCGTTCCGAGGGCGACACGCGGCGTGATGTACGCCTGGACGCTCGCCACCTCGCCCGTCGTTGCCGGACCAGCCGAGTCGGCCAGGTACACGAAGACGGTGCCCGGCCCGCCCGGGTTCGCATCGTCTACCCACCACCGCGTGACGGTCGGCGTCGAGGTCGGGATCCAATAGTTGTACGCGTCGATGTTGCCGCCATAGCCCAGCGTCCCCCAGCGCGAGAAGGCGCGCTGCACATAGGCGAGATTGCTCTCTTGGTCGGTGCCCGCGGTGGTGCGCGTCCACGCGCCGAAGGAGAGGCCGAGCGACGACCCGGGCGGCGCGGTGATGAGCTTGAACGCTGGCGCGCCCACGGGGTTCGACGCGGCCCCCGGTGTCTGTGCGGTGAATGCGATCGTGGCCGGGCTCGACGAGCTTGCCGCCTGCGGGGCGCTGTTCGAGCTCCGAAAGAAGGCGCCCGTGATGGTGTCCTGAATCAGCAGATCACCCGCGCTGTAGGTGTAGGGGCCGCGCCCGCTCGCCACATTCACGACGAGGTTGCCGACGGTCGCGATCGCCGGGTTGCGCGGCGTCTGGTAGCGGCCCATGAGCACCACGTCGACCCACGACGGATCGAGCGACGCGAGCGCGGTGGGATCGATGGTCTTCGCGAGCGTGACGCGAACGGCCTGCTCGGCGTTCCGAGCGCGGGCCTGCTCGTTGATCAGCGCCTTGGCCAGGCTGAACTCGTCATACCCCGTGTAGTCGGCGCCCTGCCCGGCGACGTCCGCGAGGATCCCCGCCTCGATGTCGAGCACGGCGGCAACGGCAGTGGCTTGCGCGTAGGTCAGGCCCATGGGTCAGCTCGTGGTGGCCAGCGTCAGGATCACCTTCGACGCCGCGAGGAGGTCGATCATCAGCGGGTATGCTTTGCCATCGACGAGGATCAGGCGAGCGTCGATCGTGGTCGTGCGGTCTGCGAACGCCATGGCCACGAGGCAATCGGAGACGAAGGGGCGCTTTCGAGCCTGCCCGATCAACGCCTGCCGCCACCGCGAGAGCGCCGGCTTGTCGATGCTCGCGTTCTCGAGGTCGCGCACGTCGACGCCGAGTCCCTTCGCATATTGGATGGAGCCTCGTTTGCAGAGCCACGAGCGCGCAACCCACTCGACAACGACGTCGGCGCCGAAGATGCGCCGCGGCGTCATACCGAGGACGAGGTTGCCGTTCGCGTCGATGCTGAAGGTCGAGTTGTCGGAGAGCGCGGCGAGCGCTACGGGGGTGGTGTCGGAGGTGATCATCGGAGCTTCACCCCCTGCGAACCGGGGCCCGTCACCTTCCCCGAGAGCCCGATGAGCGTCGCGATCGTCGGGGTTCCGGCGCCCGGGGGGAGATAGTTGAACGTCACCGGTGTCGAGCCCGCCATCGCGGAGAGCGCGCCCGCGCTCACGGCGTCACCCTCGAGTGCCACCGCGGACGCTGCGGTTGTGTCTTGCTGCGCGCCCCAACAGAACGCGCCGTCCTCGCGCCCGCCCGAGAAGGCGAGCATCACCGATGTGCCCGGCGCGATCGCCTCCAGGGCCCCGAAGAAGCTCCGGTAGCGCACGGCGCGCAGCTCGGGCAGGGCGGGGTCCGGGGTGTCGAGATCGAGGGTACCATCGCCGTTGTTGGCCGCTACCGTGGTCTCGTAGGGGAGTGAGAGCGGGTGCGGCGTCACCGTGGCGCTTACGGCGCGGGCGATGTCGGCGCGGTCCGAGCGGTAGAGGAGCGCCGCGCGCGGCGAGTCCTCGCCGATGATGTATGTCACCCGCTGGATCTGCCGGCCCATGACGGTCGTACCGGGGCGGAGCACGGCGGCATCGGGGGCGCAGCGGTCGGCCAGGAAGTCCCCGTCGCGGTCCTCGAGGAAGGACACGAGCTGGTCGTTGACGGCCGGCCACGTCTCCGGCCCCATCCACAGGGCGCCGGTGTCGAGGACGCGCCAGCCGAAGCCGAGGCGCCTGGCGAGCCGCCCCACGGCGCTGGAGGCGGGGAGGCCAGCGGGGCGATCCCAGCGCGGGAAGCCGAGGCCGGCGAGGTTCGCGGCCACGCTCTCGTCGAGCGCCTCCACCATGCCCCCCGGCATCGCGTCGAGGATGTCCTGCAGGATGGTGAGCGCGGGGACCGGGGAGGACGCGGCGAGGTGCTCGCGGCGGTCGATGGTCTGGTCGAGTCCGCCGGAGCCGCCGCGCACGAGGATCCGCTGCCGCCCCTGCCACGTGTCGCCGTGGTCGACGATGCCGGACCACACCACCGGGTCCGCCCCCTCGCGCGCAAGCTCGATGGTGACGGCGCCGGTCGGGGCGGCGTCCTCGCCGAGGACGAGGTGCGCGAGCCACGCGCCCTCGACGGGCATTGAGAGTCGGCTCCCGGGAAGGATCTGCGCCTGCGCGCCCGCGGCCGTGCGGAGGATCGCGGTGCTCATGGCGTCGACGTCGGCGCGGAGCCGCTCCCGGGGTTGAAGCCCGTCACGGGGACGCCCGTGATCGTGATCGTGTTGTTGTTGCCGCCGAAGCCCTTGATCGTCGTGGTCGCGCCCTCGGCTGCGGTTGGCGTCGTGGTTGCGCCCGCGACCGCCTTGTCAGGCTCGGTCCACTCGGTGAACTCCAGCTTGCACTCGCGGTAGTCGCCCTTTCGCTCGAGCTTCCCCCACTGCTTGGGGAGGATCTGCGACACGCGGCGCAGCGCGAACTCGGGGTGATTCACATCGAGCGGCAGGCCCTTCGCGGGCCCGTTGGGGTCGATGCCCATCATGAAGCTGAACATGAGGACGTCGCAGCCGGGGACCGTGCGGCACCACCGGAAGGAGATCGACCCCTTCGCGTTGTCGACGCCGGAGATCTTCGTCTTCGCCTTGTCCTTGCCGGCCGCCTTCTGGTTGTCGACCTTCAGCTCGGCGCCGGGCATCTCGATCAGGAAGGCGATCGGGTACGCGATCGTCCACGTCCCGGCGTGCAGCGTCGCCCACGCGTCCGGGTCCTCGTCGGGCGTCGGCGGGAGCGCGGAGGGGGCGACGAGCCCGGGAGCATAGGGCAGCGTCATGCGGCCTCCATCCCGAGGTCGCGGAGGGCCATGATCACGCCGCGACGCACGGCCTCCTCCATGTCCGGCGCCGCGCCGCCCTCCACCTTGATGTTGAGGTTCACGGTCCGAGCCCCGCCGTCTGCTGCCGCGGCGCCTGACTGCGCCCCGCCGCGCGCGCCAGCGATGCCGGCGCCTGCGAGCGCGGCGCCGGCGCTGGCGGCGTGGTCCTGCATCTGCTCCATGCCGATGCCGGGTCCGACGCCCATGTCCCGCCCGAGCGCGACCATGACGCGAGAGGGGCTGTGCGCGTCGGCCTCCTCCCGAGCGGCGTCGACGGCACCGCGCACGAGGTCGCGCGCGGCATTGATCGCCGCCACGTTCCCCGCGGCGATTCCGTCGACAAAACCGGCGGAGAAGTCGTTGCCCGCGCCGATGCCGCCCGGGCCGGCGTTGTCGTTCGCCGCCGCGTCCGAGCCCATCATGATGTCATGCGGCGTCTTCGGTGCAGCTGGCGCGCCGCCGCCCGAGATGACGCCCACGGCGCGGAGGAGGTCGACGAGTTGCCCGACGGGGCCCAGGAGGGCCATCACGGTCCCCTCGAGCGCCCCGAGTGCAACATTCGCCCCCGTGCTGTTCGTGCCGAGGTAGGCGAGGCCATCAGCGAGCGCGGAGACGATGGGCCCCACCTCCCGCGCTGCGTCCGCCGCGTCTCGCATGAGCGACGCGATTCCGCGGAGCATGTTCTCGAGCTTCGCCTGCCCCTCGGGACCCTGGAAGGGATCGAAAAGGGAGTGGGAGATGGCACCGAAGAGCTGCGAGGCGGCCGTCTTGACATCGCTCCCGGCGTTGCCCTCGAGCGCCCCCGAGAGGCTCTTCAGGAAGCCTTTGAGGGGGCCGAGGTCGAAGGCATCGAAGAGCGATGCGAAGCCGAGGCGCAGTCGGTTGAGCAGTCCGGGAACGCTGTCGCCGAGCTTGTCGGCGAGGGTGCCGAAGCGGTCGCCGGCCACCTTCTCCACCGCGGCGACGGCCTGGCCCGCGTCGAGGACGCCCGCCTTGACCTTGCCCTTGAGGACGTCGACGGTCTCGCCGGTCTGCTTGGATAGCTGCGCGTATACAGCGCCAACGTCGACGCCGAGCTTCTTCAGGCCCTCGACATCCTTGGCCCCGATCTTGGAGCCGAGCTTCATGTTTTCGAGCTTCTGGAGGAGCGCGTCCCCGTCGAGCCCCGCCGCGTCCATGCCCGCCTTGATGCGGACGAGCGTCGGGATTTCGTTCTGCGAAAACTTCGCATTCAGGAGCTTCTGCACCTGGCGAAGCGCATCGTCCTCGTTGAGGTTGTACTTTGCGGCGAGGTCGACCACGAACTCGTGCCCGTTGGCGAGGCCGCGCGCGCCGAGGGCGGCGTCTGCCATCTCGCGCTTGCTCGACTGCTCGACTCCGTACCGCACGAAGGCGGCCGTGAGTGCGATTGCCGCGGCGGCGAGGCCAGCGGCGACCTCGAGGCCAACCTTCATCGCGGAGCCCACGGCGGCGCCCGCGCCGAGCAGGGCGGTTGCCCCATCGGCGAGGGACAGGCCGAAGGGGGCCAGCTTGTCGTCGGCGCGGGCCAGAGCCGCGGCGCCGCTCACGAGACCGGAGGCGGCGCGGGCCCCGAAGAGCTTGTCGACGGCCCCGACAAGGCGTTCGAAGCCGCCCTGCGAGCGCGAGCCGAGGAGGGCGGTCGGGGTGACGCCGCCAAAGCCTCCCCCGCCGGCTGCCTTGCGCATGGCCGCGGCGGCGGCGTCTGCCTCGCGGCGGAGCTTCTTCATCGCGGCCTCGGCCGCGTCGACGCCCCTTGCCTTGCTGCCGATGCCTCCAAGGGCAGCGTCGAGCTTCTCCGCCGCGGCGGCCGCCTTGGCGGCGTCAGGCTCGAAGCTCTTGTCGAGCTGGAGGCCAACCTGCTCGGTTTCAGCCACGGCGACCTCCATTCCCGCGGAGGGCCGCGCGCTCCTCGCGCGCCTCGCGCCTCTTGATCTGCGCGTCGAACCGCTTCAGCGCCGCGTCGCGCTTCTTCGCCGCGGCCTCCTCCGCCTCGTCGACGATGCCCTGTGCGAGGGCTCGCTCGGGGGCGGCGCGGTTGCCGAGGAGGGCGAGAACCTCGGCGGCGAGAATCTGCGAGCCCCGCTTCACCATGAACGGCGGCATCCCGGACCGAAACGGCCACCACCGTTGCAGGCTGAGGTAGCTCCGGCCGCTCCATGCCTGCCCGTGTGCCGGCGGCATCCCGTGGAGCACCACAAGGGCGCCCTCGATATCGACCCGCGTATCCGCCGCAGCCTCGCCCGAGAGGTGGTGCCGCGAGAGCTTCGCATCCGCGACGGCGCGCACTTGCTCCGCGATCTTCTCGGCGGCGCGCGCGACGGCGACCCCACCACCGGCGGCGCGGAGGCCCTGCGCTAGCTGCGCGAGACGACGGCGAGCGGCGGAGACGTCGACGCGCATTAGGCGCCCTCCTCGTCGACCACGATGTCGAGCATCTTGGGGCGGTTCGCCAGGAAGACGGAGGCGACGAGCAGGGAGGCGCGACGGGCCTTCGTGGTGCGCTCGCCGGCGAAGAGATCGGCGATTCCGTCGGCCGCGTCCAGGAGGCCCATGTCACGCACGGCGGCGCTAGCGGCGGCGAAACCGCCGCGTCGCGGCGCCTCCTCCGAGGTCGCCGATGGTGTCCGCGAGGCACATGATGGGGATCGCCGGGTAGCGGTCCCAGAGGTCGGGGCCCGCCGAGCGCCAACGCAGGCAGCCTTCCGCGGCCGACCGAGCGGCGGCGCCGAACCCCTTCTGGGTCGCGCGCGCCTTGGCGAGGATGTGCTGCTCCGCCTCGCCGGGCGCCGCGAGGACGGCCCCGAAGATCCGCGCGTTGTCCTGGTCGATGACCGAGACGACGCGGGCGGGTGTGCCGGCGAGGCCGGCGAGGAGTTGGGCCGCCGTCGCCTCGTCGAGCCCGGCGAGCTCGAGTACGAGCGGGGGCGTCGAGGCGTCGAAGGCGTCGACCTGGTAGCGGCTCGGCGGGTTGGCCGGGTCGGGGAAACCGGCGTCGGCGGAGAGGACCGAGAAGACCTGCGCAGGCAGGGAGGCACAGGCGCGGCGAAGCTCGCCGATCTCGGAGGCGTTGTAGAAGCGGATCGATCGGTAGAGCAGCGCCTCGGTCGCGGACGCGTGGTCCTTCAGGGACGCATCGGCGAACTCGTCGAAGCTGGGTCGCGTGAACGGCACGAGCGGAAGGCGGATCGTCGTGGTCGCGTCGATCACGATCTCGGCCTCGATGAGCGCGGAGATCCCCTGTTTCGCCTTCAGTGCGAGCAGGTCGTCTTCGGCGTAGGCGCGCATCAGCCGACCTCCAGCACGACGCCGAACTCGAGACCGAGGCCGCCGCCGGCGCCGGGCGGCGACGTCGCAGACGAGCCCGCGGGCAGCTTGAAGGGATCGTACTTCACGCCGCCGCGCTCCATGAGCACCTTGCGGCACTGGCCGCTGAACTCGTTCGTGGGCTGCGCGCCCGACTCCGACTTGAAGCCGCCGAAACCCTTCTCAATGATCATGAACTCGAGGTGAAACGTGATCGGGGCGAGGCTCGGACGCGTGAAGATGATTTGCGCGTCGTGGCGCATGCGCGCGGCACCGGGCCCGCAATGCACCTCATAGTCCGTCGCGATCTGCATCACGTCGACACCCAGGGACCACTTCCCGACGCTCTCCCCCATGCCGAGGGAGACGACCTCGATCTCCGCGCCGCGCGCGACGATCGCCTTGCCCTCGTTGCTCGCGTCGAGGCTCTTCGGGGCCACGATGCGGAAGGGGATCCCCTTGTTGCCGCCCTCGTACGGGGTGAACTTTACCACCACGTCCGCGTGCGTGAACATCGTCCCGCCGATGCGAAAGTCAGCCATGGTGCCCTCTCAGGAAATCGTGAGCGTGCCGGTGAGGGTGAGCGTCGCGGTGATGTCCTCGCCCTGGCCGCGCTCCTGCACCGTGTAGTTGACCGTGAGGTTTCGCGTCTGCGAGATGTCCTCGGTCCGGTTGATCGCGACCGTGGCCGCGCTCGCATTGCCGGTATCGACGAGCGCCGTCTTCAGCGCGTTCTGCCAGGTGGTCTCCAGGGACTTCGCGTCGGCTTCCTGGATCGTGCCGTTCGGGTTCAGATCCAGCGTCAGGTTTTCCTGCGTCTGGAGCATGAAGAAGATGATCTGCGCGGCGCGGTTGATCATCCGGCACACGCCGGTGTCGACGAAGAGCGAGGAGGGGCCCGCGCGCGTGACGCCGCGCACGAAGTAGGGATCGGCGCGGCCGTTGCTGGCCTTGCCTCTCAGGACCGCATAGCCGGGGCCCTTGCTGCCGCCGAGCTTCACGGTGGCCGTGTCATCGTTGGGCGCCAGCGTCACGCCGTCGGGGCCGATCATGTGAACGCCCGGGATCGCGCCGTACCCGCCGTAACCCACGTCGTCGCTGTACTTCGGCTGGGCCGCGAGCCACATCGCGAGGGGGCGGATGTTCGAGCGCTGGAAGGTGCCCTGGGGCTGCCCGCGGGCCGCGTCGACGAAGGCCCACCGCGCCGCGACGGTGACGCGTCGGCTGGACTCGGAGACGAGGGAGGTCGCCACCGCGGAGTCTGCGAGGGAGGACGGCTGCGCGACGAGGAAGTGCACGAAGCGCTTGGCGGCCTGCGCCTCCCACGCGGCGGCCGTCGCGTCGGCGTCGTTGGCGCACGACAGAATGTCCGTCGCGTCCACGGCCTCCTGGATGATCGAGACGAGCCCGAAGGAGAGGTCGAGACGCGCATTGAGCAGCGCGAGCGCCGCGTCCTTGTCCGCGTTCGAATGCCGGGGCGCGGACGTGGTCGCGGTGTGCGTCTCGACGAGGTAAGTGCCGAAGGGGAAGGTGCCGGTCAGGCCCGTCCCCGGGATCGTGATGGTCGAGTCCACGCCCGTTCCGATTCCGGAACTGCTCCCCGCGGAAGGCGTCGTGGCGGTCATCCCGAGTCCCGTGTTTGCCGTACCCGCGCCGCGGAGGAGCGCGCCGGTGGGGCCGGGGGTGAGCGCGGCCACCTCGAGGTAGTGCTTCCCGGTCGCCGTGCGGACGAAGTAGGCGTTCACCGTCGGGTGCGAGCTGAACGCCGAGAGGACGTCAGCCTCCGCCGTCACGCTCGCGCCCATCGTGGCCGTGATCAGCGTCCCGCCGTCGGGCGTGTAGATGAGCGTCTCGTTGTCGAGGCTCGCCCACGTGAAGCCGGTCGACACGTCGATGGTGCCGCGGTCGACGGCCACCGATGGCACGAAACCGAGCAGATCCTCCGCGCTGCCGCCCATGAAATAGAGCTTGCCCGTGGAGCCCAGCGTGCTCGCGGTCACCTGGAGGTAGCGCTTGTCGCCGACCTGCACGAAGCTGGCGGGAATGCTCTGCGTGGTGAACGCGGACAGGACGTCCGCCTCTCCGGTGACGGTGCCGCCGAAGGTGACCGTGAGGACGCTTCCGCTGTCGAGCTTCCACATCAGCGTCAGGTTGTCGAGCTTCGACCATGTGAAGCCGGTCACGTCGACGGACCCGCGCAGCGTGCCCGGGAGCGCGGGCGGCATCGGGTAGGTGTAGTCGAAGGAGCCGACGCCGTTGATCGCGTCGAGCGCGATGTCGACCGAGCACGCGCCAGGCTGGCCGCCCGAGTAGCGCAGCGCGAGGTTGTACGCGTTGAACGGGCTGTTCGTCACGCCGTCGAAGGTCGAGCCGGCGATCGTGGGCGTGGGCGACGTCGAGCCGTTCGGCTTCGTCACCGCGGAGATCGTGCCCGCGGTGGACGCCTGCACCTTGACTCCGATGTGCGGCGCGCCGCTCCACGTCGAGGCGAACGCGCAATCCTCCGCGAGGGGGCCGCCAACGAGCGACGGGTTGACGTCCTGCCCGGGAGAGAACTGGTAGATCGTGCCGTTCGCGTCGCCGTTTGCGGCGACGCCGACGCGCGCCACGACGTTCGCCGCGTTGCCCGGCTGGATCTGCTGCCCCGACGTGATCGTGAACTTGATCGACATGGTCCCTCGTCAGCCGCCCACGCCCGCGTCAGGGCCGGGGGTGGGGTTGTTGCCCTTGGGGTCGGTGAGCGCGCCCGGCGCCGTCGTCGTCGCGAGCGTCACGGGCGCGTAGGTCGTCAGGGGGAGCGGCACGCGGAGGAACCGCACGGGCATGACGAAGAGGAACGTCTGCCCCGCGCCGGTGGGGGAGTTGTCGCCGACCTGATCGCCATCCGGGAGGAGATCGTACGCGTTCGGGCTGAAGGCGTTGTAGAGCGCCTGCTCGAGCGCGACCTCGAGTTGCTCGGCCTGCGTGTAGCTCGAGCCCCACAGATGGAAGTCGAGGCGGAAGCTCACGTCGTGGACCGCCTTGATGCGCAGGTCCGGGCGTTGCTGCGCCGTGCCCGAGTAACTGCGGCCGGCACGCTCGGGCGGGACGGCGACGCAGCGCGGGGGCGCGCCTGTGCGTGCGTCCTCCGCGGTACCGAGCTTCACCTCGATGGGCGAGCCGAAGGCGGTCGTGAGCGCCGGGGTGAGCGCGTCGAGGATCGCGGCGGCGTTGGAGCCGAGGTATGTCTCTGGCGTGGTGGCGCTCACAACGTCCTCGTTCTGCAGAACATCGGAGGCCGGCCAGTCGCCTGCGGTGCACCCTGAGTACCCGGCGGGGTGCCGGCATCGATGGGACCCACGCCATCATTCATGGGCTCGCCCTTCGCCATCGAGTCGAGTTGCCTGAGCGCCTGCTCGCGAAACGTCATCAGGTCCGTGATGCTGTACTGCGGCGAGGAGACTCGAAGCAGCTTCGCGATCCGAGGCCCCGCGAGGTCCGCGACCATCGCTGGCGCCCATGCCGGCGGGGTCGTCCATGGACCGCGGTACGCCTTGGCGCGCGCGACAACGAGAGACGTCTCAGCGGCCATGATCGCGTCGACGGTGGGTCCCATGTCCACGAGCACGGTGAGAACGCCCGATCCGGCATCGGTGATGGTGACCGGGCTTCCGTCGAGGTTGGTGATGGTGAAGAGGCGCGACGACTGCGACGGCAGAAGCTTCGTCAGATACGACGCGATTGCGCTGGTGCCCGCCGGCAACACTCCGCCGGCAGCTGGCGCCAGCTCGAGCTGTTCGCCTCCGCCGAAGCCGTGCCCAGGGAGGGCGAAGGTGCAAGACGGGACGTCGACAACCTGGGCCGTGCGCGCCTCTGGCACAAGCGCCGCGGCGGTGACGCCGAAGCGCGTAAGATCGTACCGAGACGCGACCCAGCTCGACACCGCTCGCCTCCGTCACACGCCGCAGAACATCATCACGAAGTGCGGCAGGCTCGGCGCGGCGCCCGCGTCGAGGTCGCCGAGCATGCGGACCATGCGCTCCGACTCCGCCGTCGGGTCGCCGGGGCCGTAGAGCTTCACGCGCGGGGTGAAGTCGACCGAGTTGGATGCCAGCTCGCACCACGTCTGCTCCCGCGGGCGCATGTTCGCGATCGCCATGCAGAAGTGCGCCGGGCCGCCGTTCGGTCCGGTGGTCTTGTTGGCGAGCGCGTACGGGAGCGAATCGAACATGGAGGTAGTCCAGAACGTCTGCGGGTGGACGCCCGCGGAGCCGATGAACTTCTCGGCGCCCATGTTCTTGAGGATCTCGGCGTTGAAGATGTTCGTCGTTGCCGCTCCGACACCCGTCGTGCCGATCGTCGCCGTCTGAAGCTGGAGGCTCGATACCGCGGTCTGCCAGAACGGGACCTTCATCCACGTCGGCCCCACGATGTCCGTGACCTCGAGCTCCATCGTGGAGTTCGGCAGGCTGGGATGCGGGACCTGCGTCATCGCCTGCACCATCTTGCCGAGCCAGTCCGCGCCGAACGCGCCGCCGGTGAAGCCGACGCGGTTCGCGACGCCGGGACGGAAGAGCGTCTCGAAGGTGTCGCTGTTCGGGTTGTTCGGGTTCGCCTTGTGCTTCGCGCTGTCGACGCCGTTCGTGAAGAGCGGCAGCCCGTCGAAGCAGTTCACGCTTGCCGTGAGCCCGCTCGTCGCATCGGTCCACGAGCTCGCGATCGCGGTGGCAACGAGCAGTGCTCGGTGGACCTGCCCGGCGTTGACGATGGCCTGTGCGAGGCCCGTCGCGCCGTAGAAGTCGTTGTAGGTCCCATCGCCGCCGACGCTCATCAGCTTGAGCTTGCCGAGCTCGTCCTCGACCATCGCCCAGCGGTAGTTGCGCTGCCACGGCGAGGTCGTGACCTGCGTCACGCCGACATCGACCGTCCCGTACTTGCGCTGCCCGCCGAACTCGAACGGGTCCATCGTCTGCGACGACAGGAACCGCACCGGCACCTTGACCAGGCCGACGCCGCCGGTCGTCTTGGTCCCCTGCATCGCCCACAGAGCGTTCTTGCTGACGGGCGCATTGACCGCCTGCAGGCTCTCCATGTTGTAGGTGGTGACGATCTCTTGGACCTGCGACCCGGCGAGGGTGTTCTCCGGGATGCCGGCGGGGACCGGGATGTAGTTGAGGCCCATGTCAAATCACCTGGAGGTTGGCGCGGATCGCGCTCTGAGGGATGACGGCGCCGCTGCCCGCGTGGGTGCGGTAGTAGGCGAGGACGTCGGTGGTCCGGAGCTTCAGGTTCGCCGCCGTGCCCGAGAGGGTGAACTTGGCGGGCTGGCCGGCGACGAGCGCGGTCGTGGTCGTGAACGTCGCGACCGTGGGCGAGGAGGCGAGGGCGACGCCGCCGGTCGTGTCGACCTTGACGATCGTGATCGTGGTGTCGTTGCCGGAGGTTGCCGCGAGAGCCGCGCTCGGGATGATCTCGATGGAGAGGATCTTCCCGCGGAGGGGGCGGCGCGGAACCATGAACGGATTGGAGCTCGATGCGAGGTCCGTGGTCGCGCTCGCGTCCGCGGCATAGGCGATGACGCCCGCGCTTTCGCTGAGGAGGCTATGCGCCGCGAGGCCGAGGAGTCCCGCGATCTCGCCCGACATCAGCCGCGGCTGCGTCGTGGAGCCGGGCCTCATGCCGAGGACGAGGCCGCCGATCGCGAGGTCGACGCCGCCGGACACCGGGAGCTTGCACGGGGTCAGCGCGTCCTTGATCCAGAACGGCACGCAGACATCGCCGTCCGTGAACCCCTCGCCCACGCCAGTGCTCTGCACCATGTCACAGGCGAGCCCCTGGAAGAGGGCGACGGGAGCTCCGTCGCTAGACGACACCTGCGACGGGTAGCCGATGCCAGCGGGCCACACGTAGGCGCCGCCGTTCAGCGTCGCCTGGCCGCTCGAGTTCAGGGTGGCGAACTGCCCGCGCCCGATCTGCGAGGAGAGCGGCTGGAAGCGGGAGAGGACGATCTCGAAAGGCCCGCCGGGATCCCCCGAGGGCGCAAAGGAGGCGTTGGGGGCCGCGGTGTCGCTCACGACGAAGCTCCGTTCTGCGCGGCGAGGAAGGCCGCAGCGTCGGCGGGGTACGAGTGGATGAGGCCCGCGACGAGCTGCTCCGGGCTCATGGCGCTCGAGCGGGCGATCAGCTGCTTCACCTTCGGATGCTCACGGAGCCGCAGCTTCTCGTCGTCCGTGAAGTTGCGCGGCGATGCGCTGGGGAGCGCCCCGGGGGCGGCGTCCTGCGCGCGCTTCGGGTCGGCGTCGAAGGGGTTGCGCCGCCGCTTGGGGGCGTCGCCCTCCATGCTCTCGACGAGCCCACGAAGGGCGCCGAGGTCCATGGTCGCGTACTTGGTACGGATGCGTGTCTCGACGCGCCTTCCGCCGCTGATGACGTCCTCGACGACCCTCTCGCGCTTGAAGCCGGTGGCGAGGAGGCGCTTGACGAGGCTGCGGCGCTCGGTCGCGTCGGCCTTCGCTTGGACCTTCTCGAGCTCGTCCTGCGCGCGCTTGCCGCGGGCGAGCTTGTGCGGGACCGCGAGGAGAGCGCCGACGATCTCGGAGTGGTCGGTCTTGCCGGTGATGCCGGCCGCGGTGTCGGCCACCTGGCGCAGCTTGATCGCGGCCGTCTTGATCGCGAGGTGGCTCTCGCTCTCGGCGCCCAGGATCGCGGCGAGCGTGGCCGTCGCGTTCATCTTGGCGGGCGCCTGCATGCGCTCGGGCGAGGGGGGATGACCCTCGGCCTGCGCCCTGTCGCTGTCCGGCTCCTTGGACGACGGGGGCTCCGAGGAGGGCGGCCCCTCGTCGTCCTCCTCTTCGTCGAGCGGCTTCGCGGCCATGCTCGCCCCGCACTGGTCGCAGAACTTGGCATCGTCCTCGTTCTGCATCCCGCACGCGCGGCACTTCCCATCGGGCTCGCCGCCCGGCTCCGCCCTGTCGTCTTCCTCTTCCAGCCTCATGCGGCCCTCCGGGCTCGCGCGCGCGGCGCGGCCATCCTCTGCGCGGCGCGCACTTGCGCAGCCGCCGTCTCTTCGATGTCGCGCGCTCCGCTCTCGGCGAGCGTCAGCGCGTACGCGATCACGTCTTCTTTGGTGGCCACGCCGTCCGCGAGACCCCTCTCGACGGCCGATTCGCCAATGAACATGTCGGCGCTGTAGCTGGCGAGGATCTCCGGGGTGAGCCCGTAGCGCTGGCCCACGGGGCCCGCGCAGACCGCGGCAGCGAATGCCTCGCCCGCGATCTTGACGTCGCGGTTGCCGCGCATGCGGGTCGTGTCGGTCGTCGGCAGATCCGGGGCCCACGCGACCTTGCCGTCGTTGGGCCAGCAGAAATACTCGACGGCTTCGCCCGCCTGCGCGAGCGCGCCCGCGAAGCTTCGATGCTCGCCGCGGGCGCCGATGCTTCCGACGTCGCTGCCCACGGTGACGTACAGCTCGTCGGCGAGCGCGAGCGTCCACCACGTCGCGGCGCTCCCGATCATGTACTCCGGGATCGCAGTGACGCGGCGCCCATAGCGGGCCTTCGCCTTCAGCGCGACGTCGACGGCCTCGGGCAGACCCGCCGCGGCGCCGCCGGGGGAGTCGACGACGAGCAGCACGTCGCCCTCCTCGAACGCGGCGCAGAGGCGCTCGCGGATGGCGTCGTGGCCATCCGTCCATCCACCCCCGCAGACGTCGGTCTGCTGATAGTACCCGGCCCGCGTCTCCAGGGGCCCCGAGATGAAGACCTCGATCAGGGCCGGGGACGCCTCGACGGGCTCGATCCGGTGCGCGGCGCCCGAGGGGAGATCGGCGCGGCGGCCCGGAACGCGGCGGTTGAATTGCGCTCCCGGGCGCTCCGCGTGGAGGCGGTAGGAGCGCCCCTCGCCCGCCTTCGCCAAACACAGCACGCCCGAGCCGGCGTGAGCGGCGATCAGGGCGGGGGTGAGCGTGTAGGTGGCGGGGTTCTGAGGCACGCGCGGCCCGCGACAAGCTCAAGTAGGCGGTCCGTCGCGGAGGCGGCGTCCCGGGTCAAAGTGACCTCTTGGGCGGGCGTTGGAAGAATCCGCGAGATTCTGGCGAAAGTCAAGGAACGTCGGTTCAGCCCATGTCGGTGTGCTACACGGGCCGCCCGTGACCACCGCCGCCCTGGCCCTCGGCGCCCTCCTCGCCCTCTCGCCGCCCGACGCCCCGCACATGGCGCTCCCGGGGTGGGCCGAGACCGTGGAGGCTCGCCGCGCCCGCTATGCCTCGTTCGCAGAGGACGTCGGCGCCGTCGTCGACCGGGCTTGCCGCGACCGGGAGCTGGGGTGCTCGCGGTGGGCGCTCGCGGTCCTGCTCGGGATCGCGATCCACGAGAGCGGGCTCGCTCCCGACGTGGACGCGGGGCGCTGTTACCGCGGGTCGGGGTTCGAGGGCCGCTGCGACGGCGGCGCGTCCGTGAGCGTCTGGCAACTGCGTGCGGGCGGCGAGGAGGCGGCGCTCTATGCCCGCGACCGACGCGCGGCCGCTCGGGAGGCACTACGTCGCGCGGGGCGGTCCTGGAACGCGTGCCGGCGCAACCCGACGGCGGAGAGGCTCGCGGCGTACGCGGGCGGGAAGTGCGACCCCGCGGAGTATCGCCGCGTGAGCCGATCGCTGTGGGGCAGCGTCACACGGGCGATAGTGGCGATCGATCGGCTGCGGGCGGCAGAGTAGGACCGACGCGGGGTAGCGCCCGCGCCGCCTCGCTCGCGTCAGGGAACGGTGAAGGTAACGAGCAGCAGCGCGTCCCCCGTGATGGCCTGCCCGGTGCCGGTCTTCGCCGACTTGAAGGTGATCTGCGACGTCGCAGTGAACGACGTGTTGGTGAGGCTCCCGAGGCTGCGCTCTTGGAACGCGTTGAACGCCAGGCCGCCCGTCACCTGCGTGGTGGCGCTCGCGATGGTGTTCGCGCTGCCGCCCACACCGTCGCGCACGGCGACGGTGTACGTGAGGTAGTTCGTGTCGCTCTGCGTGACCGCCGATGGCATCGAGAGCGAGAGGCCGGTGATCGTGCCGGCAACCTTCGGGATCCACATCGTGGACTCGACGAACGTCCCGTCGCTCGTCGCCAGGGGGATCGGGAGCGAGATGCGGGTGACGCGCGCGTCGTTGGTGCCGACCGCGATCGGGGTGGTGCTGACGGCCGGCGCGACCGAGAGCTGCACCGCACCGAGGTTCGCGTTGCCGGCGACCGCCGCGACCGGCGAGGTGCTCTGAGGCGGGGGCCCGTCGCCGTAACGGATCTTGGCGACCGTCATCGACGTCAGCTCGTTGAACGGGCCCACGAGGACATCACCCGCGAGGAGGCCGGTGTACGTGTTGGCCGTGCCGTCCTCGGTCTTGACGGTCAGACCGCCCGAGCCCGCGCTGAGCACGTGGACCCACACGATGGGCGGCGAGAACTTGATGGCGGTCGAGATGGACGTGACCTCGACGGGGCCACGATTCGGGTACGGGTCTTTGGGCTGTCCCATGGTCGCTCCTTGGTAGGGCAGGCGACGCTACGTGCGACGCGAGCGGGCCTGAGCATACATCAGCCAGACCGTCAAGGCGAGCCGTGCGAGCAGTGGGAGTCGTTCGTGCAGATCTAGTCGGGCTTCCGGCGTGCCCATGCCGCCATCGCCCTCCGTGCTTGGCGGTTCGGTTTGAACTGTGCGAGTTGACGAGCGCGCCCCCGCAGTTGCTCCTCGCTGGCGTCCTCGGGCAATCCAAGGATCTGGGCAACGGTCGCGTGCGCCCTCTGCGGCGGCTCCCCTTCCTCGTTCCCCACCGGCTTCGCGGCCATGCTCGCGCCGCATTGGTCGCAGAACTTGGCATCGTCCTCGTTCTGCATCCCGCAATGGGCGCATTTCATGTTCTCTCCTTTGCGACAATCGGCGGCGCGTCGTGCTCACCGAGTGGCGGATCGGTCCAGCCGATGGCGCGGGCCTGCCCCGGCGGCGGTGCCTTCCCGCTTGGCAGCGTCCTCGGGCCCTCGCCACCATCCTCGGGCGCGTCTTCGGTCGCGACGTCCTCCGCCTCCCCAGCGTCCTTGGTCGCCGCGGCGTCCACCTTGGCCAGGGCGCCCGCTTCGTCGCCGCCGGCGAGCCGCTCTTCGGCGAGGCGCTCCACGGAGCCGGCGCCGTTCGGGAGCGGCGGGAGGCCGAGCCGTGCGCGCACTTCGTCGGGAGAAACGAGCTTGTTCTTGATGTGCGTGTCCTCGATCTCCCCCACCGCTGGTTCGAGATCAGCGAGGGGCACGCGGCGCACTTCAAGCTCGTCGGCGATGTGATCGGCCTCGTCCTGGGGAACCGCGATTCCGTTGGCCCGGCGAGCGGCGATGATGTCGCACCGGGCTTTCTCGCGGCCGATGAGGCTCTCGATGCGCTCGTCGCGGTCGGTGTCGGGCACTGGGATCGAAAGCGCGACATCCTTCCACGCGCCAGCTCGGCGCGCGCGCTGGATCTGGTCGCCATAATTGATGTCCTGGTAGGGCGCGCAGATCCCGCCGTTGATCGCGCGCGCCATGGCGAGCGTCGGGCGACGGATGAGGCTGTCGAGCACCTTCCACGAGCCGCTTTTTGCGGGCTGATAGGTCTGCCCGGCTCCTGTGTTCATCCCGTTCCCGACCGTGCCCGCGCTCCCGACCAGCACCATGAAGATGTGCACGATCGCGTCCAGCAGGGCGCCCTGGAATTGGTTCGCACCCTCGCCGGAGATCGAGACCGCCTTGACGTCGGCCTTATGCGGCAAGATCCCGCGACCGTCGGGGCCGTAGATCGACTCGAGCGCCGCCCGGAAGAGGTCGCCGAGTGGGCCCTCGGTGGGCACGTTCTCGGGCAGCAGGGCCACGAGCTTCGGCGACGCGAAAAAGTCGAGCCACGCGGTGCGCGCCTCCTGCGTGAGCTTCACCCGCGCGCCCTCCTCGCCGAGCGAGAGGATCGCGGCGTCGTACAGGTGGGCCTCCTCCACGTCCTCGATGAGGGTGAAGTGCCCGTCGTTGCAGACCTCGACGGGGCCCTCTGTGGTGTAGGCGATTGTCTTGCGCGGCGAACGGTAGCGCTGCACGCCCCATACGGGCCAGTTGCGCGTGTAGATGGGGCGCACGCCGGTGTAGTCGTCGGGGTCGCCCGTGATGTGCTGCCAGGTGTTGAACCCCATCATGCGCAGGTGGATCGCGGTCGTGCCCCACACCGCAGGCGGCAGGAACGGCGATGGCCGCAGCCCCGAGCGCGGCACGAGCATCTCCTCCAGCTCGGAGGTGATGAGCTTGGACAGCCCCTTGTCGCCGCCGGTGACATGGCGCGGGAGCGCGAGGATCGGGGCCACCGCTTGCGCGAGCGCCGCCTGCACGGGGGCGACGCCGAGGGCCGCGATCATGAGGGCCGACGAGTTGTAGAAGTAGCCCTGCCGGTGCTGCTTGCAGACGGCGCGGATCGCGTCGAGGCTGAAGCCGTCGAAGTTGAGCGGCGCCGCGAAGCTCTGGTACGCGTGGCCGCTGTAGCCCTCGGTGTACTGGAACACGACGGGCTGCTCCGGTGGCGTGTCCCGCGTCCAGTCGATGCTCGGCGTTCGCCCCGGCGGCTGCCCGAGCCCGCCGCCGACGCCCTGCGAGCGGAGCACCATCGCGGTCGACGCGGCGGGCTTGGCCGCGCTCTTCCACGCCTCGTGCTCTGCCTCGGCGCGAAACATGCGCATCTCGGCGGGCGTGCGAAGCTTTTGGCGGATCCAGTCGAGCGCACCCACGGGTCAGACCTTGATGCGGGCGGCAGGCGCGACGACCGGGCCCCCGGTCCTCGCCTCGATCGACAGCGATTTGACGGCGGCCTTCCACCGGGCCAGCGTGCGCTCGTCGGGGGGATCGCGACGCAGAGGGACGCATCTCGCGGGCGCCGATGGCTCACCGGGGCGCGGTACGGGCTTCATCGTTTGGGCGACGCTCATGGCGGTTCAGACCTCGATGCGCCCGGCGGGCGGCAGGATCGCGAGCGGGCGAAGCTCGACTTGGGGCGGCGGCTTCACCTCGGAGACGCTCCGCCGCAGCATGGCCAGCATGCGCTCGCGCCGTTCCGCGTACGCCTCGGCTGTCTCGCCTGGGCAGGGGGGGGTCCAGGTCCAGGTAATCGCAGGGCTCACGCCGCCGAGCCTAGCACAGACACGGCGCGGGCGTTCAGAGCTTGTGCTAGGGCAGCGACCGGGCGCTCTCGTAGGCAGCGAGCACCTCGTAGCTGATACCCCTTCCCGCGTCCGTGTTCGGCTTCGTGAGGCCGCCGCGCGCGTCCTCGTATCGGCGGAGGTCTGCGACGAGACACGTCACGTTGACCATGGAAAACTCCCGCCCATCCTTCACGCGCTCCCACGCCTCTACCGCCGCCATGACCGCGCACCGCCTCGCCGTGGCGAACGCCGGGTGGGCGCGGGCATCCTCCCGAAGCACGGCGTCGATCTCCCGGCGGCGGGCTTCGCGGGCGACGGGCGAGTGCGCGTACCAGCAGTCGTCAGCGTGGAGGAGTTCGGCAAGCAGGTCCGCGACCTTTGGCTTTGCGGGCTCATCGTGGACGAGCGGCCACGTTGCGATCTTCGCCGCCTCCGCTGCCCATCCCTCGACGCCATCGCTCAGCCACACGCGCTCGCCATCGACCACGAAGAGCACCTCACGGATCAGGGCATAGGCGCTGTTCGCGTCGTAGCCGTTGATCGCGTTCGCGTTGCGCCGCTCGCCCACCATGACGCGCCCATGTGGCGTCTCGATGCCGACGCAGCGCCAGCCGTAGCCATCGGCCAGGAGGCTCATGTTGACCGAGCCGTGCGGCACCCTGTGCATTGTGCAGCCGAACTCGCGGAACTCAGCGCCGAGGGTATGCTCGCCTTTGCCACATGGGGAGCGCCAGATCTGCTGGGGCGCGGGCTTGGGGTTGGCGGAGAGCGAGGCGGTGGACTTGTTCGTGGGCTCGGGCTTCGGTAGATCGTCGTTCATGGTCTGCGCCCTCCTCGGCGCGATCTAGGAGGTCCGGGCGTCTCGAACCCGCTCGGGCCTTCGCTTGCCTGAGTCTACCACAACGGGCGCCGCGCGAGCGCGAGGCGGCGCCGTCCGAGCCTCACCGTCGGGCCCGCGTAGCGCGGATCGCCGACGGGGGCGCCGGGGAGCTTCTGCGGTTCGAGGTCGCCGCCCCGCTGCTTGGCCGCGCGTCGATCTCCCGCCTCGGCCATGTCGCCAGTGAGCTTGGCCGCGAGGAGGGCGGACACCATGCGCGGGTCGGGGGCGCGTGGGGTGGGGGGTAGCGCCGTCTCGGCCGCGAGCAGGCGCCGCGTGGCGGGGGAGTCGAGGAGAGCTAGCAGGCGGGCGAGGAGGGTCATCGGCGCACCGGGTTGCATGGCCGTCCCGCACGCGCCTTGCACGTGGGGCAGGAGATGAGGCGGGCGGCTTCCTTGTATGTGTCGCCGCCTGGCTTCGCAGCTTCGAGCGCGGCCCGGTCCTTCTGTAGAAGACGCTTCCACGTCTCGACGCGCGCGCGGCAGTACATCAGAGCGCCCTCCGACTGGCCACCCCGCGGAAGCCTCCGAGCCCGAATGGCAGACCGGGGGCGGCGCGGGGGATGGCAGCGACGGTGGCCGTAAGCGCGGCGGCTGTCTCGACGGATGCGGCGGCGAGGGCCTGTACGTTCTGCGCCTCCACCTGCTCCGCGCCCTCTCCGAGCCGCCCGAGATGCGTCAGCAGATGGTTCGCGGCGTCGGCGCGGTCGCTGTCGATGCCCTTCGGCGTGAGGTTGCGGAGCTGGCCCTCGAGTTCGCCGAGGTCGGGCGCGAACCGCACCTGTCCCTGCGCCGCGACGCGCGCCGGCCCTTCGGCGCGCACGCACTTGTCGGCGTCGGCGCGGACGAAGATGACCTTACAGCGCGCGTTGACGCCGGGCTCGCCGCGGCTCTTCCGCCGGTTGCGCTCCTCGGCATAGAGCAGATCGCCGTATGCCTTGCCCACGTTGCTTTCGAAGATGAACGGCGGGAAGGGCGCGCCAGGGTGCCTGCCGTGGAGCTCCTCCGCGAGGTCCCATGCCACCTTTGGCCAGCCCTCCGCGCCGCCGTCAAGGATGCCCGAGCGGTCATAGCGCACATGGAGCACGTCCGTCGCGTCGCGTCCCCCGCCCATGATCCCCACCTCGCATGGGCGCGACGAGCCTCCCTTGGCGGGGTCGACCGCCACGGCCAGCTCGACGAGCGGCGGGCAGACGGCGAGGCGGCGGGCGGCCCACCTCTCCGGCGCGAGCACATCCGCCCACGGCGACGTCGAAACGGCGGCGTCCCACAAGCCAGCGCGTTTCAGGTTGGCGCGCTTGATGAGGATCTTCGGGTCCAAGTTGGGGTTGTCCTCGGTGCGGCCGAGGTGGATGGTGAGTACGCCGACCGCATCGAGGCCGTCGATGTGGACGCCGTTCACGTCTGCGATGAGCTGCAGTCCGTCGGCCGTCGTGGGGATGATGGTGATCGCTCCGGGCTGGCGTGTCGATCGCATCGCGTTCACCAGCGCTGCCTTGCCCGTCGGCCCCCACTTGGGCGGATCGTCGAGAAGCTCCGCGCTGCGCCCCGATCCGGTGAGCGACTTCGGGGCCTCGATGCTGCACAGGGAAATCAGCGTCCCGTTGACCCGCAGCTCCCCTTCATAGCCCTGTGAGGACTGGTAGTCGTACACCACGCCCGGCTTGCGCCACGCGAGGATCCCCGTATCGTCGTCGGTGACGATCTCCCGAGCCGCCGCGCCGTTGGCGGCGACAATGCGGGAGCTTCGGGCGCGGCGGGTCAAGATCAGGTGGAGGAGTAGCTCCCACGCGCACCGCGTCTTGCCGGCGCCGAAGTCCCCCGTGTAGATGACCGTGTGGTAGCGCCTCAGCTCCGCGTCGGTGGGGAACCGCTGCACCGGGCGCCGCCAGAACTCCCACGCGGTCTCGAGCGCCCCCACGGCCTCCGGGCCCATCTCGGCCTCAAGCTGGCGCAGCACCCCGAGCGCGATGGGCGCGGGGAGGGCGCGGAGAGCGTCGACGCGGGCGAGGGGGGTCACGGTGGGGCCTTTGGCATCTCCGCGAGGTCGACCGACGCCCCGCCCGGCTCGGGGATCCAGCGGACGGGCACGCGGGCGTCGAGCATTCGTTGCACCATGTCGCCGGTGCCGGTGCGCTTCCACTGCGCGGCCACGACGCCGAGCGCCCCATCCTGCTTCGTCCAGAGCCACCACAGCGCGCCGAACGCGAGCCCCCGATCGGGTCGGGCCTGAGCGAGCATCCGACGGTTGCGGATGGGGCCGGCAGCGCGGCCGTGGGCGGCCCAGTCGGCGGGGAATGGCACGCGGTGAATGCCGAGGTCCCGTGCGGCATCATCCGCCAGCGCATCGGCCCCGCGGGCCGCGCCGTGCACGATCTCGGTCGGCGCCTCCCGATTGATCTCGGCGAAGACGCGGCCGTAGTCCGTCCAGTCGCGCGATCCGCAGACGAGGAGCTTCATTCGTCGCGGGGCGCCCGGGCGCCGGTCGGGTCGATGGGGGGCTCGTACCCGTTGAACCAAGGCAAGTCGAAGGCGTCGCGCGACACGGGCGCCGAGAACGGCGAGCGCGCCTCTACCTCAATTCGCCTCACGAGCGGGCTCTCGGGCAGCTCCTCCACAACGGCCGCCACCTCCGCACCCGCCTCCACCAACGCCTCGACGATCTCGAGTCCCTTCACGCCGCCACCTCCTGCCCATCGCCAAACAGCATCCCCACCCGCCGCACCACCTCCGCGCCGAGCACGGGGCCGAGGTTCTGCGCCGCCCACGCGTCGAAGTCGGCGCGCCCGCTCTCCAGCCTCGCGCGAGCCTCCGACGTGAGGATCCCGATGCGGTCGATCGCTGCGTCCTTCGCCTCCGCGAGCCGGCGCTGCACGATCTGCTCGGGGGTCTCGCCGACGGGCCGCGAGCGGAGGATGCGGTCTTGGCCGGAGGCGAGGGTCACGAGGACGGCGGCGGCCTGTTTGCGCGCCGCAAGCGCCTTCGGGTCCATCCGGCGCAGGTCCCGTGCGAGGAGCTCCGCGACCCACCGGAGCATCACCGCCGGGTCGTGGAGGGCCTCCGGAGGCATGGGGTCGTCCTGCCCGTCGTCGCCAAGCCGGCGCGCGAGGATGGCAACGTCGAGGGGGAGCGCGGCCACGAGGGCGGCGTCTGCGTCGAGGGCCTGCGAGAGGAGCGCGAGGAGGGCGGAGCGGCGGGCGGGGTCCGCGGCGGACGCTTCGGCCCGCGGGGGCGCCTGGGTGGCTGCTGGAGGCGTCGGCGAGGCAGCCGCGGGGGTTGGGGTAGGTGGCGCCGCGATCGCGGCCTGGCGTCCCCGCTCCGGGTCGGCGACGTACCGGCGAATCGTCTCCTCGCCGAGACCGGACACGGCCGCGGCGTCCTCGACGGCCATCTCCCCGCGCCGCACCGCCTCCGCGACCGGGGCCGCCTGCGCTGCCTTCCGAGGCCGGCCAGGGGGGTTCGGGCTATTGCGGGGCTTCCGGGGCACGGCTGCACTGTACCACGTTTCAGCGGGCTAGCGGCAGGGGCGTACCGGGTTTCGGGATTGGGGGAACCGTGTGAGCGCTGACACC
>DATIVK010000182.1:0-3897 GCA_035465955.1 Anaeromyxobacteraceae bacterium | reverse complement strand
CAACGGCCGGATCCTCGAGATGGAGGGGCTGCCCGACCTGAGCGTCGAGCAGGCCTTCGAGCTGACCGACGCCGCCGCCGAGCGCTCCGCCGCCGCCGGCTGCATCAAGCTCTCCGAGAAGTCGATCGCGACCTACCTCCGGTCCAACGTCGCGCTCATGAAGAAGATGATCGCGGACGGCTACGGGGACGTGAAGACGCTCGAGGGGCGCATCGCGGCCGTCGAGAAGTGGCTCAAGAAGCCCGAGCTCCTCACCGCCGACGCGAACGCGGAGTACGCCGCGGTCATCGAGATCGACCTCGCCGAGATCACCGAGCCGATCCTCGCCTGCCCGAACGACCCCGACGACGTGAAGGTCCTCTCCGAGGTCCAGAACACGCCGATCAACGACGTCTTCCTCGGGTCCTGCATGACCAACATCGGCCACTTCCGCGCGGCCGGTGAGATCTGGAAGGGGCTGAAGTTCAACCCGTCGGTCCGCACCTGGATCTGCCCGCCGACGCGGATGGATCAGGCCCAGCTCAAGGACGAGGCCTACTTCTCGACCTACAGCGCCTTCGGCGCCCGGATCGAGATCGCCGGCTGCTCGCTCTGCATGGGCAACCAGGCCCGCGTCCCGGCCGGCGTCACGGTCTTCTCGACCTCGACCCGCAACTTCGACGACCGCATCGGCGACGGCGCCAAGGTCTTCCTCGGCTCCGCCGAGCTGGGCGCGGTCGCGGCCAGCCTGAGCCGGCTGCCGACGAAGGAGGAGTACTTCGCGGCGTACAACGAGAAGGTCGCCCCGAAGCTCGACAAGGTCTACCGCTACCTCCAGTTCGACGAGCTGGCCGGGTACGCGGCGGCCCCGGCCAAGAAGGGCCAGAAGGTCGCGGCCAAGGTCTAGCTGACGGCTTCCGTCCCCTCTCCCCAAGCGGGAGCGGGGAGGCTCCTGGGGCCGCCTTCCCGCGAGGGGAGGCGGCCCCTTTGCGTCACGGGAGACTCGCGCGATACTCGCCCCGCCATGCTCCTCCACGCCGTGCTGCTCGCCTCGCTGCTCTCCGCCACCACCCCGTTCCCGGCCCCCCGCCTCACGCCGATGAGCGATCGGCTGAAGTGCGACATGGGCAAGGTGCTGTCGGTGGACGCGGCGCGGGGCGAGGTGCGGGTCATGACCCCCGCCGGCGCGGTGGTCTACAAGGCGGGCGGGGACGTGCAGGTGCTCGACAAGGCCGGCAACCCGGGGGGCGGCGTGAGCCGCCTGACGCCGGGGCAGCGCGTCCGCGTCTACTACGTCGTCTCCGAAGGGGCCGTCGCCTCCGAGATCGTGACCGAGTGACGTCGAGGCTCGGCGAGATCCTGGTCCAGGGCGGCGCCTGCACGCCGGCTGCGATCGCCGACGCGCTCGAGAACCAGGTCATCTTCGGCGGTCGGCTCGGGACCAACCTGCTCGACCTCGGGGCCGTCCGCGAGGCCGACCTCGCCCGTGCGCTGCTGAAGCGCCACGGGGTGCCGACGCTCCACGGGGAGCTGAAGCTCGACCCGGAGGCCGTGCGGCTCCTCAAGCCCGAGGTGGCGGATCGTTACGACGTCGTCCCCTACCTGCTGCAGGACCGCAAGCTCGCGCTCCTCGTCTGCGACCCGACCGACCTCCCGATGCTCGACGAGGTGGCCTTCGCCACGGGGAAGCAGGTCCACCCGATCGTGGTCCCCGAGGCGCGGCTCTGGGCCCTCCTGCGCGACACCTACGGCCTCGACCGGCAGCTGCGCGGCATCGAGGTGGACTTCGCGGCCGACGTTCGCGCGAAGCCGGCCCCGGGCGCGCCGCCGAAGAAGGACACGGTCCCGGACGATCTGATCGGGGAGGCGGAGTTCGACCGGATGTACGGGAAGGCGGGCTTCGCGCGGCCGTCCACCGCCGCCCCTCCCGCCCCCTCCGCCCAGGGGGCGTGGACCCGCGTGCCGCCGCTCCCGACGCGCGCGGAGGAGCCGTGGGGCCACGCGCCGCCGCCCCCGCAGGACGAGGTGGAGGAGGTCGTCCTCGAGCTGACCGAGGAGGTGCCCGTCGAGGCGCCGTCCCCCGCCCTCACCCCCATCCCGCACCTTCCGTTCGACATCGCGGCCGAGGTGCTCGCCATCCTGCGCGCGGGTCCGGGGCACGTCGCGCCGGCCTACTTCGTGCCGCCGGCGGCGCCGCCGCGGCCCCCGGAGCCCGAGCCCGCGCCCGTCTCGTTCCAGGAGGCCCTCTCGCTCCTCTCCGGCGTGGACGACCGCCGGGCCATCGCGACGACGGTCCTCCGCTACGCGCGGACCAAGTTCAGGCGGACCGTCCTCTTCACCGTGCTGCGAGGCGAGGCCCGGGGCTGGGCGGGGCTGGGCGAGCGGCTCGACGCGCGCGCCGTGTCGCGGATGCGGCTGGACCTCGCCGCGCCGGGCGTCGTCTCGATGGTCGTGGGGGCCCGCGCCCACTTCCTCGGGCCGCTGCCGAAGACCGACGCCAACGTGCGGCTCCTGAAGTCCCTCGGCGGCGGCGTGCCCTCCAGCTGCTTCCTCGTCCCCATCCTGGCGCTGGGCCGGGTGGTGAACGTCCTCTACGCCGACAACGGCCGGGGCGGGCGGGTCGACTCGGGCGACCTGGGCGAGCTGCTGATCCTCGCGACGAAGATCGCCCAGAGCTACGACGTCCTGCTCGCCCGCGCCGCGCAGGCCTGAACCCCACACGAACGAGCCCCGATGGCCGCCACGCTCAACTACTTCATGCTGCCCGAGGACGAGGTCGCGTTCTTCCGGGCCCTCGCCCCGCACGGCGTCACCGTCTACCCGGAGCTCGTCCCGCCCGGATACGAGGCGCCGGCCGCGGACGAGGCCGTCGTCCCCAGGCTCGACCTGGACGGCTACTACCTCGCCGTGGAGCGGATGGGCCCGGTGATCGTCCACCCGATCAAGCGGGGGCCGGACAAGGGGATGCTGAAGATCGAGGAGGTCCCGTCGCCGGTGTTCCACTACCAGCGCTCGGTCAAGAACGAGAAGGGGGAGCTGGTCTCGGGGAGGCTCTGGGCGGAGCTGGACGTGACCGACGACGCGAACAGCCGCAAGGGGAAGCCGCTGACCCTCCGGAAGATCTTCGACGAGGTGCACCACCTCTTCCACAAGTCCTGGCGCCGCAGCGATCCCAAGGGCTTCTGGGTGGGCCCGGCGGCGGCGGCCGCGTGGAAGCGGGAGGGGCTCGTCCTGCGGGAGGAGGGGCACCACGGCGACACCTTCGGCGTCTGGCGGTAGGGCGTTCGCGGCCGTTGACGCGCGACGCCGCGGCCGGTACACCAACGCTTGACCGTGCGCCGTCTCTCTCGCTATAAGCCCGCCGTAGTCGCGTCCCTGCTGCTGCTCGCACCGGGGTTCGCCGCGGCGCTGAACGTCGCCGGAGCCACGCTCCCGGACGACGCGAAGCAGATCGGCGAGAACCGGTTCAGGCTTCACAGGGACTTCGACGAGGTGTTGAAGTACTACCGGACGGTCTACTCCGCCCGGTTCGCGAGACGGCCCATCGCCAACCAGCCCGGCGTGAAGGCGGTCCACATTCAGAACCCGGACGCGAAGCCGGGGCAGTGGGAAGGGCTGAACGTCTACGAGCTGAAGGGCCAGGTCAGGGTCTTCGTGCTCGTGAAGCAAGGGAAGTAACCCCAGGTCACTGGGGGATCGTCTAATGGCAGGACGTCAGTCTCTGGATCTGACTATCTAGGTTCGAATCCTAGTCCCCCAATCAGCAAACCACGCCCCGACCTGCCGCGGGGCGCGGACCGGAAGAGAGAGACGCCCCGCCTCCCGCAACGGAGACGGGGCGTCTGCTTTTGGTCCGGGAGGGGTGCGCGCCCGTGCGGGCGCGCGCCTCAGGAGGCGAGGGCGGTGGTCGGCTAGCCA
>DATIVK010000181.1:0-1872 GCA_035465955.1 Anaeromyxobacteraceae bacterium | reverse complement strand
AGGAGGGCGCCGCCGAGGCCGCGCCGGCGCCCGCGAAGCCCGCCGCGAAGCCCGCCGCGAAGCCGGCGGTCACCAAGCCGGCCGCGAAGGCGGCCGCGAAGCCCGCCGCGGTCAAGAAGAAGCGCGCCGCGGGCGCGGTGGGACGGTGAGCCCGGTGCGCACGCTCTCCCGCCGCCGCTGCAGCGTCCTCGCGGCCCTCCTCGTCGTCGGCGGCTGCGCGACGGCCGGCGGGGCAGGCCAGGGGTTCGACGGCCGCGCCAAGCAGGCGGACGAGAAGCTCCCCCTGGCGGCGCGGTTCTACGACCAGGGCGAGCGCGCCCTCGTCGAGGAGGCCCAGGAGCGTCAGCTCGCGGCGCGGAAGGCGGTCGAGCAGGGGAACCTCGACAAGGCGCGGGCCGAGTTCGCGGCCGCCGCCGAGCGCTACGCGCGCTTCGCCGACGCCTACCCCGCCTCGGAGTGGCGCATCGCCTTCCGCTACAAGGCCGCCGAGTTCCTCCTCTTCTCCCAGCAGCACGAGCCCGCCGCGGCGCAGGCCGACAAGCTCCTGGCCGATCCCGCCGCGAGCGACGTGACCCGGGCGATGGCCTCCCAGCTCTCCGCGGTGGCCTGGCGCGGCGTCGCGGTCCAGAAGATCAAGGCGGGCGAGCTGGAGCCGCTCAAGCTCGTCACGGCGGAGCAGCGCGCCGGCGCCGAGCTCTCGCCCCGCCCGCCGGCCGAGCCGTGGAGGCGGTTCGTCGGCGCGGTCGACGCGTTCCTGCCCGTCTGGGAGAAGCACCCCGAGATGGCCCGGCGCCCCGCCGAGCGCAACCTCGCGCTGCCGCCGTGGCAGGCCGCCCTGATCGCCGCCGAGGTGCAGTACGCCAGCGACGACATGGCGGGCGCCCAGCAGCGGCTCGAGCGGCTCCTCGCGGCGTGGCCCTCGGAGGCCGACGTCGTCGACGGCGCGGTCCAGCTGCTGCTGCAGACCTTCCTCGTCCGCAAGGACGACGAGGGCTTCGCGAAGGCGAAGGAGCGCGTCAAGGCGCTCCTCGACGAGCAGATCGCGAAGGCGACGGAGCCGCGCGCGAAGGAGACCTTCACGCGGGCGCGGGAGCAGGTCGCGCGCCTCGAGCAGGGGATCGACTTCACCACGGCCAAGCGGCTGCTCGACGGCGGGCAGCCCGCCGACGCCGCCGCGGCGTTCGAGCGCTTCGCGGGCGCGCACGCCGCGTCGCAGGACGCCGCCAACGCCCTGTTCAACGCGGCGCTCGCCTGGGAGCGTGCGGGGCGCCCGGAGAAGGCGGTCGAGGCTCGCGAGAAGCTCCTCGCGAGCTACGGGGACGCGAAGATGGCGCCGATGGCGGCGCTCTACCTCGCCTCCGCGGCGTCGAAGCGCGGCGACCACGAGGTGTCGGCGCGCCACTACGTGACCTACATCGAGCGGTGGCCCGACGCGCCCAACCGGTGCCTCGCGCTGCAGAACGTCGGCTACGAGCTGGACGTGCAGGAGAAGAAGGTGGAGGCCGCGGAGCGCTACCTCGCGTTCGGGACCGAGGCGCGCTGCGCGAAGGAGCGCCCGAACGAGGTCGCGAAGGCCCTGTACCGCAGCGGCAAGCTCTTCATCGACGCCGGGCAGAAGCCGAAGGCGAAGCAGGCGTTCGAGGCGGCCGCGCAGGTGGAGGGTGTGACCGACGCGACCGCGCAGCGCCAGGTCGAAGACGCCAAGCGGCAGATCAAGAGGTTGTAAGGTGACCGGAACGACCGCAACGATCCACCGGGCAGCACGGCGCGCCGCGAGCGTGGCGCTCGTCCTCGTCGCCTGGGCCGGCCCGGTCCGCGCCCTCGGCGCGCCGGCGCCCGCCGCGGGCGCCCCCCCGGCGCCTACGGTCGGCG
>DATIVK010000180.1:0-16189 GCA_035465955.1 Anaeromyxobacteraceae bacterium | reverse complement strand
GGGCCGGTGCGTGGGCCCGCGCCCGGACGACCCCCCTCGGACGGGCGTCCCGCTCCAGCCGCCCGCCGCTGCGAGGGCGGGCGCGCGCTCCCTGTCCGAGCCCTGACTCCGCGGCCGAGCGATCCGGTGCGCGCCGGGGCGGCCGCCACCGCCGCGCCGCGGTCGCGGTTGTGGGGCGCCGGCGGGGGCAGGGCGGAGAGCGAGAGCCCCGTCCGCTGCGCCAGCCGCTCGACGCCCTCGCGGTCCAGGGCGAGGCTCCGGCAGAGCTGGTCGACGAGGGGCGCGGCGCCCGCCGTCGCGAGCGCCCTCATGTGGTCCGGAAGGCGCGCACGCAGGTCGGCGACGAACTCCTCGAGCAGGCCGAGATCCGAGATCCGATCCGTGTCGTCCAGGAGGAGGTGGGTCCGCTGGGTGAGGGTCCCGCGGGCGCGCAGCGCGCGGCGGCGCTGCTCCCGGAGCCGCTCGGCCTCGGCGTTGGCGCCGAGCCGTCCGAGCGCGGCGTCGAGCCCCGGGGCGTCGAGCCCGACGGCCTCGGCTGCCCTGGCGCGGACGCCGCCGGCGGCGCGGAGCGCGTGGAGCAGCTCGTCCCGCTCGCGGATGGCGAAGGAGCCCGCCATGCCGTGGTGGGCCAGGAGGCGGTCGAGGTCGTCGCTCGCCACCGTGGCCGCGTCGGCGCGGCGCCAGCCGGCCGCCAGCGCCTCCACGATCCGGGAGCGCCTCCCGCCGTGGCGCCGGACGAGCCGCTCGAGGACGGCGCGCCCCTCCTCGAGGAGCAGCTCGTCGAGGAGCGGCAGGCTCGGCGTCGCGGGTGGGGGCTCGGACCGCCGCTCGCTCGCGCGGCGCACCTGGAAGGGGGCGCGGGCGCGCTTCCTCGAGCGCGGCGCCGGCGCGGGTGCGGGGGCCGACGGCGCACCGTCCGCCGCGCGCGCGACCGCCTCGCGATAGAGGCCGCCCCGCTCGCGCTCGGCCGCGACGTCGGCGGGCGCCCCACGGGCGACGTCGGCCAGCGCGAATGGGCCCAGCGGACGGACCGGCGGCGGATCGGCGAGCAGGGCGCGGACGGCGAGCAACTCGTCCCAGCCGAGGGGGGCGAGCGCCGCCCGGACGAGCGCGGGCGTCGCCTGCCGGCCGGCGTCGGCGCACCAGCGGATCGTCTTCTCGATGAGCTCGGGGTCGAGGTCGGACATGCGGGCGGAAACTGCGCCCGACCGGTCGCCGGAGTCAAGATCCGGCGGCGGGGACGTTGCCCGGAGGGGCGCGGCATGGTCGAATCGGTGCCCATGGGTGCGGACGAGGAGAAGGTCGGCAAGCGCGCCGTCGCGCTGGTGCGTTCGCTGCGGTGGGTCCTCTGGGTCCTGCTGCTCGTGTCGGTGCTCGCGACGCTGGAGGGGCTGCCGGCCCTGCGCGAGGCGGTCCGCGCGGGGCGCGTGCCCCACGTGCTGACGCTCCTGCCCGTGGCGCTGGTCGGCGCGTTCATCGTCGGCTACGCGTTCTACCGGTTCACGCTCGTGCGCGCCGGCAGGTACCCCGCCGGGAAGACGATGATGCAGCTCGCGCTCATGTCGCTCTTCCTCGCGCTGCTGGTCCGCTGGGCCATGGATCGCGACATCCCCGCGGCCGCCGCGCGCCCGGTGGATCTCTCTCGCGCGCTCGTGTCGACCGAGCCGGACCTGCGCGCGCTCGCGGCAGAGGTCCTCCGCTCGCGACCGCGCGCGGAGGCGATGGCGCACGCCGAGCGCCTGGTGGCGCTCCTCTCTGACCCTTCCCCCGAGGTGCGCCGGCAGGCGCACGCCTCGCTGACCGCGCTCGTGGGGAAGGACCTCGGGGAGGGGGCCGCCGCCGCCGCCCGCTGGCGCGCCGCGCTCGCGCAACCCCGCTGAGCCACGGCGCTTCGCCCCGGGCCGCTCGCTCTCCGGGAGAGCGGGGGGCTTGTGCGCGCGCGCGATCCCTTATAATGATAACCGTTATCAAGATGACCCCCGCCGACCGCGACCCGCCGAAGCGACATCCCCCTTCACGCACGTCCCTCCAGGACGTGCGCACCCGGCTCGCGGCCTTCATCTCCGAGCGCGGGCTGAAGCAGTCCCGCCAGCGCGAGGTCGTGGCGGAGGCGTTCTTCGCGATGCCGGGCCACGTGTCCGCCGAGGAGCTCGCGGAGCGGGTCCGCGGCGTCGATCGGCGCGTGAGCGTCGCGACCGTGTACCGGACGCTCAAGCTGCTGGGAGAGAGCGGCCTCGCGATCCCGCGCAACTTCGGCGAGGGCCAGACGCGGTGGGAGGCGTCGCTCGGCAGGACCCACCACGACCACCTCATCTGCACGGTGTGCGGCGCCATCGTCGAGTTCGCGAACGAGGAGATCGAGCGGCTCCAGGCGCTCGTCGCGCGCCGCCACGCCTTCGAGGTCGAGAGCCACCGGCTCGAGCTCTACGGGCGCTGCGGCAGCTGCCGGGGGCGCGGGGGCGAGGGGAAGGGGAGCGGGGAGGAGCGCGCTTGAAGCGTGGCACGAACGAGGCGCTGGAGCTCTCTGCGGGCGGCGTGGACGGGAAGCAGGTGGCCGTCGCCGATCGGACCGTCATCCTGGTCGGGAACCCCAACGTCGGGAAGAGCGTGCTCTTCGGGGCGCTCACGGGGAAGTACGTCACCGTCTCGAACTACCCCGGGACCACGGTGGAGGTGACGCACGGCTCGGCGACCCTCGACGGGGTCTCCTGGCGGGTCATGGACACCCCCGGGACCAACAACCTGCTCCCCATGTCCGAGGACGAGCAGGTCACGCGCGACATCCTCCTCTCGGAGGCGGGGTACGTCGCCGTCCAGGTCTGCGACGCCAAGAACCTCCGGCGCGGCCTGCTGCTCACCGCCCAGCTCGCGGAGGCCGGCGTCCCCTTCGTGCTCGCGCTCAACATGGCCGACGAGGCCGCGGGCCGCGGGTTCGTGATCGACCTCGACGCGCTCGCGAGCCGCCTGGGGGTCGAGGTCGTCTCCACGGTGGCGGTCGAGCGCAAGGGGCTCTCCACGCTGCAGTCGAAGCTCGGGATGGCGCGCCCGTCCCGCTTCGTGCCGCGCTACGACGAGGCGATCGAGAAGGCGGTCGGCGACGTGGCGCCGCTCCTGCCGCGGGGAGGGATCGGGCCGCGCGCCCTCGCGGTCATGGCGCTCGTCGGCGACGACTCGCTCCGCGCGTGGCTCGCGGGGCGGGTCCCCCCGGCGGCGCTGGCACGGATCGAGGAGCTCCGGCGCGAGCTGGCGGCCCGCTACCCGGAGTCCCTCCGGTTCGTCGTGGCGCGCCAGCGCCTCGGCGAGGTCGACCGGCTCCACGACGCCGTCGTGACGCGCGTCCGCGCCTCGGCCGGGAGCGGGGCGGCGCGCAAGCTGGGCAACTGGTCCACGCACCCGCTCTGGGGGATCCCGATCCTCGCGGTCGTGCTCGCGCTCGCGTACCTGTTCGTGGGCGTGCTGGGGGCCGGGACCGCGGTGGACTTCCTCGGCAACACGGTCTTCAACGGCTACGTCGTCCCCTGGACGGATCGGCTCGTCCGGGCGCTCACGCCGGCGGGCGGGCTCCAGGAGTTCCTGGTCGGGGTGCGCGGCGTGCCGGCGACGGAGTCGGGCGGGATCCTCGTGGGGCGCTACGGCGTCGTGTCGATGGGGCTCTCGTACGGCCTCGCCATCGTGCTGCCGATCGTGGCGACCTTCTTCGTCTCCTTCAGCTTCCTGGAGGACTCCGGGTACCTGCCGCGGCTCGCCGTGATGGTGAACAAGCTCTTCCGCCGGATGGGGCTGAACGGGAAGGCCGTCCTGCCGATGGTGCTCGGCCTGGGCTGCGACACCATGGCGACCATGACGGCGCGCATCATGGAGACGCGGAAGGAGCGGGTGATCGTCACGCTGCTCCTCGCGCTGGCGATCCCGTGCAGCGCCCAGATCGCCGTCATCCTGGCGATGACCGCGGGGCTCCCGCTCGGCGCGACCGCCTGGTTCGGCGGCACCATCCTGCTCGTGCTCTTCCTCGTCGGCTGGCTCTCCGCGAAGGTCCTCCCGGGGCGCGGCTCCGACTTCATGCTCGAGCTCCCCCCGCTCCGCCTCCCGCAGGCCGGCAACATCGCGGTGAAGACCGTCGCGCGCATCGAGTGGTACCTGAAGGAGGCGATGCCGCTCTTCGTGCTCGGCACGCTCCTCCTCTGGGGGCTGGATCGCTTCGGTTGGCTGCGCGCGCTCGAGCGCGCCGCCAGGCCGGTCGTCACCGGTCTCCTCGGCCTGCCCCAGGAGGCCGCGGCCGCCTTCATCCTCGGGTTCCTGCGGCGGGATTACGCGGCGGCGGGGCTCTTCCAGCGTTACCAGCCCTACATGCAGGCCGGGACCCTGACGCGGAGCATGCAGATCGAGGTGACGGTCGCCCTCGTGACGGTCACGCTCTTCATCCCGTGCATCGCCAACTTCTTCATGATCCTGAAGGAGCGGGGCTGGAGGACCGCGGCGGGGATGGCGGCCTTCATCCTGCCGTTCTCGATCGGGGTCGGCGCCACCGTCAACGTGCTGATGCGGTGGCTCTACTAGGAGGGGCCGTGGCGGCGACCGACATGGAGCGGTGTCCGCTCTGCGGACAGGAGTTCGACGCCGCCAGCCGCGGCTGCCGGCCGAGCTGCCCGCTGGCGAAGGGCTGCAAGGTCGTCTGCTGCCCGGCCTGCGGCTACAGCTTCCCCCAGGAGAACGCGGGCCTCGCAGGCCGCCTACGCCACATGCTCGATCGGATCGAGCGCAGGAGGACGGGACCGTGAGCCCAATCGACGAGCGGCGGCAGGAGGAGATCCTCGAGTCGGTCTACGCGGAGCGCGAGCGGGGGAGCGACGAGGCGCACGCCATCCTGGCGCACCCCGGCGCCTCGCACGCCCCCGACGCCCGCGCCGAGGACCTGCGCGAGCTCGAGTCCGGCGGCTGGGTGCGGCTCGACGGGGCGCGGGTCCAGCTGACCGTCGAGGGGGAGCGGCGGGCGAGGGGCGTCGTTCGGCGCCATCGGCTCACCGAGCGGCTCTTCCACGACGTCCTGCTCATGGGCGACGAGGAGACCGAGCATCAGGCGTGCGAGTTCGAGCACATCCTGTCGCCCGAGGCGACCGACTCCGTCTGCACGCTGCTGGGCCACCCGCCCACCTGTCCCCACGGCAAGCCCATCCCGCCCGGCGACTGCTGCGGGGCGCTGCGCGCCACGGTGAGGTCGCTCGTCACCGGCCTCCCCAGCTTCGATCTCGGGGCGCGCGGCCGGATCGTCTTCATCGCGCCGCGCTTCCACGACCGCATGGATCGCCTCGCGGCGCTCGGCGTCATCCCGGGCTCCGAGATCCGGCTGCACCAGCGGTCGCCGGCGTTCGTCATCGAGGTCGGGGAGACGACCATCGCGCTCGACCCGGAGATCGCGGCCGAGATCTACGTGAAGCCGGTGGCCGAGACCGCCTGAGGCGACATCGTCCGAAATCTGGACGGGCCGCCGCCCCCTGATAGGGTGGCGTGGACTTCGCATGTCCGCGCCACGACAGCGGAAAAAGATCCTCGTCTACGTGGGAGCCGTGGCGCTCCTCGCGGTGGCGTCCGCCCTCGACCCGTCCGGCTTCCGCAAGCACCTCCGGCTGGCGGCCGAGGTGGAGCGGATGGGCGCCGAGAACGCGAAGCTGGCGGCCGAGAACGCGCGCCTGGCGCGCGAGGCGGTCGCCTTGCGGACCGACCCCTCCGCCATCGAGCGGGCGGTGCGGGAGGAGCTTCGCTTCGTGCGCGCCGGCGAGATCGTCATCCGGACGGATGGAGAGGGAGGCACACGCCCATGAGCCAGGCCGATCCGACCGGCGCGGCGGTCCGCGCGCCGGTGGGCCAGACGCCGTCGGTCCGGTCCCAACTCGCCGCGCAGCGCTCGCGCCCCCTGCTCGTCGGGCTCTACGCCGCGGTCTTCAGCGACCTGGGGGTCGTCGGGGCCCCGGCGAGGCGCCGGTTCGGCCGCTTCCTCCTGCGCAGCCTGCCCCCGGCGGTCGCGGTGGTGATCGTCGCCCTGGTCCTCGTGGGGGCGTTCGAGACCACCTCGCCGGGGTGGCCGCAGACGGTGGCGCTCTCCCTGCTGGCGCTGACGCTGGCCGGCGTCGCGGTGCGGCGAGGGCGCGACGCCACGGCCGGCAGGCCCCTCGGGCTCCGCGAGCAGCTCGAGCTGGGGACGCTCTTCCTCGCGGGCGCCCACGCCGTCCTCCAGACGGCGTCGGGAGGGTCGCTGGAGTCCCCGCTGCAGCCGCTCGTCTACTTGTTGATGGCCTTCGTCGTCGCCTTCCTCGAGCGCCCCGCCGGGATCGCGATCGCGGTCGCCGCCGTCGGGCTCGAGCTCGGCGTCTGGGCCGGGCGTGGGGCGAGCGAGGCGGAGCTCCCGGGCGCGCTCGTCCACGCGGGGTTCGTCGTCCTGTTCGGGGTCCTCTACCACGCCGTCCTGGCGCTCCGGGTGGCGGCGAGCCGGCGCGCGGAGCGCGAGGCGATCGAGCGCCGGCTCTCCGAGATCGACCGGCGCGCGCGGGAGTTCCGCCTGCTCCAGCCGGGGGGCGGCGAGGTCCCGTCCGCCGAGCTGCAGCGGCGCCTCACCGAGTCCGCCGTCGTCGAGGTCGAGGCGGCCGTGCGCGGCTCGCTCGAGATCGCCGAGGTCGCCCTCCGGACCCACACGTGCGCCGTCTTCCTGCTCAGCGACGACGACCGCTCGCTCTCGCTGCGGGAGTGCCGCTCGCGCAGCGACGCGGTGACGCACGAGCCCATCCCGGCCGGGGAGGGGGCGCTCGGGGGGGCGGTCCGCCGCGCGGCGCCCGTGCGGCTCTCCGGTGACGTGAAGGCCGTGACCTACTACGCGGACGGGACGCGCCCGAAGGCCCTGCTCGCCGTCCCGCTCCTCGAGCGCCGCGGCAACCACGTCCGCGGCGTCATCGTCGCGGACCGGCTCGAGGCGGCGCCCTTCGGGGTCGAGGACGAGCGGCTCCTGGTGACGCTCGCGGGCGAGATCCTGCGCGCGGTCGCGGCGGAGCGGCTGCTCGCCGACATGAAGCGCTCCCGGGACGAGAAGGAGCGCTTCTACGAGGCGATCCGGCGGCTCAACCAGACGTCGAAGCTGCGGGACGTCTTCGGCGTGGCGCTCGAGGTCGTGCGGGGGATGCTGCCGCTCAACTTCGGCGCGGTCACCCTCCGCGAGACGGAGGGGACGCGGGCCCACCACCTGATCGTCCGCGCGACCTACGGCGAGGACGGCGCGGGCGCCGGGCCCGCGTTGGAGGGGAGCCGCTACCCGGACAACACCGGCCTCGTCGCCTCGGCGACCCGGCTGGGCGCGAGCCTGCCCGGGACCGACCTGGACGTCTCGAAGGCGATCGTCTTCGACGACGCCACCCGGCTGAAGGGCGTCAACTCGCTCCGCGTCATCCCGCTCAAGGCGGGGGAGGAGGTCTACGGCACGCTCGTGCTCGGCTCCGCGCGACGGCACGCCTTCTCGTCGGACCTCGCGAACCAGCTCGAGGTCGTCGCGATGCAGGTGGGCGAGTCGATCGGGCGGGCGCGGCTCTTCGAGCAGACCGAGCGGCTGGCCACGACGGACGGGCTCACCGGCCTCCTCAACCACCGGACGTTCCAGGAGCGGACCGACGCCCAGCTCAGGCAGTCGGAGCGCTACGGGAAGCGTGTCTCGCTGCTCTTGTGCGACATCGACCACTTCAAGTCGGTGAACGACACCTACGGCCATCCGGTGGGCGACGTCGTGCTGAAGGGCGTGGCGGCGATCCTCGCGAAGGAGGCCCGGACGACCGACATCGTGGCGCGTTACGGCGGCGAGGAGTTCGCGATCGTCATGCCGGAGACCGACACGGCCGGCGCGCTGGTCATCGCCGAGCGGATCCGCGAGCGGATCGGCAAGCGGGTCTTCGAGACGGAGCAGGGGCCCCTGACCGTCACGATGTCCCTCGGCGTCGCCACCTTCCCCGAGGACGCGACCAAGAAGGCCGAGCTGGTGGAGCGGGCCGACGGCTGCCTCTACCACGCGAAGCGGCACGGGAGGAACCAGAGCGTCTCCGCCGCGGCGCTGCGGGCGGCGCCGCGCAAGGCCGCCAACTCCTGATTCCCTGCTAGTATCCGGGGCGACGCCGCTCCCGGCGTCCCCTGACGGCGAGGCGGCGGCGTGAAGAAGAACTTCGTACTCGACACCAACGTTCTCCTCCACGACCCCAAGGCGCTCTTCGGCTTCGACGACAACGACGTCGTCGTCCCCATCTACGTCATCGAGGAGATCGACAACTTCAAGCGCGATCTCTCCACCCTCGGCCGGAACGCCCGGCAGGTCTCCCGGCACCTCGACGAGTTCCGGGAGAAGGGGAAGCTCAAGGACGGGGTCTCGCTCGGCGAGGGGAAGGGGAAGATCCGCGTCCTCATGGCGGAGCGCCACGTCCCGGGGCTCCAGGACAGCAAGACCACCGACGACAAGATCCTGGCCGTCGCCCTGTGGCTCCAGGACGCCGAGAAGGCCAAGCCGACGATCTTCCTGACGAAGGACACCAACCTCCGCATCCGGGCGGACGCGCTCGGCCTCCACGCCGACGACTACGACGTCGAGGGGGTGGCGATCGACGAGGTCTGGAGCGGCGTCGCCGAGGTGGACGTGGAGCCGGAGCTGGTCGACGAGTTCTACGCGCAGGGGGCGATCCCGTGCCCCGAGGGGATCGAGCCGCCGGCGCCGAACGCCTTCGTGCTCCTCCGCGACAAGGCCAACCCCCAGCACTCCGCGGTGGGCAAGTACAGCGCCTCGCGCCAGGCCTTCGTCCAGCTGATCAAGTCGCCGAAGGAGGGGGTCTGGGGGATCCGCGCCCGCAACAAGGAGCAGTCCTTCGCCCTCGACCTGCTGCTCAACGACGAGGTCCGCCTCGTGACGATGGTCGGGAAGGCGGGGACCGGCAAGACGCTCCTCGCCATCGCCGCCGGCCTCCAGAAGACGATGGAGGAGGGGGTCTACCAGAAGCTCCTCGTGTCGCGGCCGATCTTCCCCCTCGGCAAGGACATCGGGTACCTGCCGGGCGACGTCGAGGAGAAGCTGAACCCCTGGATGCAGCCGATCTTCGACAACGTCGAGTACCTGATGAACCTCTCGCGCTCCGAGAAGAAGCAGGGGCGGGGTTACCACGAGCTGATGGATCTCGGGATCCTCGAGATCGAGCCGCTCACCTACATCCGCGGCCGCTCCATCCCGAACCAGTTCATCATCGTGGACGAGGCCCAGAACCTGACGCCGCACGAGGTCAAGACGATCATCACGCGCGTCGGGGACGGGACCAAGATCGTGCTGACCGGCGACCCGTACCAGATCGACAACCCCTACGTGGACCAGACCAACAACGGGCTCATCCACGTCGTGAACCGCTTCAAGAGCGAGCGGCTCGCGGGTCACATCACCCTCGGCAAGGGAGAGCGCAGCCCGCTGGCCGAGCTCGCCGCGAACCTGCTGTGACCGCCGGACCCAACGCCCCGCCGGATCGCGGCTTCACCTACCCGGCGGAGTACACCTTCAAGATCATGGGGCTCGCCGCGGACGACTTCGCGGAGCACGCGCGGCGGCTCGTCGCCGGCGCCGTCGCCGAGGTCCCGGCGGAGGGGGTGACCGTGCGGGCGAGCGCCGGCGGCAAGTACCACTCCGTCTCGGTCACGGTGGTGCTCCGCTCCGAGGAGGAGCGGGTCGCGGTCTACGCGGCGCTGAAGCGGGACGCGCGCGTGGTCTACGCGTTGTAGCCGGCCGCCGGGGTATTGCCGAGCGCGGGGCGGCACGCCCCGGGTCAACTGAAGTCCACGACCTCGATCGGCTCGGGGGCCACGCCGAGCGTCACGGCCTCGCGGAGCCCCTCGGCGTCGCCGCCGATCTGCAGCGGGGTCGGTCGGTCGAAGCGCAGGGTCACGCGGTCGGCGTGGAAGTCGTGGAGGCCGGGGTGGCGGAAGGCGCCCGTCCAGATCCGCGGCAGGTGGAGCAGGACCGTCGGCACCGGGATCCGGCCGGCGACGCGCAGGTGCATGGCCCCCGGCACCGCGCCGGCGAACGGGAACGCGCGCATCCCGAGCCCCCAGAACGGCACGGTGCTCGCCGCGGCCATCATGCAGGGGCCCGCGTACAGGAGCTCGCCCGCGGGGATGGGCCGGCCCAGCCGCGCGCCCTCCGGTCCGAGGCGCCAGGCAGGACCGCCTGCGTTGACGATCTCGCAGTGGGGGAGCCGCTCCAGCAGGTGGCGCGGGGCGCTCCGGAGCGCGGCCGCGAGGCCGAAGCCGGAGGGGCCCGTGCCGAGCGCCCGCAGGGGCGTGCCGCGGAGCCGGCGCCGGAGCCAGTCGTAGTCGTGGATGACCGCCGCGTCGGCGCCGGCCCCGGCGAACGGCGTGTGACGCCCCTCGCAGTCGACGAGGTCGATCGTCCGGGTCGCCGTGGCTTCGCCGCGCACGAACCGGGCCAGGTCGTCCACGAACGTGCGCGCGCTCGTCCCGACCAGGCCCGCCACGGCGTTGCCGGTGCCGAGCGCGAGGATCCCGAAGTGGGGGACCGGCCTGCCCTGCGCGGCTGCCTCGCGGGCGATCCGGTTCACCCATCCGACGAAGGTCCCGTCCCCTCCCGCCGCGAAGACCGTGGTGTAGCCGGCGGCGACCACGCGCGCGGCGATCGCGTCCGCGTCGGCGAGGTCCCGCGAGAGGAAGACGTTCGCGTCCCCCACGGTCGCCGCGACGGCCGCCCGGACGCGCGGGGTCACCCTCTTGGCGTGAGCGTTGAGCAGCACGGCCGGGGCGGCGGGCCCGGGCCGGGGTGCCGCCTCGATGGCGTTGACGGCGGAGGGATGGCGGGTCGCGCGAAGGGTCACGTCTCTCCCATCACCGTTGGAGCAAACGGGATGCCACGCTGCGTCAAGAACGGGGCGCGAGAATAATCAAATGGTTGCGTGTTGGTATGCCCCTAATGGGGCACCGGCCGAGGTGGCAACCGTGTAGAGCCCTACGCAGCCGAGCGGCGAGGAAAAAAGGCGCCCCGTCGGTTTGACAGGTCGCTCCGGGTACTTACGTTGGCCCGCGTCAGGAGGAGTTCACACACATGGGCAAGATCATCGGCATCGACCTGGGCACCACCAACTCCGTCGTCGCGGTGATGGAGGGGAAGGACCCCGTCGTCATCGCCAACGAGGAGGGCTCGCGGATCACCCCGTCCGTCGTGGCCTACACGAAGGACGGCGAGCGGCTCGTGGGCCAGGTGGCGAAGCGCCAGGCGATCACGAACCCCGAGCGGACCATCTACTCCATCAAGCGCTTCATGGGCCGCCGCTTCTCCGAGGTCGGCGAGGAGACGAGGCGGGTCCCCTACAAGGTCGTCGAGGGGCCGAGCGGCGACGCCCGCGTCGAGATCGACGCGAAGCCCGCCTCGGCGCCGGAGATCAGCGCGCAGGTGCTGCTCAAGCTGAAGCGGGCCGCGGAGACCTACCTCGGCGAGAAGGTGACCGACGCGGTCATCACCGTCCCGGCGTACTTCAACGACGCCCAGCGCCAGGCGACCAAGGACGCCGGCGAGATCGCGGGGCTCAACGTCCGGCGCATCGTCAACGAGCCGACGGCGGCCGCCCTCGCGTACGGCCTCGACAAGAAGAAGAACGAGAAGATCGCGGTCTACGACTTCGGCGGCGGCACGTTCGACATCTCGGTCCTCGAGGTGGGCGAGAACGTGGTGGAGGTGCTCGCCACCAACGGCGACACGCACCTCGGCGGCGACAACATCGATCAGACGATCATCGACTGGCTGATCCAGGAGTTCAAGAAGGACTCCGGCATCGACGTCTCGAAGGACAAGATGGTGCTCCAGCGGCTCAAGGAGGCCGCGGAGAAGGCGAAGATCGAGCTCTCCTCGATGCTCGAGAGCGAGATCAACCTGCCGTTCCTCACGGCCGACCAGACCGGCCCGAAGCACCTCGCCATCAAGCTGAGCCGCGCGAAGCTGGAGCAGATGGTGGCGCCGCTCATCGAGCGGTCGCTCGAGCCGACGCGGAAGTGCCTCGCGGACGCCAAGCTCGATCCGCAGCAGATCGACGAGATCGTCATGGTCGGCGGCCAGACCCGCATGCCGGCCATCATCGAGGCGGTGAAGAAGCACTTCGGGAAGGACCCGAACCGGACCGTGAACCCGGACGAGGTGGTCGCGGTCGGCGCGGCCATCCAGGCGGGCGTCCTCTCCGGCGAGGTGAAGGACATCCTCCTGCTCGACGTCACGCCGCTCTCGCTGGGCGTCGAGACCCTCGGCGGGGTCATGACGCGGATGATCGAGCGGAACACGACCATCCCGTGCAAGAAGTCGGAGACCTACTCGACCGCCTCGGACAGCCAGACGTCGGTGGAGATCCACGTCCTGCAGGGCGAGCGCGAGATGGCCCGCGACAACCGGACCCTCGGCCGCTTCCACCTCGAGGGGATCCCGCCGGCGCCCCGCGGCGTCCCGCAGATCGAGGTCACCTTCGACATCGACGCGAACGGCATCCTCAACGTCTCCGCGAAGGACAAGGGGACCGGCAAGGAGACCAAGATCACCATCACCCACAGCTCGGGCCTCGCGAAGGACGAGGTGGAGAAGATGGTGTCCGACGCGCGCTCCCACGAGGCCGAGGACAAGCAGCGGCGCGAGGAGGTCGAGATCCGCAACCGCGCGGAGAACCTCGCGTACCAGATGGAGAAGCTGCTGAAGGACAACAAGGAGAAGATCCCGGCCGAGATCGCCAAGGAGATCGAGGAGGGGATCGCCGAGGTCCACAAGCTCCGCGAGAAGGGCTCCGTCGAGGAGGTCAAGGCGGCGATGGAGAAGCTCGAGAAGGCGAGCCACAAGGCCGCCGAGGAGCTCTACAAGACGACGCCTCCCGCAGGCGGCCCGGGCGGCGCGGCCGGCGGCCCCGCGGAGGGCGGCGGCGCGAAGCCCGAGGGCGAGAAGCAGGGCGACGTGGTCGACGCGGAGTTCAAGCAGGTGTGATCACGCGGTGACGGAGCCCGCCGCATCGTGGGCGGGACGACGGACGTCGCGAGGAGGGCCGCCCCCCGGGGGCGGCCCTTCGTCGATCCAGGCGGCTCGCACGGCGCGCCCCTTCCCGCGAGGGAGGGAAAGCGCGTAGGCTCGCGCGCCGTGCACCTGACCGTCCTGTCCCGCTCGACCTCCATCTACACGACGCGCCGGCTCGGAGAGGCCGCGCGGGAGCGGGGGGTGGGCGTCCGGGTCGTGGACCCGCTCGACGTCGAGCTGGGGCTGGGTGAGGGGGAGGGGGGACCCGCGGTCTACTGGCGCGGCAAGAGGTTCCCCCGCACCGACGTCGTCGTCCCGCGCATCGGGCTGTCGGTCCACCAGTACGGCCTCGCGGTCGTGAACCAGCTCGAGCTGCTGGGGCTGCCCCTCCTCAACGGCTCCTGGGGCATCGCCGCCAGCCGCAACAAGATGCGGATCCTCCAGCTCCTCGCCGCGGAGGGGGTGCCGGTGCCGCGCACCGTGATGGCGTCGAACCCATCGGGGCTCAAGGAGATGGTGCGGCTCGTCGGCGGTCCGCCCGTCATGGTCAAGCTCCTCTCCAGCAACGAGCGGAGCGGGGTCATGATCTGCGAGAGCCTCCAGTCGCTGGAGGCGGCGCTCGAGGCGATCCTGGGGCTGGGGCAGAACATCGTCGTGCAGCAGTACCTCCACGGGCGTCGCGCGCGCGACCTGCGCGTCCTCGTCGTCGGGGGCGAGGTGGTGGCGGCGATGAGGCGCAGCGCGCCGGTGGGGAGGCTCTCGAAGGATCTCCGGCGCGGCGCGCGCTTCGAGGCCGTCGACCTGCCGGCGCGGCACACCCGGATCGCGCTGGAGGCGGCGCGGATCCTGCGGCTCGAGGCGTGCGCCGTCGACATGCTGGAGGTCAACGGCGGTCCGCACGTCTTCGAGGTCAACGGGTCGCCCTCGATCCGGGAGGCCGAGGCCGCGTGCGGCGTCGACGTGGCCGGGCGGATCGTCGAGCGGGCGGTGGCCCTCGCGAGCGCCGGGCGTCGGGGGCGCGTCGGGAGGCGCCGCGCGGCGGCGAGCTGACCCTCGCGGCGGAGCCCCGCGCCGATGGCGCCGGCCGCCGTGTTATAGAAGCCCCGAAACGAGGCCTCGAATGAACCGCTCCCTCCTCGCCCTCTCCCTCTGCGCCCTCCTCGCCGCCTGCGGCGACGGCAGGAAGCCGCCCGCCGCGCCCCCCGCGCCTTCCGCGCGGACCGGGGGCGCCGACGCGGTCTCGGAGGCCGCGGGCAGCTATGAGGTCCGGGCGGGCTTCTCGCCGGCGTCGGTCGCGCGCGGGGGGGCGAGCACCCTCGCGATCGAGATCGTGATGCGGCGTCCCGACGTGCACGTCCAGAGCGAGTTTCCCCTCCGGGTCTCGCTCGCGCCGAGCGCAGGCCTCGTCCCCGCGAAGGCGTCGCTGGGCCACGCGGACGCGCTCGATCCGGCCGCGAAGGGGCGGCGCTGGGAGATCGCGACGAACGCCACCGCGGCCGGCGCCCAGGGCGTGACGGCGTCCCTCCGCTTCGCCATCTGCAAGGAGGCGGAGCCCGCCTGGTGCGTCACCCGGAACGAGACGCTCACCGCCGCGCTCGACGTGCGGTGAGGGCGGAGCCCGCGTGAGGATCGTCTACGGCGTCAACCCCGTCCGCGAGCTGCTGCAGGCCGGCGGAGAGGTCTCCGAGCTCTGGCTTCAGGAGGGCGGCGTGAAGGCCGCCCCCGAGCTCGAGCGGCTGGCGAGGGAGCTGGGGGCGAGCGTCCGCCACGCGCCTCGGGCGCGCCTCGACAGGCTCTCCGGGAGCGATCGGCACCAGGGAGCGGTGGCCGTCGTCGCAGACTTCCGGTACGCGGAGCTCGACGATCTCGTCGCGGTGGCCGGAGCAGCCGGTCAGCCTCCGCTGGTCGTGGTGCTGGACGGGGTCGAGGACCCGCACAACCTCGGGGCCATCATCCGCTCGGCGCAGGCGCTGGGCGCCCACGGGGTGGTCATCCCCCGCGATCGGGCCGTGGGGGTGACCCCGGTCGTCGCGAAGGCGTCGGCCGGAGCGGTCGAGCGCTGCAAGGTGGCTCGCGTGACGAACATTGCGAGATCACTGGAGGAGCTCAAGGAGTCCGGCGTCTGGACGGTGGCGCTGGCGGCGGACGGGGACCGGACGCTCGAGGAGGTCGATCTGCGCGGTCCGATGGCGCTCGTGCTGGGCAGCGAGGGGGAGGGGGTTCGCCCCCTCGTGCGGCGTTCCTGCGACTTCGTCGCGCGCATCCCCATGAAGGGTGGATTCGAGAGCCTGAACGTCTCTGCGACCGCTGCCGTGGCCCTCTATGAGGCGGCGCGACAGCGCGCCGCGGCGTACCAGAAAAGGCCTTCGGGTTTCCCTACTTGACATCGGCCCTCCTTCCTTCTACAAGACGCGGCTCCACACGGCAGGACCCGCTTGCCTTCGACTCGAACGCGGCGGCTTCCGTGCATCAGTCTCCAGTCGTTTCGCTGGCGTAGCTCAGTTGGCAGAGCAGCTGCCTTGTAAGCAGCAGGTCGCGGGTTCGAATCCCACCGCCAGCTCCAGTGAGCGTGGGATTCAGAGGTCGAAGAGAGACGAAGAGAAGAGTTTGGAGGGGTTCCCGAGCGGCCAAAGGGAGCAGACTGTAAATCTGCCGGCTTACGCCTTCGGTGGTTCGAATCCACCCCCCTCCACCACATCAAGCCTTCCGAACCCGTAGAATCCGAGGACGAAGTTCGCAGCGAAACTTGCGGGAATAGCTCAGTTGGTAGAGCGTCAGCCTTCCAAGCTGAATGTCGCGGGTTCGAATCCCGTTTCCCGCTCCAGTGAAGGATGCAAGAGAGTTAAGCCTTCGTAGCTCAGTCGGTAGAGCGCGTCCTTGGTAAGGACGAGGTCTCCAGTTCAATCCTGGACGAAGGCTCCAGTCATCACAGCGCGCAGGGAAGCTGGGTCGCCCGCCGCCGAACACAGAGGAGCGCAACATGGCCAAGGAGAAGTTCGAGCGTACGAAGCCGCACGTCAACGTCGGGACGATCGGTCACGTCGACCACGGGAAGACGACGCTCACGGCGGCGATCACGAAGTACAGCGCGTCGAAGGGTCTGGCGCAGTTCATGGCGTACGACCAGATCGACAAGGCCCC
>DATIVK010000179.1:0-11914 GCA_035465955.1 Anaeromyxobacteraceae bacterium | reverse complement strand
ACGGCGACGACTGGATGGACAGGTTCTGTCGCGGGGCCGGCCAGCCGACGCAGGACGCGTCCGGCCCGTGAGCGCGGGGCTTCCGTCGATCGCCGGTGGCGGGCGTCTTCGACTTTCCGTCGGTGCGCAGCCGCCGCCCTGTCGCCCCCTCCCCGTCGATGCTGCTTCTTCCTCTCTTCCCGTCGCGGCGGAGGACGGCGCGACGCATGTCGGGCGCCTGCTCCGGCACGGAGACGTGATGAATCACCAGCCCACCGGGGGAGAGGGAAGGGTGAGGGAGCGACCACGGGACCGCGGTGTTCCGCTCCCTCTCCCTGGCCCTCACCCTCGGTGAGGGGGAGGGGATGATGCCGATCGGAGACCCCTCGCTACATCGGCTTCCAGACCAGGCCGATGGCCGGCAGGAGGACGTTCGTGTCGAACTTGCCCGGGAACGCCTCGCTCCCGGTGCTCGTCACGACGTCGAAGGGCGCCCAGAAGATCGACGCGGCGACCGAGAGCCGGTCGGAGAACTTCCAGTCGGCACCGCCCGCGAAGGCCCACGTGCTGGCGTCCGGGAGCGACGGCGAGTAGGTGTCCGTCTTGAGCCCCGAGACGTCGCGGAGGATTCCGCCTCGGAGCGTGAGCCTGGCGGTCGTGTCCCACTCCGCGCCGAGGCGGAAGGTGTGGCCGTTGCCGTAGTTACGCGGGACGCTGACCTCGAAGCCGCGGTCCCCGACGAACGTGTCGTCCTTGTAGACGACGTAGCGGTCGAGGGTGAAGCCGAAGGTGACCTGCACCGGCTTCACGGGGCGCCAGGCCACGCCGACGTTCAGGGTGTTCGGGTAGGTGAGGACGTGCGTCGCGCCCTGGTCCACCGTCGCCGGGTCGGTGGGGACGGCGCCCGCCGGGATGTTGAAGTGGGCGTCCCCCTTCAGCTCCATCCGCGTCTTGTGCTTGTAGTCGAGGCCGAACGTGAGCGGGTAGCCGGCGATCGGCGTGTACTCCGCCGAGACGTCGTACGAGACGCCACCGCCCTGGGCCGAGATCTCGGCGTACGCGTCCGGGAACGGCTGGACGCCCTGCTTCAGGTACTCGGTCGTGTACGCGTACATGAGGCCGCCGCCGACGCGCAGCTGCGGGAGGACCTGGAGCCCGGCGGTGAGGAACGTGCCGTAGACCTTGCGGTCGACCTCGATGATGCGCCCGCGCCCCGCCCAGTGCGGATCCCAGAAGACGTTCGCGCCGCCGAGCAGGTTCATCCCGACGCCGACGCCGGCCTTCATGCCCAACACCTCGCGCCCGTACGCGGCATAGAACGAGACGGGGGGAGCGGGCTTGAACTCGAGGCTCTCCGGCGACTGGGGCCTCAGGTCATCCGTGGTCGCCGTCCAGGTCTGGTCGAGGAACAGGGCCGAGCCGCCGATCGAGAGCTGGAGCCCCTCGACCTTCGAGAGGGCCGACGGGTTCTTGAACGTGGCCGCCGCGTCCCCCTGCGCCGCCACGGCGGAGTCGGCGAGCGCGAGGTCGCGGGGGTTGGTGTTGGGGAGCGAGTAGCCGTTCGCGAGCGCGGCGGCCGGGGCGAGGAGCGTCAGTGCGATGAGCTTGCGCATGGAGGTTCTCCTCGGCGGCTAGGGCAGGTTGACCTGGATCCCCGGCGTGCCGAGGTCGTCGTCGGTCGGGATCGTGAGGTTCAGGAGGAAGTCGGCGGCGTCGGTTCGCACCTGTCCGCCGAGCGTCCCGGTGAAGGTGTCGCCGATCACCCCGTGGGGCACGACGCCGTTCGAGCCGGCCGTGGTGTTGACGTAGGTCGCCCACGCCGTCGTGGGCGGCGGCGTGCCGCCCGGCAGCGCCAGCGTGTAGAGCAGGTCGTTGAACGCGTTCGGCACGACCGCATCGCCGAAGGAGGCCTGCCCGAGGGCGCTGGTGCTGGAGGACGCGAGGGCCCCGAGGATCGGCGCGATGGGCGACGCGTACTTCGTCGCGACGCCCGCCGCGAAGTTGATCGGGTCGGCCGGGTCGAGGATCCACTTCGCCACGTTGACCGTCTTGAGGTACGCGGCCGCGACGGCCGGGTTCGTCGAGATCTGGCTGCGGTCGATCCCGAGGGAGAGGAAGAGCGCGTCGACCTCGGACGCGAACGCCGGCGCGTTGGTGAAGACGTCGACGAGCGTCCCGCCGGCCACGTCCAGGACGGCGCGGGAGACGCGCGGGTTGGTGGCGGCGATGTTCGTGCCGATCATCCCGCCGAGCGAGACCCCGAGGAAGTAGACCTTCGTCGGGTCGACGGCGACGCAGCGGGCCGCGAGGGCGCTCGAGATCGGGTTGGCCGCGGGCTGGGGCCACGGGGTCGGCGGCCGGGCGAGCGCGAGGACGAGCCCGGACTGGTCGATCAGATCCTGACGGATGGCGTCGCGCGTCCGGAAGAAGTTGGACGAGATGAAGTAGTTGCCCGACGCGCTCGCCTCGTTCAGCGTGCCCGAGGCGCAGGTGCCGGGGACCGCCGCGAGGGTGGCCCCGGCGACGACCGGCTGGCACGCCCCGGCGCCGCCGCCGCAGTCGGCGTCGTCGTTACAGTAGGAGCGGGCGCCGTGGTAGGGGGCGTCGATCGCCGCGACGACGAAGCCCGCCTGGGCGAGCCGATCGGCGAGCGGGAGCAGCGTCAGGCGGGATCCGTTGATGCCGTGATGGAGCACGACGAGCGGCGACGCGACGGGGGTGCAGGGCGTGGTGAGCCCGGACTGCGGCACCGCGACGAGCACCGGGATCTCCTTCGGCACCCACGTGGCGCTGTCGGGCTTGAGCGCCCCGGTCGCGAGGTCGACGGCGAAGAGGGTGTTGGTGGTCCCGCCGACGAAGGCGGCGACGTTGGGGAACGAGGCGGCCGGGATCCCGAACGTGGTCAGCGGATCGATCTCGGCCGCCGCGGTCGGCGTGAAGATGGCGGCGCCGAGGCCGTTCTCGGCCGAGTAGGGGGCCGCGGAGAGCCCCACCGACGCGCCGGTGATGCTCTGCGTCTTGAACGTGTAGGCCGTGGCGATCGAGGCGCTCGCGAGGCCCCGGTCGGCGATGAGCGTCTTGACCTCGTCGCGCATCTTCTGGATGCCGGCGGCCGTCTGGGCGTCCATGCCGGCGAGGAGCGGCACGAGCGTCGCGGGGTTCGTGCCCTGCGTCACCGGCCACGGGTACACCACGGGGGCCGTCTGCTCGAGGATCAGCTTCGAGAAGGTGGAGCGGGCGAGCCCGACCATGCCGGTCGCGTCGGTGACGCCGTTCGTCACGACGACGGCGTACTTGGTGTCCTCGGCGAGAGGCGGCAGGGGGAAGGTGCCGGCCCAGACGGCAGGCTGGAGGCCGATCGCTACCGAGAAGCCGCCCAGCTGGATCTGGCTCGGCTGCTTCGCGAGGGCGACCACCTCGCTCCAGGTGCAGGCCGTCTGCGTCGCGTCGGTGCAGCTCTCCCGCTTGTAGAGCTTCACGTTCGCCGCGACCGAGCCGGCGGTGATCGGCCCCGAGGTCTGGGCGAGGATCATGGCGGTCGTGGAGAAGCCGTCGAGCGTGACGAGCCCGGCGCCGGCGGCGCCGAAGGCGGCGTTGGGCTTGATCAGGCCGGTGTCGAGCGGCTTCGTCGTGTCGGACGGGATCGCCTCGCGCATGAGGTCGAAGGGCAGCGGGGCGACGCCCGAGCCGGAGTCGACCACGACGTAGGTCCCCGGGCTCGGCGCGATCTGGAAGGTCGCGATGGCGGCGGTCTCCTCGACCGGGAAGGCGAGGGCGGCCGCCGCGAAGGCGCTGCTCGCGGTGACGACGGGCGGAGCGCTGCAGAGCGCCGCGAGCGCCGGGTCGGCCACCGGGTTCCAGCCCGGGGAGAGGAGCGCGGCGTAGGCCGGCGGGATGACCGGCATGTTGCACCAGGGCACGGCGTTCCAGAGGAGCTTCCGGAGCCCGTCGAGCTTCGCCGCGGTCGCGGCGTCCAGGCCGCCCGGCGGCTGGTTCTCCTTCTTCGTCATGTCCTTGTTGGGGATGAGGAGGGCGATCGCCTGGTCCGCGTTCACGGGGAGGCCGGTCGTCGTCTTCACGCCGCTGGCGCCGCCGCGGACGGCGACGACGTAGCGCGCGCCGGCCTTCCACCTGCGGCTGCCGGAGGCGTCGGGCGCCTTCCGGAGCTTGAGGACCTTCGCGTCGAGCGCATCGGTCTCGGCGGTGAAGGCCACGGGCGTCACCGCGCCGCCCGAGACCTCGTAGAGCGCGACCGTGCTCGGGGTCGCGGTCGCCGGATCGACCGTCGCCTGGCTCGCCGCCACGTCATAGGTGCTCGTCGACGCGTTGAACGTCAGCGTCTTGAACGGGATGCTGATCGACACCTCCTGGTCGGAGGGGAAGCCGTTCGAGGTCACGAAGTCGAGGAGGAGGTCCTTCTGGGCCGTCTTGACCGCGTTGGGCCCCGTGGTGTCGATGGCCGGGGCCCCCTGGAGCGCGAGGTCGTTCGGGGTCGGGATGATCCCCTGGGTCGAGTCGAACGTCGCGAACACGAGCGTGCCGGAGGGCGTCTCCTGCTTCACCTTCGTGCAGGCGAGGGCCAGCGCTGCGAGCGCGAGCGGTGCGTATCGGCGAAGCGTCATCGGGAGTCCTCCGCTGGTTGCGGTGCCACGAAGCGTGAATGTCCGCTGGCCCGGGAGGGGACACCGTCGGTGATCCCCCCCCGGCGCCGCAAGTACTAAAGCGGTAACACGGTACGCAAGTCCTGCGCCATAGCGCGCAGGGGCGCAAAACGCGGAAATTGCGGAGACGGAACCCAAACGGGATCCGGAGGATGCTTCGCCCGCGAGACGGGTCGGGCGCGGTGGGCCCGGAAACGAGACGCGGGGTCAACGGTTCGAGGCGCGCGAGCCCGAGTCCGAGGTCGGGCGCGCGAACGACGGAGCAGCGCAGGCGTAGTCCTTCCTACGCCGAGCAGCGCACGGAGGGGCGTGTCCGAGATCGGCGGGATTGCGCGCCGACCTAGATCGGGACGGCCGGCTCCTGCTGGGAGAGGCAGTGGATCGTCCCGAGCCCCCAGACGAGGTCGCGGGCGTGGATGCCGACGACCGGCCGGTCCTTGAACAGCTCCCCCAGGATGCCGAGCGCCTCGCGGTCGGCGGGGTCGTCGAAGGTGGGCACGAGGACCGCCGCGTTGGCGACGTAGAAGTTGGCGTAGCTCGCGGGGAGCCGCTGGCCGTCGAAGACGACCGGCCCGGGCATCGGGAGGTAGGCGAGCTGCGGACGCGATCCGTCCTGCAGCCGCGCCCCCTGGAGCCGCTCGCGGTTCTCCTCGAGCGGCCCGTAGTTGGCGTCCTTCGGGTCGTCCTCGCGCACGAGGACGATCGTGCGCGCGTCCACGAAGCGGGCGAGGTCGTCGACGTGGCCGTGCGTGTCGTCGCCGGCGATCCCGCGTCCGAGCCAGACGGTGTTCCGCGCGCCGAGCGCGTCGCGGAAGAGCACCTCGTAGTCCTCCCGCGCGAAGCCCGGGTTCCGGACCTGGACCGCCGGATCCAGCAGGCACTCCTCGGTCGTCAGGAGGGTGCCCGCGCCGTTCACGTCGATCGCCCCGCCCTCGAGGACGACGGGCCGTCCGTCGTGGAGGATCGGCAGCAGCTCGGCGTCGAGGCGCGCCGCGGCGCGCTCGGGGAGCTTCACGTCCTTCTTCCAGTTCGGGTACTTGGACCAGCCGTCGAACCGGAAGCGCGCGATCGCCTTGCCGCCCGGCCGCGTCACCCAGATCGGCCCGGTGTCCCGCATCCAGCCGCGGTCGGTGGGCCACCGCAGGAACTGGACGCGGTCGAGCGCGACGCCGGAGCGCTCGAGGACGCGCCGCGCGCTCTTCTCGTGCGTGGCGTCCTTCACGATCAGCCGGACGAGCTCACCCTCGGCGGCCCAGCGGACGATCTCCGCGTACGCCCAGGGGACCGGCGCGAACTTCCCGGGCCAGTCGGCGGCGTTGTGCGGGAAGGAGAGCCACGTCGCCTCGTGCCGCTCCCACTCGGCGGGCATGGCGAAGCCCTGCGCCGCGGGGGTCCTGCCGTCGGCGGCGCTCAATCGATGAACCTCTTCGTGACGTCGCCGTACGCGTCGACGCGGCGGTCGCGCAGGAAGGGCCAGCCGCGCCGGACCTCCTCCACGCGGCCGAGATCCACCTCGCCCAGGAGGATCTCCTCCTCCTCGACCGACGCCTCGGCGATCACGACGCCGAAGGGATCGCAGAGGAAGGAGGTCCCCCAGAACTCCAGGCCCGGCGTGCCGGGGGTGAAGACCTCGTGCCCCACCCGGTTCACCGCCGCGACGTAGACGCCGTTGGCCACCGCGTGGCCGCGCTGCACCGTGCGCCAGGCGTCCCGCTGCTGGACGCCGAACTGGGCCTTCTCCGCGGGGTGCCAACCGATCGCCGTCGGGTAGAAGAGGACCGACGCGCCCTGCAGCGCCGTGAGCCGCGCGCCCTCCGGGTACCACTGGTCCCAGCAGATGAGCGTGCCGATCCGCCCCGGCTTCACGTCGAACGCCTTGAACCCGAGGTCGCCCGGCGCGAAGTAGAACTTCTCGTAGAAGGCGGGGTCGTCCGGGATGTGCATCTTCCGGTAGAGCCCCACCTGCCGGCCGTCGGCGTCGAAGACGATCGCGCTGTTGTGGTAGAGCCCCGTCGCGCGCTTCTCGAAGATCGGCACGACGACCGCGACGCCGGCCTGCCGCGCCACCTTCGCGAAGCGCTCGCTGCTCGGCCCGGGGACCGGCTCGGCGAGGTCGAAGAGCGCCGCGTCCTCGCGCTGGCAGAAGTAGGGGGTCCGGTACATCTCCGGGAGGCAGACGACCTCCGCCCCCTTGCGGGCCGCCTCCTCCACCTTCGCGGCCGCCTTCTCTTCGTTGGCCTGCGGGTCGCTCGACATCGCCATCTGGACGAGGCCGACGCGGAACTTCGTTGGCTTGCTGGGCATCCCTGCGCGCTCCGAGGTGCGAAACGAGTGGAAAGTTCTATAGCATGCGAGGGATGGCCGAGCGCACGCCCGAGAACCTCCTCCTCGCCGCCTTCTCGCCCGAGCTCGCGGGGCTGGACGCGGCGCCGCCGGCCGGCTGGCGGGTCGCGCTCACCGGCGTGGGGGCGCTCGCCGCGGCGGCGGCCACCGCGCGGCTCCTCGCCGAGGCGAGGACGGCCCGCGTGCTCTTCGTCGGGACCTGCGGCGCCTATGACGGGCGGCTCTCCGTGGGGGCACAGATCTCGGCGTCGGAGGCGATCGCGACCTCCCTCGACGAGCTGGAGGGGAGGGCGTACCGGCCGGAGATCGAGCGCACGCGCTGGAGCGCGGGGTGGGCATTGCCTCTCCCGGCCGTGGCGGTCGCGGTCCCCCCTGCCATCACCCGAACGGTGGAGGGGGCGCGCCGACTGGGAGAGCTGGCCGCGGCCGAGCACCTCGAGCTGACGGGGGTCTTCGCGGCCTGTGCCGAGGCCGGTGTGCCGGCGGCGGCGGCCCTCGCGGTGGCCAACCACGTGGGGCCCGACGCCAACGCCGAGTGGAGGGCGAACCACGCGCGGGTGAGCCGGGAGCTCATGGGTGCCCTGATTTCGGGCAGTATCCTGTAGCTGGCTCGGGGGGCGTGCCTTTCCGCCCTGAGTTGCTGTAGAAGATGGCCGCTGCGGCAGCGCGCCGCAGGCGGGGGCCCGTTTGTCAGACCATCTCAGCTCGCTCGAACCTCGGTTGCTCTGGCGCTTCTTCCTCGAGCTCTCGCGCATCCCCCGTGGGTCGAAGAACGAGGCCGCGGCCGCACGCTGGGTGATGGAGCAGGCGCGCGCCGCCGGCTGCGAGGTCGAGCAGGACGGCGCCGGCAACGTGCTCGCGCGCAAGCGCGCCTCCCCCGGGCGCGAAGGGGCTCCGGTCGTCGCGCTCCAGTCGCACGTCGACATGGTGTGCGAGAAGAACGAGGGGACCGCCCACGACTTCACGCGCGACCCGATCGACGTCTACCTGGACGGCGACCAGGTGAGGGCGCGCGGCACGACGCTCGGCGCGGACGACGGCATGGGGGTGGCGGCGGCGCTCGCCGTCCTCGCCTCGCGGGACCTCGCGCACGGGCCCATCGAGGCCCTCTTCACGGTGGACGAGGAGACGGGGCTGAGCGGCGCGCAGGCGCTCGCGCCGGGTTGGCTGCGCGCCCGCCACCTGCTCAACCTCGACAGCGAGCAGGACGGCGAGCTGATCATCGGCTGCGCGGGAGGGATCGACACGGTCGCGACGCGGCGGCTGGTCCGTGCGCCGCCGGTGCCGGGACGGGTGGCGCTGCGGCTCAAGGTCTCCGGCCTGAAGGGCGGCCACTCGGGGACCGACATCGCCGCCGGGAGGGCGAACGCCCTCCGGCTCCTCGGGCAGGTGCTCGTGGCCGTCGTGCCCTTGCACCGGCTCGAGGTGGTGGAGGTGCAGGGCGGGAGCAAGCGGAACGCGATCCCGCGCGAGGCCTCCGCGGTCGTCCGCGTCGACCCCGCGGCGCGCGCCGGGCTCGAGGCGGACGTCGCGCGGTTGGAGGCCGAGTGGCGCGCGGCCTTCGGGCAGGTCGATCCCGGGATCGCCTTCGCGGTCGAGGGCGCCGAGGATGGCGCGCCCATCTCGACGGACGACGCCTTCGGGCTCGTGGGGCTCCTGGCGGCGGCGCCGCACGGGGTCGAGGCGATGAGCCCCGCGCTCCCCGGGCTGGTCCAGACCTCCACCAACCTCGCGATCGTGGAGACGCAGGGGAACCGCGCCCAGGTCGCCTTCCTGACCCGCAGCGCCCTCGACGCCTCCCGCCGGGCGCTCGTCGAGCGGATCGGCGCGGCCTGCGCCCTCGCCGGCTTCACCACCGAGCTGCAGGGGGGCTACCCGGGCTGGCGGCCCGAGCCGGGCGCGGGGCTGGTCCGGCTCGTCGACGCGGTCCACGCGGAGCGCTTCGGCAGGCCGATGGCGATCCGGGCCCTGCACGCCGGGCTCGAGTGCGGGATCATCGGCGAGAAGTACCCCGGGATGGAGATGGTCTCCTTCGGACCGACCCTCACCGACGCGCACACCCCCGACGAGCGGGTGAGCGTGCCGACCGTGGCGTCCTTCTGGACGCTCCTCGTCGCGGTCCTCGAGCGGCTTGCGGCCGGACGGGGGGAGTAGGTGGAGCCGCTCCTCGACCCCTCCAACCCGCTCCACGCCGTCATCGTGACGGTGCTCATCCTGGCGGGCGGCGTCTCGATCTGGCTCGGGATCCGCGACGGCTTCGTCCGGCGGGAGATGCGGACCAACTCGGGCCTGCTCTCCGGGACGAAGGCGATGCTGGCGGGCGCGCTCTACGTCGCCACCGGCCTCTTCTCCGTCCTCACCGGGATCGCGTCCTTCCTGAAGGCGCGCGGCTGAGCGTGGGGTGGGGGACGCAGTCCCCCTAATAGACGGCCAGCAGCTCGACCTCGAAGACGAGCGTGGCGTTGGGCGGGATGTCCGGCGGCGCGCCCGCGGCCCCGTAGGCGAGGTCCGGGGGGAGGGTCAGCTTCCGCTTGCCCCCCACCTTCATGCCGGCCACGCCGCGGTCCCATCCCTCGATCACCTCGCCGGCGCCGAGCCGGAACGAGAACGGCTGGCCGCCGACCGACGAGTCGAACTGCTTACCGTCGGTGAGCCAGCCGGTGTAGTGGACCTCGACCGTCTTGCCGCGGACGGCCTCCGGTCCCTTGCCCTTCACCAGGTCGTCGATCTTTGGCTTCGCCATGCTCGGTTCTCCGTGCGGAAAGCGGTCATCCTAGCCCGAGTCGGCGAGCGCCGCGCAACTGCGCGATCTAGACCGCAAGCGTCGATCTACCGCCATTTCGCTCGTCGACACCGCGAGGACGCTGTGGTCTTCTTCGGCTTCCGTTTTCGCCCTCCGAACCTCTTTCCGTCCACAGGAGATGCGCAGCCATGGCGACCCCCCCCTTCGTCTACCAGGATCCGTTCCCGCACGAGAAGGACACGACCCAGTACCGCAACATCGGGAAGGAGGGCGTCTCCGTCGCCCAGTTCGACGGCAAGGAGGTCCTCAAGGTCGAGCCGGCCGCGCTCGAGAAGCTCGCGCGCGAGGCGATGCGTGAGGTCTCCTTCTACCTCCGCCCTTCGCACAACGAGCAGGTCGCGAAGATCCTCGCCGACCCCGAGTCGTCGCAGAACGACAAGGGCGTCGCCCTCGCCTTCCTCAAGAACGCCGAGATCGCGTCGCGCGGTGAGCTGCCGATCTGCCAGGACACCGGCACGGCGACGATCATCGGCAAGAAGGGCCAGCAGGTCTGGAGGGCGTGAACGACGAGGAGTGGCTCTCCAAGGGCGTCTACACGACCTACACGAAGGAGAACCTGCGCTACTCCCAGACCGTCGCGCTCGACATGTACAAGGAGATCAACACCGGCACCAACCTGCCGGCGCAGATCGACCTCTACGCGACGGAGGGGATGGCCTACAAGTTCCTCTTCATGGCGAAGGGCGGCGGCTCCGCCAACAAGACGAGCCTCTGGCAGGAGACGAAGGCGCTCCTCACCCCCGCGACGCTCGAGAAGTTCCTCGTCGACAAGATGAAGTACCTCGGCACGGCCGCCTGCCCGCCGTACCACATCGCCATCGTGGTCGGCGGCACCTCGGCCGACGCCTGCATGAAGACGGTGAAGCTGGCGTCGGCGCGCTACCTCGACGACCTGCCCACCACGGGCAACGAGCACGGCCGCGCGTTCCGCGACGTGGAGCTGGAGAAGAAGCTCCTCGAGAAGGCCTACGGCCTCGGCGTCGGCGCCCAGTTCGGCGGCAAGTACTTCGCCCATGACATCCGCGTGATCCGGCTGCCGCGCCACGGCGCGTCCTGCCCCGTCGGCATGGCGGTCTCCTGCTCCGCCGACCGGAACCTCAAGGCCAAGATCACGAAGGACGGCCTCTTCCTCGAGGAGCTCGATCACGACCCGTCGCGCCTCATCCCCGAGCAGTTCAAGAAGGGGAAGCACGAGCACGGCGTGAAGATCGACCTCAACCGGCCGATGAAGGAGATCCTGGCCGAGCTGACGAAGCACCCCGTCTCGACGCCGCTGCTCCTCAACGGCACCATCATCGTCGGCCGCGACATCGCCCACGCGAAGTTCAAGGAGATCCTCGACGCGGGCAAGCCGATCCCCGAGTACCTGACGAAGCACCCGATCTACTACGCGGGCCCGGCCAAGACGCCGCCGGGGAAGGCGTCCGGCTCCTTCGGTCCGACCACCGCCGGCCGCATGGACTCGTACGTCGACCTGCTCCAGTCGAAGGGCGGCTCGATGGTCATGATCGCGAAGGGGAACCGCAGCCAGCAGGTCACCGACGCGTGCAAGAAGTGGGGCGGCTTCTACCTCGGCTCGATCGGCGGCCCCGCCGCGGTCCTCGCCGAGGAGAACATCAAGAAGGTCGAGGTCCTCGACTTCCCCGAGCTCGGCATGGAGGCGGTCTGGAAGATCGAGGTCGAGAACTTCCCGGCCTTCATCCTCGTCGACGACAAGGGCAACGACTTCTTCAAGAAGATCGGCCTGTAGTCGGCCGAAGGCCGACTTCCCCTCTCCCTCACCGAGGGAGGGGGCCACGCCGGAAGGCGTTGCCATGACGAGGGAGCAGCACCACGCCCTCCAAGGCCAGATTCCACGGAGCCCGGTCGCCTCGCGGCGGCCGGGCTTCTTCATGTAGATTCCCCCGACCATGCAAATCGTCACCCCCGACATCCGCAAGCAGATGGAGAGCGCCTCCTGGATCCGGCGCATGTTCGACGCGGGCCTGGAGCTGAAGCAGCGCGTCGGCGCCGACAAGGTCTTCGACTTCAGCCTCGGCAACCCCGACCTCCCGCCGCCTGGCGCGGTCACGGTGGCGATGCGGGCCCTCGCGGAGCGCGCCGCCCAGCCGATGGGGCTCGGGTACTG
>DATIVK010000178.1:0-12160 GCA_035465955.1 Anaeromyxobacteraceae bacterium | reverse complement strand
CTCTCCGTGGAGCTCTGCTCGCTCACGCTGCAGCCGGAGGACCTCTCCGTGCCGAACGTCGTCGCGACCGGCCTCTTCGGCGACGGCGCGGCGGCCGTCGTCCTGGGCGGCGGGGCGCGCGACGCCCGGCCGGGAGCGCCGCGGATCCTCGCCACCCGCTCCGTCCTCTACCCGGAGACCGAGTGGGTGATGGGGTGGGAGATCGTGGACACCGGCTTCAAGATCCTCCTGTCGGCGAAGGTGCCGGAGGTGGTCGGCGGCCACGTCGGCGCCGACGTCGACCGCTTCCTCGGCGAGCACGGCCTGCGGCGCGCCGACGTCCGCCACTGGATCGCCCACACCGGCGGCCCCAGGGTGCTCGAGGCGATCCGCGCCGCCCTCGACCTGCCGGAGGCGGCGCTCGATCGCAGCTACCGCTCCCTCCGCGAGGTCGGCAACCTCTCCTCCGCCTCGGTCCTGTTCGTCCTCGGCGACCACCTCGACGCCGGGCAGGCGCGGCCCGGTGACCTGGGGCTGCTCGCGGCGATGGGGCCGGGCTTCTCCGCCGAGCTGGCGCTCCTCGAGTGGTGACCGATGCCGGCGCCGCGCACGCTCCTGCTCGGGTACCTGGCGCTCCTCCTCGCCGAGCGCGCGGCGGAGCTGCTCATCTCCGCGCGGAACGTGCGGCGCGCGCTGGCGCGCGGCGGCGTGGAGGCGGGCCGCCGCCACTACCCCGCGATCGTCGCCCTCCACGCGGCCTTCCTCGCCGCCTGCGCGGCCGAGCCGTTCCTCCTGCCGCGCCCGTGGCCGCGCGCGGCCTCCGTCGCCGCGCTCGCCGCCGCCCTCGCCGCGCAGGGGCTCCGCTGGTGGGCCGTCTCCACCCTGGGGCCGCGCTGGACGACGCGGATCCTCGTCCTCCCGGGGGCGGCGCCCGTCACGGGCGGCCCCTACCGGCTCCTGCGCCACCCCAACTACCTGGCCGTGGCGGTCGAGCTCGCCGCCGTGCCGCTCATCGCCGGGGCGGTCATCACCGCGGTCGCCGCCTCGCTCGCGGACGCCCTCCTCCTCCTCGGCGTCCGGATCCCGGCGGAGGAGCGGGCGCTCGGTGCCGGCTGGGCGCGGGCGTTCGCGCGGGACCGCCGGGCCTCGCGCGGGGGGCACACGTGACCGCCCCGGAGGCGGCGGTGGCCCGCGAGATCCTCCGGATCGTCCGCGAGGAGGTCGGGTTCACCGGGGAGCCGCCGGGCCCGGACGAGCCGCTCGCCGGCCGCCTCGACTCGCTCATGCTCCTCTCCCTGGTGGTGGCCGTGGAGGATCGCTTCCGCGTGCGGCTCGCCGACGACGCCGCGGCGGGCGCCCGCACCCTCTCCGACCTCGCGCGGCTCGTCGTCGCGAGCGGGACGGGCGAGCGGCCGTCGCGGACGGAGGCGTCGCCGTGAGGCTCCGCGGGCCGCCGGCGCGCGAGCCGCGCCACGCGACGCTCGTCGGCGCGCTCGCCGAGGCCGCCGGCCACTGGAGCGGCGTCACCTTCCTCGATCTGCACGAGCGCGAGGTCCGGCTCTCCTGGGGTGAGATCCGCGACCGCGCGCGGCGGGCGGCGGCCGCGCTGGCGGAGCGCGGCGTCCGCCCGGGAGACCCCGTGGCCATCGTGCTCCGCACCGAGCCGGCGTTCCTCGACGCCTTCTTCGGGACCTGGCTGGCCGGCGCCGTGCCGGTGCCGCTCTACCCCCCGGTCCGGCTCGGCCGGATCGAGGAGTACCTGGCGGCCACCGCCCGCATGCTCTCCGTCTCGAGGGCCGCGCTCGTCGTGTCGGGCGGCGGCACGCTGCGGCTGCTCGGCGAGGCGGTGGAGCGGGGGGGGACCCCGCTGGGGCTGCTCGACGCCGCGGGGCTCGTCGCGGGAGGACGGAGCCTGGCGCGCGCGCCGTCGGCGGGCGACCTCGGGCTGGTCCAGTTCTCCTCGGGATCGACGGTCGATCCGAAGCCGGTGGCGCTCACCCATGGCGCGCTCGCGGCGCAGGTGGGTGCGGTGCTCGGGATCGTGGCGCCCACGCAGCGCGACGCGCTCGTCTCGTGGCTGCCGCTCTACCACGACATGGGGCTCATCGGCTGCCTGCTGGGCGCGCTCAGCCACCCGGCGCCGGCGGTCCTCATCCCGCCCGAGCACTTCCTCGCCCGCCCCGCCCTCTGGCTCCGGGCGATCGCGCGCCACCGGGGAACGGTCTCGGCCGCGCCGAGCTTCGCCTACGCGTACTGCGCCGACCGCGTGAAGGACGAGGAGCTCGAGGGCTGCGACCTCTCCTCGTGGCGGCTCGCCCTCGACGGCGCGGAGCCGGTCTCGGGGGACGCCATGCGCCGGTTCGCGGAGCGGTTCGCCCCGTTCGGCTTCTCGCCGGGCGCGCTCGTCCCGGTGTACGGCCTGTCGGAGGCGGCCCTCGCGGTCACGTTCTCCGCGCCGGGCGGGCCGCTCGCCGGGCTGCGGATCGACGCCACCCGGCTCGCGCGCGACGGCCTGGTCGCGCCGGGCGAGCGGGAGGTCGTGGCCGTCGGCGCCCCGATCCCCGGCGTCGAGGTGGAGCTGCGCGGACCCGACGGGCGCCCCGCCAGCGAGGGGCGGCTGGGTCGCATCTGGGTGCGGGGCCCGTCGCTGATGCGCGGGTACCTCGGGGACGACGCCGCGACGGCGCGGGCGCTGGTGGACGGCTGGCTAGACACCGGGGACCTCGGCTTCGTGCGGCGCGGGCTGCTCTACGTCCACGGCCGCGCGCGGGACCTCGTGATCGTGCGCGGCGCCAACCACGCGCCCGACGAGTTCGAGGCGGCGCTTGCCGGGCTGCCGGGCGTGCGCAGCGGCTGCGCCGTGGCGGCCGGCTTCACGCCGCGAGGCGGCGGCGGGGAGGAGCTGCTGATCCTCGCCGAGCGCGCGCGAGGCGAGGAGGAGGAGTACGACGGGGTGCTGGCCACCCGGATCCGCGCCGCGGTCACCGGGCGGACCGGCGTCTCGCCCCACACCGTCCGGATCCTCGCCCCCGGCACCCTCCCGCGGACGAGCTCCGGGAAGCTGCGGCGCGGAGAGGCCGTGCGCCGCTTCCTCGCGGGCACGCTCGCCCCGCCGCCGGCGGCCAGCCTCCTGCGGCTCGCCGTCGGGGCGGCGCGCGCCCGCCTGGCCCTGGCGCGGGTGCGGCGCCGGAGCAGCGGGTGAGGGCGGGAGCGGGGGCGCCGCGGCCTCACTTCGCCGCGTCCTGCGGGAGCACCAGCTCCGCCGGGAGCCGCTCGCCGCTCACCGGCTCCCAGCCGCCATCCACCGAGGGCTGCATGATCCGGTGGACCTTGAGGGGCATCCGCGACGAGCGCGGGTCGAGCTCGTGGTGGAGCGGGAGGTTGAAGTAGAAGAGGCGCGTCCCGGACCCGAAGTGGAGGCGGCAGAGCGGGGCGCCGCCGAAGTCGTCGGTGGAGAACTCCGGCGCGCTGATCCGCGCGAGCTTGTGGTGGCGGCTGATGACCACGGAGCTTCCGCCGAACGTCCCGTCCCCCGCGTAGCCGTCGATCCGGCTCTGGGAGGAGGCGTTGCCGAAGACCGTCACCGTCTCGCGCACCCCCGGCGTGTCCTCGAGGTACTCGCCGTAGAAGCCCGAGAGCACGTCGCGGTAGGCGGGGTGCTCCGGCTTGGGGTTGGTCTGGATGACGAAGAGCGTGTCGAGCGTCTGGCGCGTCGTGAAGAAGAGCCGGTTCGCGTGGTCGATGATCCCGCGGATGTTCGACTCGTACAGGCTCCGGTAGAGGTAGTCGAGGCAGACGAGCACCATGAAGTTGAAGCAGGCCGGCTGGCTCCGGAAGAGCCAGAAGTGGCGGCCGCGGTAGAGGTCGGCGTGCGTGTCGAGCACCTCCTCGCCCGCGAAGGGGTGGCTCTTCGCCTCGAAGAAGACCCGGAGCCGCCCGGTGGCCTCCTTCACCACGACGCAGCCGGCGTTGACGGGGTTGAGCAGCACGTCGCCCGAGTCCACGTCCTCCTGCACCAGCTCGATCGCCCCCGCGTTCTCCTCCGAGAAGCGCGAGAGCAGGTCGCGGTAGGTCCGCAGCCGGACGTGCTCCAGGCCGAACACGGTGACGGTGTTCGGTCGCATCCCCCGCTCCAGCGCCGCGAGCATGTCGTCCAGCCGGGCGAAGGGGACGGCCGCCTCGGGGAAGACGAGGAAGTGGAGCCGCTTGAGGTTCTGCTCGCCGGCGGCGACGAGCTCCAGCACCGACGAGACCGTGCGCCACTGGGCGGCGGGGTCGGCGATCTCGTAGCCGTGGTCGGCCCGGGAGAGCCGGACCGGGATCTGCGCGACGAGGCAGTGGAGGTGGTGGCCGAGCGGGAAGGCCAGGTTGACGCTCCGCTCCAGGATCTGGGGCATGCGCGCTCGATCAGTGCTTCAGGTTCCGGATCCCGGCCGCCCGGTGCTGGTGCTCGGGGAAGAGCTGCCCGACGATGTAGCGCGCCCCCTCGGCGAGCTCGAGGCTGCCCAGCTCGTCGCGCGGGACCCAGCGCGCCTCGGCCACCTCCCCCGGGTTGGGCGCGAGGGCGCGCGTCACCGGGCGGCAGCGGTAGTAGAGGATGACGAAGTGGTCGTTCTCGGGGCCGGGGGTCAGGTGCTCGAAGACGTCGACCAGGCCGTCGACCGCCACCTCGATCCCCACCTCCTCGCGCACCTCGCGGTGGAGGGCCCGGATCATCGGCTCGCCGAGGTCGATCTTGCCCCCGGGCATCACCCAGAGGTCGCGGAAGGGATGGACGGCGCGCCGGGTCATGAGCACCTGCTCGTGGTCGTCCACGATGACCGCCACCACCGAGGTGACGACGTGCTGCTTTCGGTAGAAGTGCTGCGTCATCGCGCACCCCTTCGGCCCGGGCCCCGCCCGAGCCCAGCAGAGCACCTTTCCCGAGGGACGTCGACCGCTTGCGCGGGGGGCAGATCGTTTCCGTCCGCGGCGCGTTCACCCCTGTCGAAAGGAGCTTCTCCATGGACCCCCTCCGCACCCTCGCCCTCTCCGCGCTGCTCGCCGCCGGTCTCGCCGCACCTGGCGGCGCGCTCGCCCGCCGCTTCGAGGCTCCCGCCCGGCAGGGGCCGTGGACCCTGGAGCTCACCGACGAGTCGGGCCGCGCGCTCCCCACCTTCGAGCACCGCGGCCGGATCTACGTGCTCGGCGAGCCGGGGCAGCGCTACCTGCTGCGCGTGCGGAACGGCTCCGGCCAGCGCGTGGAGGTCGTCGCCTCCGTCGATGGGCTCGACGTGACCGATGGCAAGCCGGCCGCGTTCGAGCGGCGGGGCTACCTGGTCGAGCCGTACGGCGAGGTGACCATCGACGGCTACCGGCTCAGCCAGGCCTCGGTCGCGGCCTTCCGGTTCGGCAGCGTGGCGCGCTCCTACGCGGCCGCGAAGGGGGACGCGCGCGACGTGGGCGTCGTCGGGGTCGCCGTCTTCCCCGAGCGCGCGCCGATCGTCCGTCGCCCGCCGCCGTACTCCCCGTACCCATACCCGTACCCTCCCTACTACCCGTCCCCGCGCGGCTCGGCGGGGGGCGCGCGCGCCGAGGCGGCGCCGGCCCCGTCGCAGCCGGCGGAGCCGCTGGCGGAGGGGAAGGCCCGCGCCCCCTCGTCGGCGATGCGGGACGAGGCCGCCGGACGGCCCGGCCTGGGGACGGAGTTCGGCGAGCAGCACGGCTCGCCGGTCTACGAGGTGGCGTTCGAGCGGGCGTCGAGCCGCCCCGCCGCCGTGCTCACCCTCCGCTACGACGACCGCCGCGGGCTCCTCGCCGCGGGCGTGGACCTCGATCGCTGGGGTTGGGAGCGGGACGATCAGGCGCTGCGCGAGCACGCCAACCCGTTCCGCGCGGAGGGGCCGTACGCGGAGCCGCCTCCGGGCTGGCGGCCGTACTGACGGCGAATGGGGTGGTGTCGGGGGCCGTGTTCAGGCGCGCACTGGCTTGCGAGGGCGCACGACCAGCTCGAGCGCGTCTCCGTGCCGGAGCCGCACTGCGCTGAAGTGGCGGACGTCCCGCGTAGCGAGGCGGGTCACCCCAACTTCCTCCGCCAATGCCACGACGGAGGCGTCCACGAGCCCTAGCCCCAGATCCGCGTACTTCCTGTCGATCTCCATCGCGCGAGCGAGGGTCGACGAAGTCGGCGGGGCGTAGGTGAACGCGCCTCGGGAGAGATCGGACATGAACGCACGCATGGCCGGGCGCTCGGTGCGCAGGAAATAGTCTATCTCTGCGAGCACCAGCCCTGGCACGTATCGCGTTCGGGATGCGTCGATGGCTTCGCGGAACGCGCGATGGTCGGGTGCCGCCGCGACGAGGTAGTCGAGGATGGCGCCCGTGTCGCAGATCAGTGCCGGCGCGCTCATCGACGCCGGCCACCGAAGAGCTCGTCCTCGTCGCCACGCTCGGGAAGCTTCGCGCGAACGACCCCGGCCGACCTGGGCTTCGGATGGTTCCGGTACTGCTCCAGGACGAGGGCCAGTTGCTGGCGGACGAACTCGGATCGGGAGGTGCCGCGCGCCTCCGCCGCCAGCGTGAGGAGCGCGTCCATCTCCGGCTCGAGCGCGATCGTGGTGGCCTTCTTCCGGGCGAGTGCCATGAAAGTAATGTTACTTCCGCGGGGCCACGGCCGCAACGCGCCCCCGGCGCGGGAGAGGTGGTTGACGGTCCGCGCCGCGGACTCGCCGTCCGCGGAAGACTTCTGACACCCACGGGCCTTGCCCGCGGGCGCCCGGTGCGATGCTATGCATGGCGGCGCCATGCCCACCGACCCCTCCGGCCTCGCCGTCATCGCGATCTCATCCGCCGTCGCCCTGCTGCTCGCCGTCCCGCTCTGGCGCCGCCCGGGCGGCGCGGCGGGCAAGCTCGCCTGGACGGTGATCCTCGCCGCTCCCGTGGTGGGGCCCGTCGCGTTCGCGATCCTCCATGATCCGCCCGCGCCGAGGGCGGGCTGCGGCTCCTGCGGCTCCGGCGGCTGCGGCGCGTCGGACGAGGGCGCCGAGGTGGGCGGCAGCCTGGCCGACGCGGTCCGGGACCACGACGGCACGTAGCCGGCGGCGCGTCGTCGCGCCGCTCGCGCGAGACGCCCCTTCTGGTCTATAACCTCGGTTCTTCTGGAGTTTCCCGCAGAGGTCGCCTTGCTGAAGCTCACATCTTCGGATCCTTCCTTCCGCGCCGCATGGGCGAAGCTCTGCGCGCGCGGCTCCGACGAGGACGAGGCCCCGGTCCGCGAAGCGGCCGCCCGCATCGTGGCCGACGTCCGCGCCCGCGGCGACGCGGCGCTCCTCGACCTCACCCGCCGCTTCGACCGATGGGAGCCCGGCAGCGCCGCCGGCCTCGTCGCCGGCCCGGCGGAGTTCGCCGCCGCGTTCCGGGCGCTCCCGGCCGCCGGCCGCAAGGCGCTCGGCCTCGCCGCGAAGCGGATCCAGGCGTTCCACGAGCGCGAGCGCGACGCCGAGGTGCCGCGCTTCCGCGACGCCGCCGGGGCGACGCTCGCGCAGGTCGTCCGGCCGCTGGCCCGCGTCGGGCTCTACGCGCCGGGCGGCACGGCCCGCTACCCGTCGTCGGTGCTCATGACGGCCATCCCGGCCCGCGTCGCCGGGGTGAAGGAGATCTTCGTCTGCACCCCCGCGGTGCAGGGGACCGGCGCGATCGACCTCTGGACGCTCGCCGCCTGCCACGTCTCGAAGGTGAAGGCGCTCTTCAAGATCGGCGGGGCGCAGGCGGTGGCGGCGCTCGCGTACGGCACCGCGACGGTGCCGCCGGTCGACAAGATCTGCGGCCCCGGAAACGCCTACGTCGCCGCGGCCAAGCGGCTCGTCTTCGGCCAGGTCGACATCGACATGATCGCGGGGCCGAGCGAGATCCTGGTGCTCGCCGACGGCGCCGCCGACGCCGACGAGGTCGCGAGCGACCTCATCGCGCAGGCCGAGCACGACGTCCGCGCCGTCTCGGTCCTCGTCACGCCGTCCGCGCGCCTCGCCGAGGCGACCCTCGCCGCGGTGGAGCGCCAGCTCGCCGACCTCCCGCGCCGGGAGATCGCGTCGGCGTCGCTGCGCGATCGCGGCGCGGTGGTGGTCGCGAAGGACCTCCGCGAGGCGCTCGCCCTCACCAACGCCTTCGGCGCCGAGCACCTCGCCCTCCACGTCGCGGGGGCGGAGCGGCTGGTGCCGAAGATCACGAGCGCCGGGGCGGTCTTCGTGGGCAACTCGACGCCGGAGGCGGTGGGTGACTACCTCGCCGGCCCGAGCCACGTGCTGCCCACCGCAGGCACCGCGCGCTTCGCGTCGCCCCTCTCGGTCGTGACGTTCCGGCGCCGGATGAGCGTGCTCGACCTCTCGGCGAAGGCCCTCGCGGCGGTGGCCCCCGCCGTGGAGGCGCTCGCGACGGCCGAGGGGCTCGAGGGGCACTGGCGCGCCGTGAAGGTGCGCGTCCAGAAGACGACGGGGGCCGCGAGGCGGCCGGCGAAGCGCAAGGGAGCGCGTCGATGAGGAAGGCCGCGAAGCAGGCGCTGAAGCGCAAGACGCGCGAGACCGACATCCAGGTGGAGTTGGGGCTCTTCCCGGGGGAGGCGTCGATCTCGACGGGCGTCGGGTTCTTCGACCACATGCTCGACCAGATCGCGCGCCACGGCGGGCTCTCCCTCACCGTGAAGGCGGCGGGCGACCTCCAGGTCGACGCGCACCACACGGTCGAGGACGTCGGGATCGCGCTCGGAGAGGTGCTCCGCGGGGCGCTCGGCGACAAGGCCGGGCTCGCCCGCTACGGCCACGCGGTCGTGCCGCTCGACGAGGCGCTGGTCGAGGCGGTGGTGGATCTCTCCGGCCGGCCGCACCTGACCTGGAACGCGAACCTGCCGGCCGGCAAGAAGTTCATCGGCAGCTTCGACGTGGACCTCGCGCAGGACTTCTTCCAGGCGCTCGTGAACCACGCGCGGATCTGCGTCCACGTCAACGTCCGCTACGGCCGGAATCTCCACCACGTGGTCGAGGCGATCTTCAAGGCCACGGCGCGGGCCCTGCGCGCCGCGCTCGTGAAGGAAGGGACGGCGCTGCCGTCCACCAAGGGGACGCTCTAGTGTCGAAGCCGGGAACGGTCGCCCTCGTCGACTACGGCGCCGGAAACCTCCGCTCGGTCGAGAACGCGCTGCGCGAGGTCGGCGCCGCCGTCGTCGTCACGCGCGACCCCGACGCGGTCCGCAAGGCCGACCGCGTGGTCGTGCCCGGGCAGGGGTCGATGCCCGTCTGCGCCGAGGCGATGCGCCGGAGCGGCGTCGAGGCGGCGCTGCGCGAGCAGATCGCGCGGGGGAGCCCGGTGCTCGGCATCTGCGTCGGGCTCCAGATCCTCTTCGAGTCGGGGGAGGAGGCGGGCGGCGCGAAGGGGCTCGGGATCGTCCCGGGCGTCATCCGCCGGCTGCCCGACGGCGTGAAGCTGCCCAACATCGGCTGGTGCCAGGTGCGCGCCGCGGCGCCGCTCCACCCGCTCTTCGCGCCGCTGGACGGGGCGTGGGCCTACTTCGCCCACTCCTACGCGGCCCCCGCCGACGCGCCGGGCGTGCAGCTCGTCACCGATCACGGTCGCACCTACTGCGCCGCGCTCGCGCAGGGGAACCTCTTCGCGGTCCAGTTCCACCCGGAGAAGAGCCAGCGCGTCGGGCTGGGGCTGCTCCAGCGGTTCGTGGGAGTCTGAATGCTCGTCATCCCTGCCATCGATCTCATGGGCGGTGAGGTGGTCCGGCTCGAGAAGGGCGACTTCGCCACCAAGAAGGTCTACTCGCGGCGGCCCGCCGAGCAGGCCGAGAACTTCAAGTTCGCGGGGGCGAAGCTGCTCCACGTCGTCGATCTCGACGGCGCGCGGGAGGGCTGGCCGGTCAACCTCGACTCGATCGGCGCCATCTGCCGCGTCCCGGGGATCGAGGTCGAGCTGGGCGGCGGCCTCCGGACGCTGGCCGACATCGAGAAGGTCCTGCGGCTCGGCGTGAAGCACGTGGTGCTCGGCACCGCCGCCGTCGAGCGGCTCGACCTCGTGCAGCAGGCCTGCGAGAAGTTCCCGGGGCAGGTCCGCTGCGGGATCGACGCGAAGAACGGCGAGGTCGCCGTCGCCGGCTGGGTCGAGGGGACCGGCCTGAAGGCGGCCGAGGTCGCGAAGCGGGTGAAGGCGGCCGGCGTGGCGCTCGTCGAGTACACCGACGTCGCGCGCGACGGCATGTTCACCGGCGTCGACGCCCAGGGCGCGGCCGCGATCCAGCAGGAGGCCGGGGTCCAGGTCGTCGCCTCCGGCGGCGTGGCCAGCCTCGACGACGTGAAGCGCTGCAAGGAGGCGGGGATCGCCGGCGTCATCGTCGGGAAGGCGATCTACGAGGGGCGGCTCCGCCTCGCCGACGCGGTCAAGCTGGCGAGGGACTAGGGACACCATGCCGGCCAAGCGCATCATCCCCTGCCTCGACGTGAAGAACGGCCGGGTGGTCAAGGGGATCAAGTTCCAGAACCTGCGCGACGCGGGGGATCCGGTCGAGGCGGCCGCCCGCTACGACGAGCAGGGGGCGGACGAGGTCACGTACCTCGACATCGCCGCCACGCAGGAGAACCGCGGCACGCTCATCGACCTCGTGACCCGGACCGCGGCCCGCGTCTTCGCGCCGCTCACGGTGGGTGGGGGCGTCCGGAGCGAGGCCGACTTCGTCGCGCTCCTCCACGCGGGCGCCGACAAGGTGAGCGTCAACTCGTCGGCGGTGAAGGACCCCAGCCTGGTCGACCGGCTGTCGGCCATCGCCGGCGCGCAGGCGCTCGTCGTCGCCATCGACGTGAAGCGCCGCCCGCCCGCGCCGGGCAGGCCCCAGGAGTGGGAGGTCTACGTCGCGGGCGGCTCGAAGCCGACCGGCGTCGAGGGGGTCGCCTGGGCGATCGACGCCGCGCGGCGCGGCGCCGGCGAGCTCCTCCTGACGAGCATGGACCGCGACGGGACGCAGGCGGGCTATGATCTGGAGTTGCTCGAGAAGGTCTGTGGCGCGGTGACGATCCCCGTCATCGCCTCCGGCGGCGTCGGGACGCTGGAGCACCTGGCCGAGGGGCTGAAGTTCGCCGACGCCGCCCTCGCCGCGTCGATCTTCCACGACGGCAAGCACACCGTGCAGGAGGCCAAGGCCTTCTGCCGCGCGAAGGGGATCGAGGTGCGGCCATGAAGAAGCGCGCGAAGCCGACCCCCGCCTCCGCCTCCGCCGAGGCCCGGGGCCAGGCCTTCGCCGACCGCGTCCGCTTCGACGACCGGGGGCTGGTCCCCGTGATCGCGCAGGACGCGGAGGGCGGCGGCGTGCTCATGCTCGCCTGGGCGAACCGCGAGGCGCTCGTCTCCACCTTCGTCACCGGGCGCGGGACCTACTGGTCCCGCAGCCGGGCCCAGCTCTGGGTGAAGGGGGACACGAGCGGCCACGAGCAGCACGTCCTGTCGGTCTCGCTGGACTGCGACGGCGACGCCGTGCTCTACATCGTGCGCCAGAAGGGGCCCGCGTGCCACCTCGGCACCCGCAGCTGCTTCGCGCAGCGAGAGGAGATCAAGACATGGCAGACGAGCGGTTCCTCGCGCAGCTCTGGGCGACGATCGAGTCCCGCAAGGCCGACGACGAGAAGTCCGAGAGCTACACCCGCAAGCTCCTCTCCAACCCGGCCAAGATCCGGAAGAAGGTCATCGAGGAAGCCTACGAGGTGAACGAGGCGCACCAGGGGCTGATGGCCTCTCGCGACACCAAGGACCACCTCGCGGCGGAGGCCGCCGATCTCGTCTACCACCTCATGGTGCTGCTCGCGTCGGTCGACGTGACGCCGACCGAGGTCTGGAACGTCCTGGAGCAGCGCCACGCGCCCAAGAAGGCCTGAGCCGCTGGGGCCCCGTCGCGCCCCTCCGGCGTCCGCCGCACCTCCAGGGGCCCGTCGGAATCACCGGGTGTGATCGTCGTCACTGGCAGAAAAATCGTGATGGCGGTGACGTAGGTCACTGTACGTCACCCACGCACTTCGAGTAATTTGCCGCCCTCGCACGGAGGGTGTCAATGCTCGGAGTGAACGCCAGGAAGCACCTCGGTCTCCTGAAGGGCGGCCTCGCTTCAACGCTCTTCTTGGGCGTGGCGTAGCGTCGCCAAGCGTCAAAGCTTCATTGGGGAGCG
>DATIVK010000177.1:0-5650 GCA_035465955.1 Anaeromyxobacteraceae bacterium | reverse complement strand
GTGCGCGGACGCTCGCGGTGGCGGTCCCGGTCGCGAGGTCCGAGGCGGCCCCGGCGGCCCGCGCCGCGGTCGAAGGGGCGCTCCTCGGGCTCTACCGGTTCGACGCCTACCGGTCCCCGAACGGCGAGGGCGAGGTGGAGGGGCTGGCGCTGGCCCTCCCGCCCGGCGCGGAGAAGGATCCGGCGGTCGCCGACGCGATCCGGCTCGGGGTCTCGCTCGCCGAGGCGGTCTGCTGGGCGCGCGACCTCGTGAACCTGGGGCCGGCGGACTGCACCCCGGCACGGCTCGCCGACGCGGCGCGTGCGCTGGCCCGCGAGGCGGGGCTCCGCTGCGAGGTGCAGGGGCCGAAGCAGATCGAGGCGCTCAAGATGGGGATGTTCCTCGGCGTCACCCGGGGCTCCGCCGAGCCCCCGCGGCTCGTGAAGCTGAGCTACGCGCCGAAGGGGGCGGCCGCCAGGCGCCCCCCGCTGGTCCTCGTCGGCAAGGCGCTCACCTTCGACTCGGGCGGCCTCTCGCTCAAGCCGGCCGACTCGATGCCCACGATGCACACCGACATGGCCGGGGCGGCGGCGGTCGTCGCGGCGATGAAGGTGATCGCCGAGCTCTCGCCCCCGTTCCCGGTCCACGCCGTCTTCGGCGCGTGCGAGAACATGCCGGGCGGCCGCGCGTACAAGCCGAGCGACGTGCTGCGCGCGTTCGACGGCAAGACGGTCGAGATCATGAACACCGACGCGGAGGGGCGGCTGGTGCTCGGAGACGTCCTCGCCTGGGCGGCGAAGACGCTGCGGCCGGCGGCGATGATCGACGTCGCCACGCTCACCGGCGCCTGCATGGTGGCGCTCGGGATGACCACCGCGGGGCTCCTCGGCCCCGACGGCCCCGTGGTGGACGCGATCGCCGCGGCCGCGCGCGACTCCGGCGAGGAGGTCTGGCGCCTCCCGCTCACCGAGTCGATCAGGGAGAACCTGAAGTCCGACCGCGCCGACCTCAAGAACGTCGGGGACCGGATGGGCGGCGCCATCGCGGCCGGTCACTTCCTGCACGGGTTCGCCGGCGAGACGCCATGGGCCCACCTCGACATCGCCGGCCCCTCGCACTCGCCGAAGGAGTACGGTTACGTGGCGAAGGGCGGGACCGGCTTCGCCGTCCGGACGCTCGTCGAGTTCGTGCGCAGCTGGCGGTGAGCAGGCGGGCCGGCGCACGCCGGCGAGGGGCGACCATGGGCAAGATCACCTACCTCTTGATGGCGCTGGCCGGCGTGTTCGGCATCGCGGCCGTCGCTTCACCCACCGTCAAGGTCGTCTCGACGCTCCGGTCGGTGGGCTCGTCCCCGATCCCGGCGACGGTCGGCGGCGCCGCGGAGGGGCGCTGGGTCGCGCTCTCCGACGCGAGGCTCCGGTGTGACACGCGCGCCGTCTACAAGGACGCGATGACCTTCTTCCTCGCGACCGACGCCGGGCTGGCCAACCCGTTCGTCGCGCAGTTCGTCGGCGTCGTCACCTGCGAGGCCGCCTCCGCCTCGCCGAGCGGCGTCTTCGTCCCCGAGAAGCTCGACATGGCCGAGCTCGCGCAGTACGGCCTCGACGCGAAGGGGGCGACCGGCCTGCGGCTCTTCACACCGCTCGCGACGCCGAAGTACCTGAAGCTGGTGCTGGTCCCCTACCTCGCGATGATGCTGATCGGGGCCGGCATCATCATCTGGGGACTCCGCGGCCTCCTGCGGGCGCAGCGCGTCCAGCGGTCCTGAGGCGACGCCGGCGCCGGGGTGCGTGCGCCGCCCGCCGAAGGCTGCTAATTTTCGCGGCCGTGAACGCCTTCAAGCCCCACCTCGCCAACGTCGCCGACTACCCGTACACGAAGGTCGATGCGCGCATAAAGCTCGACCAGAACGAGAGCCCCGAGGACTTCCCCGCGCCGCTCAAGCAGCGCGCGCTGGAGCGGCTCGCGACGCTCCCGTGGAACCGCTACCCGGACCTCGGCGGCGAGGAGGTGCGCGCGGCCCTCGCACGGCACGAGGAGTGGCCCGAGAACGGGATCGTCCTCTCCGCCGGCTCGAACCTCCTCATCCTCGCCCTCTGCTCGGCGGCGAACCGGGTCCTCGATACGGCGCCCGCCTTCCCATACTACAAGGGCGGCGCGGTGGCCGCGGGGACGCCGTGGGAGGCGGTTCCGCTCCTCGACGGCTTCGACCTCCCGCTCGAAGAGCTGCTCGCGAAGATGGAGCCCTCGCGGCCGGGCGTCCTCTTCCTCCCCAACCCCCACGGCCCGACCGGCAGGCTGTTCGAGCCGTCCGGCATCGAGCAGCTGGCGGACTGCGCGCGGGAGACCGGCTGGATCCTCATCGTGGACGAGGCGTACCACGCCTTCTCCGGCACGGACTTCCGGCCGCTCGCGCGCGCCAACCCGAACGTCGGCGTGCTGCGCACCTTCTCGAAGTCCTGGTCGCTCGGCGGCATCCGCGCCGGCTACCTGCTCGCGTCGCCGAAGGTCGCCGCCGTCGCCGCGGCGCTGCTCCCCCCCTTCCGCATCCCGGCCCACACCGCGGCGATCCTGCTCACCGCGCTCGAGTCGCCCGGCTACGTCGCGCCGATGGTGGAGCGGATCCGCGCCGAGCGCGAGCGGCTCTTCGCGGCGCTCTCGAAGCACCCGCGCTGGAAGCCCTACCCCACCGGCGCCAACTACATCCTGATCAGGACCCCGGACGCGAAGGCGGCCTACGACCGGCTGCTCGCGAAGGGGATCCTCATCCGGCGGCAGGACCACTACCGCGGCCTCGAGGGGTGCATCCGGGTGACGGTGGGCTCCCCCGCGGAGAACGACGCCTTCCTCGCGGCGGCGGCGGACGCCTGACGCTCCCGGGGGTATAGTCGCCGGGCGGGATCGACCGATGGCCAAGCGATCCAACCAGCGGGGAGAGGGCGCCGTGCCGCCCGAGGCGGGTGGCGAGCTCGACGCCACGTGGACGGCCCTGCCGAGGATCCAGGCCCCGTCGAAGGAGCACGCCTTCCTCCTCGTCCTCTCGGGCCCCCAGCTCGGCGCGATCTTCCCGCTCGAGACGGGGCGCGAGCTGATCATCGGACGGCGCGACGACGCCGACGTCCTGATCTCCGACGACGGCGTGTCGCGGAGACAGGCCTCGCTGCGCGTCGACGGCGATCACGCGGTGCTCAGCGACCTCGGCAGCGCCAACGGGACCTACGTCGACGGCGCGCGCGTGGAGGAGGCCCGGCTCGTCAACGGCGCCCGCGTCCACATCGGGATGCAGACCGTCCTCAAGTTCATCTGGGCGGACGACGTCGAGGCGGAGTACCAGCGCAAGCTCGTCGAGGGCGCGCTGCAGGATCCGCTCACCGGCCTCGACAACCGGCGGATGCTCGAGGAGCGGCTGGAGGCCGAGCTCGCCTCCGCGAAGCGCCACGACCGGCTCCTCGCGATCCTCATGGTCGACATCGACCGCTTCAAGGCGGTCAACGACCAGCGCGGCCACCTGGCCGGGGACGAGGCGCTGCGGATGGTGGCGAGGACGCTCCGCGCCACCGTCCGCCAGGAGGACTTCGTCGCCCGCTTCGGGGGCGAGGAGTTCGTCGTGATCGCCCCGGAGACCGGGCTCGACGGGGCACGGCAGCTCGGCGAGCGGATCCGGCACGCCGTCGAGCGGAGCCGCTGCGTCTGGCAGGACCAGGAGCTGAGCGTCACGGTGAGCGTGGGCGCGACCGTCTCGCTCCTCCCCGCGGAGCTCCTCCCCGGGGAGACCGCGCGCCAGCTGGTCGACGTCGCCGACCGCGCGCTCTACCGCGCCAAGCACGAGGGGCGGAACCGCGTGGTGGCGGTGGAGGTCGGCGAGCTGCCGCCGAGGTGAAGGACGTCCGGCCGGGTGGCGCGCAAACGCCCGCGGCCGTGCTACTCCTCCCCCGCGATGACGTTCCGATACCTCCCCGGCCCCCGCGACGCGACCACCCGCGCCCGGCGCGGCGCCTTCGAGACCCCGCACGGCCGCGTCGAGACCCCGGTCTTCATGCCGGTCGGGACGCGCGCCTCCGTCACCGGGATGACGCCGGAGGACCTCCACGGACTCGGCGCCGAGATCATCCTCGGCAACACGTACCACCTGCTGCTCCGCCCGGGGCCCGAGGCGATGGAGCGGTTCGGCGGCATCCACCCGTTCATGGGCTGGGACCGCCCGGTCCTGACGGACTCGGGCGGCTTCCAGATCTTCTCGCTCCCGGGCGACCGCTCGATCACCGAGGAGGGGGCGCGCTTCAAGAGCTACGTCGACTGCCGCTACCACCTCCTCTCCCCCGAGACCTCCATCGCGGTCCAGACCGCGATCGGCTCGGACGTGATGATGGTGCTCGACGTCTGCCTCCCCTCGACCTCCGAGCCGGCCGCCATCCGCGAGGCGATGGACCGGACGCACCGGTGGGCGCTGCGCAGCCTCGCCGCCCGCACGAACCCCAGGCAGGCGCTCTTCGCCATCGTGCAGGGCGGCCTCGACCCCGCGCTCCGCGCCGAGTCCGCCGGGTTCCTCACGCAGCACCCGTTCGACGGCTTCGCCATCGGCGGCCTCGCCGTCGGGGACACGCGCGCCGAGCGGGGCGACGTCATCGACCGGACCATCGACCTGCTGCCGACCGACAAGCCGCGCTACCTGATGGGCGTCGGCACGCCGCCGGACCTGATCGAGGCGATCGGCCATGGCGTCGACATGTTCGACTGCGTCATCCCGACGACGATGGCCTGGCAGGGGACCGCCTTCACCTCCGGGGGGCGCGTCCGGCTCACCCGCGGAGAGCTCAAGCTCTCGGACGCGCCGCTCGACCCCGCCTGCGGCTGCGCGACCTGCCGCCGCCACTCGCGCGGCTACCTGCACCACCTGATGAAGTGCAAGGAGCCGCTCGGGCCTCGGCTCCTGTCGCTCCACAACCTGCAGCACTACCTCGACCTGATGCGCGAGGCGCGCGGCGCCATCGAGGCCGGCCGCTACGCCGCCTTCGCGCGGGAGAAGCTCGAGGCGATCGACCGGCACGAGCACGACGCGGCGGCGCGGTCGCCGGGGAAGCGGGTGTATCCCATGGTGAACTCCAGCCCCCTCACCCCGTCCCTCTCCCCCGGTGGGGGAGAGGGGGAAGTTCCGGGAGCAGGCCTCTCCCCCGGCAGGAGAGAACGGGAAGTCCCGGGAGCAGGCCTCTCCCCCGGCGGGGGAGACGGAGCCGATCGAGAACCCCGCTTCGCCTTCGTCGTCACCCGCGACGGCGCGCCGGCCGTGGTCGACCGCGTGGTCGGAGAGGTGATGCACCCGGTCATCGGACCGGCGGTCGAGTCGGAGCGGCTCTACGTCGCGCAGTCGCGCCTCCGCGCCCGGCTCTCGGAGGCGGGGGGGCCGCTCGTGCTCTTCGACGTCGGGCTGGGCGCCGGGTCGAACGCCCTCGCGGCCTGGCGCACGTCGGCCGCGGCGCCTCCCGGCGCCCGCCGGCTGGAGCTCGTCAGCTTCGAGCGCGACCTGGGGGCCTTCACGCTCGCGCTCTCGCCCGACGGCGTCGCGCGGCTCGGGACCTCCGACGACGAGGCCGGGGCCGCGCGCGCCCTGCTCGCCGAGGGGCATCACGCGACGGACCGGACCTCGTGGCGGCTGCTGATCGGAGAGGCGCTG
>DATIVK010000176.1:0-10173 GCA_035465955.1 Anaeromyxobacteraceae bacterium | reverse complement strand
CCTCCGCCCGGACGACCGCGTCGAGCGCGGCGTTCTTCGGGGCGGCGAAGTCGGGGCCGTACTTGGTCTGGAACATGATCCGCGCGACGATCGGGATCCGCCCGGCGCCCCGGATCCGCTCGATCAGCGGCCCGAGCGCGTCGCGCATCATCTCGGGCGTGCCGTCGTTGGCGCCGATCAGGATCGCCCAGACGTGGGCGTCCGGGTTGAGCGCGAGGAGCTCGTCGATCTTCGCGAGGACCTCGAAGGTCTTGTAGCGGGCGAGCCCGACGTTGATCGTGGCGGGCCGGTACCCCGGGTGACGCGCCGCGATCTGGTCCATGAACGCGGGGCGGCGCGCGGTGGCCCGGTCGGCCGTCTCGCAGGTGATGCTGTCCCCCAGGAAGGCCCAGACGTCGTTGCCGCCGTCGGAGAGGTCGCGGAGCTCGATCTCGTCGAGGAAGAGCCCCCACTCGTTCACCTTCTCCGGGAGGCGGGTGACCGCCATCCGCACCCAGCGCATCCCGCCGAACGGGAAGGAGTGGGCGCGCGCGTGCGCGGGGTTGTCCTTCACGTCGACGACGGTGCTCCAGGTGCCGTCGCGGCCGTTGGAGGAGTCGGCCGAGGCCTCGATCCGGTAGTCGACCGGGGCGCCATAGAACTGGTCCCAGTAGTCGTGGTTCCCGGAGGAGGTCCAGGAGAGCAGGAGGCGGGACGGCCCCCGCCCGACCTCGATGGCGGCCCAGGCCGGCTGCGCCGCGGAGGGCTTGCCGCCCGCCCACTTCGGGCCCGTCCGGTAGATGCCGTCGACGAGCGCGCCGCCGCCCGAGGTGCTGGTGACCACGCGCTTGCCGAGGGAGATGAGCGGCGCGGGGATGAGGAGGGGACCGAATGGGCCGGGCGTCGCCGCGCGCGCCTTCGCCGCGGAGAGGCGCGGGAGGGCGCCCTCGAACGCCGGCAGCGCCGCGACGCCGGCGAGCACCGCCAGCGCCAGCGCGAAGGTGGCGACCCACCGGGCGCGGCCCATCACGGGTCGCTCCGGCCCGCCGGCGCGCCGCTCGCGGCGGGGGAGGCCGCGGGGCGGGGTGCCAGCGCGATGCCGTCGCGGGTCTGGAAGCGCTCCCCGTCGATGTCCAGCCCGGCCACGCGGTTGCGCCCCTCCTTGCGGGCGAGGGCGAGCGCCTCGAGCGCCCTGGCCTCGACCTCGTCGAGGCGCGCCACGGCGCCAGGCGCGATCCGGACGAGCCCGATCGAGACGGTGACGCGCTCCCAGGGCACGTTGGCGGTGTGGCGCCGGTCGAGCTCCTCGACCCGTGCGCGGACGCGCTCCGCCATGAACGGTCCGTCGAAGCGATGCTCGGTGGAGAACGCGAAGGTGAACTGGTCGCCGCCGCTCCGGAAGACGTGATCGCCGGGGCGGCGGAACGCGCCCCGGAGCACGGCGCCGATCCCCGCGAGGAGCGCGTGCCCCGCGGGACGGCCGAAGGCGTGGTTGTAGGGCTCCAGCCGATCGACGTCGGCGACGGCCACGAACAGGAAGTGACCCTCGCGCCGGGCGCGGGCGATCTCGCGCGGCAGGTCGCGCTCCATGAGCTTGCGCGTGCCGAGGGCGGTGAGCTTGTCGGTCAGCGCCAGGTCGCGGATCCGCCGCCGGGCGCGCAGGAGGGCGACGACCAGCGCGCCGCAGGCCACGGCCAGCGCGGCCAGGGCGGCGAGCGCCGCCGGTGACTGGAGGTGTTCGGCGTCGAGCGTCATCGGGAGGGGCGCGCCTTCTCCCCGGCGACGGGGCGCGCGGGGGCGGTTCTCGGGGGGACGGGGGCGTGGAGGGGGGAGGGGCGCCGGTAGACGCCGAGCACGTTCGGGACCGGCCAGGCGTCGAAGTTCTGCGCGACGCCCGGGAGCCCGTCGATCGCGCCGATCAGCTCGAGCTCACGGCCGCCCGCGGCGACGAAGAGCTGCGCCTCCGCACCGCCCTCGACGTACATGGCCCGCTGCAGGTCGATCGGGAGGCCGAGGAGGGCGTCGGCGAGGGCGCTGGTCGGCCAGGCGGTGCGGGCATGGACCAGCAGCAGGCGCCCCGCGCCGTCCACGCCGACGACGGCGGCGCTGGTGCGGCGCTCGGAGGGGGTCCAGACGTTCTTGCGGCCGCAGGAGACGAGCCGGATGGACTGGACGAGCGAGCCGTAGCGCCGCCCCACGGCGTCCAGGTCGTCGCAGTCGCGGTCGATGATCCGGAGCGGCGGGAGCCCCGGCTCCGAGGGGTCGAACGCCAGCACGGTCCGATCGCGGGAGAGGCGCGGGTGGTTCACGTGCGTGCGCGTCCTCATGAGGGAGACGCTCGTCCTCAGGTCCTCCTGGTACATCGCGGCGTTGATGGTGGCCACCGCGCGGGTGTGCATCGCCCAGTCGCGGGCGCTCCGGGCGGAGCCCTCGCCGGGGGCGGAGGCGTTGAGGAGCCGCAGCTCGAACCGGCGGGGATCGACGCGGATGACCGTGATCAGCCCGTCGCCGACGCCGCCGGAGGGCCCCTCGAAGCGACCGAGGTCGAGCCCCGGCTCGAGCGGCTGCCAGGGCGCGGCGGGGGCCGCGGCGAGCGCGAGGGTGGCGAGGGCCGCAAAGGGGAGGGGGAGCACGGAACCCCCGATCTTAGTCGCGGAGCCTCCCGGCGGCCAGCGCCGCGCGACCCGGGAGAGACGGACGCCCGCGCCCCGCCCGTGCGAGCATCGGGGCCATGCCCCACCCGCTCGCCGGCAAGCCGGCCCCCCGGAGCGCCCTCGTCGACGTCGCCGACCTCCGCAGGCGCTACGGCGCGGACGCGCCCGACCCGACGGTCCCCTCGCAGCGGATCGCCTTCGGTACCTCCGGCCACCGCGGCTCCTCCCTGCGGAGGAGCTTCAACGAGGCGCACATCCTCGCGGTCGCCCAGGCCGTCTGCGAGCACCGGCGTGCGGCCGGGATCGACGGGCCGCTCTTCGTCGGCGCCGACACCCACGGCCTCTCGGAGCCCGCCGAGGCGACCGCGCTCGAGGTGCTGGTCGCCAACGGCGTGGAGGTGGTCGCCTCCGCCGGCGGCGCCCCCGTGCCGACGCCCGTCGTCTCCCACGCCATCCTCGGGTGGAACCGGGGGCGCAGCGGGCGACGCGCCGACGGCGTCGTGATCACGCCGTCGCACAACCCGCCCGAGGACGGCGGCATCAAGTACAACCCGCCGCACGGCGGCCCCGCCGACACCGACGTGACCGGCTGGATCGAGGCGCGCGCCAACGCGCTCCTCGAGGAGGGGAACCGCGGGGTCCGGCGCGTGCCGCTCGCGCAGGCGCGCGCCGCCCCGAACTACGCCACCCGCGACTACGTGCGCCCCTACGTCGAGGATCTCGGGGAGGTGGTCGATCTCGACGCGATCCGCGCCGCCCGGCTCCGGCTCGGCTGCGACCCGCTCGGCGGCGCCAGCGCCCACTACTGGGGTCCGATCGCCGAGCGCTGGGGGCTCGACGTCACCGTGGTGAACCCGGTCGTCGATCCGACGTTCGGGTTCATGCCCCTCGACCACGACGGGAAGATCCGCATGGACTGCTCCTCGCCGTTCGCGATGGCGGGGCTCGTCGCGATGAAGGATCGGTTCGACCTCGCCTTCGGCAACGACGCCGACTCGGATCGCCACGGCATCGTGGTGCCGCGCGCGGGGCTGCTGGCGCCCAACCCCTTCCTCGCCGTCGCGATCGACTACCTCTTCTCCCACCGCGAGCGCTGGCCGGCGACGGCCGGCGTGGGCAAGACCCTCGTGTCGTCGGCGATCATCGATCGCGTGGCGCGCCGCCTCGGGCGTTCGCTCGTCGAGGTCCCGGTGGGCTTCAAGTGGTTCGTGCCGGGGCTGCTCGACGGGACCCTGGGCTTCGGCGGGGAGGAGAGCGCGGGGGCGAGCTTCCTGCGCCGCGACGGCACGACCTGGACGACGGACAAGGACGGCATCGTGATGGATCTCCTCGGGGCGGAGATGCGGGCGGTGACGGGGCGCGATCCGGGCGAGCTCTACGCCGCCCTCTCCGCTGAGCTCGGCGCCCCGGCCTACGCCCGGGTCGACGCGCCGGCGACCCCCGCCGAGAAGGCGATCCTGAAGCGCCTCTCCCCGGCCGCGGTGAAGGCGACGACGCTCGCCGGCGGGGCGATCCGCGCCAGCCTGACGCGAGCACCGGGCAACGGCGCCGGGATCGGCGGGCTGAAGGTGGTCGCGGACGACGGCTGGTTCGCGGCCCGCCCCTCGGGCACTGAGGACGTCTACAAGATCTACGCGGAGAGCTTCCGCGGAGAGGATCACCTCGCGCGGATCCTCGAGGAGGCGAGGGCCATCGTCTCCGAGGCCCTCTCGCAGCCTTGATGGCCGGCGGGCCGCCGACGTAGAGTCGGTCTACTGAGGGTGCAGCGCGCCGCGCTGCAGGATTGCGAATGGTCGGGCCGCCATTCGATGGACTCGACCCCAGCGGGGTCGCCGCCTGCGAGCCAGGCGTTTCCCGATCGGCGGATCATGGCACTCAGGGTCCTCGTCCCCCTGCTGGGCATCCTCGCGGCGCTGGCGTGGGGTGCCACGCTCTTCGTCAACGGCACCACCCGCTCCTGGTTCGAGCGGGACGTCGCGCTCCGCGCGCGCCTCGTCGCCAACGGCGCGCGCGAAGCCCTCGCGGCCCACGTCCGGGCGGGAGACCGCAGGAAGCTCGGCGTCGTCCTCGGCGAGATCGCCCGGGACGATCGCATCGCGGCGGCGGCCATCTGCTCGCCCCCGCTCGAGACCCTGGCGAGCAACGGCCCCTCGGACGCGCAGCGTGTCTGCGAGTCGCTCGCGGGGCGCGGCGTCACGAGCGTCCCGTCGTCGGGGGTGGATCTCCTCGACGAGCGCGACGGGGGGCTTCAGCACACGGCCGTGGTGCCGATCGTCGACGAGGGCCAGACCCTCGGCCACCTGGTCGTCGTCCACGATCTGGACTTCGTGGCGCGCCGCGAGGGCGCGATGCGCCGCTTCACCGTGGCGGCCTTCGGGGTCGTGGCGCTCCTCGCGTCGATCGCCACCGTGCTCGTCCGCACCTTCACCTGGCGGACCTGGACCGAGGAGATCCGGAAGGTGCTCACGGTGGGCCGCGGGCTCGCCTGGAAGCCCCGAGCGCGGCACGAGCGCATGTTCGGGCCGCTCCTGTCCGACCTGCGGGCCATGCTGGCCGACCTGGCGGCGGATCAGGGGGTCGGCCCGGCGGGGCGCTGGACGCCCGATCGGCTCCACCGCGTCCTGACCGAGTCCCTGGAGGGGGAGAGCGTCCTCATCCTCGCGAACCGCGAGCCCTACATCCATACGCGCGGAGACGACGGCGCGCTGCGGGTCCAGCACCCGGCGAGCGGCCTCGTCACGGCGCTGGAGCCGGTGATGCGCGCGTGCTCGGGGACCTGGATCGCGCACGGCAGCGGGAGCGCCGACCGCGAGTGCGTCGACGGCCGGGATCGGGTGCTCGTCCCGCCGGGCGAGGAGTCCTACGCCATCCGGCGCGTCTGGCTGAGCCGCGAGGAGGAGCGGGGGTACTACCTCGGCTTCTCCAACGAGGGGCTCTGGCCGCTGTGCCACCTGGTCTACACGCGGCCCGTGTTCAGGGTGGACGACTGGCGGACGTACGAGGCGGTCAACCGGCGGTTCGCGGCGGCCGTCTGCGAGGAGGCCAGCGGCCCCGATCCGGTGGTGCTCGTGCAGGACTACCACTTCGCCCTCGCGCCGCGGCTCATCCGGGAGCGGCTGCCCCGCGCGACGATCATCAGCTTCTGGCACATCCCCTGGCCGAACGCCGAGCGCCTGGGGGTCTGCCCCTGGCACCGCGAGCTCCTGGAGGGGCTGCTCGGCTCCAGCATCGTCGGCTTCCACACGCAGCAGCACTGCAACAACTTCATCGAGGGGGTCGATCGCTTCCTCGAGTCGCGCATCGATCGCGAGCGCCACTCCGTGGTGCTGGGTGGGCGCGAGTCGCTGGTCCGGCCGTACCCCATCTCGATCGAGTGGCCCAACCACTGGGCGACGGGGGCCCCTCCGGTCTCGACCTGCCGCCGGGAGGTGTTCGCCGAGCTCGGGCTCGCGCCGGACGCGCTCCTCGGGGTGGGCGTGGATCGCCTCGACTACACCAAGGGGATCGAGGAGCGCCTGCTCGCCGTCGAGCGGACCCTCGAGCGCTACCCGGAGTTCGTCGGGAGGTTCACCTTCGCCCAGCTCGCGGCGCCGAGCAGGACGTCGATCCCCGAGTACGACGCCCTCAACGGCGTCGTGGACGCCCTCGCCTCCCGCATCAACGCGCGCTTCGCCGTGGGCTCCTGGCGCCCGATCGCGCTGCTCCGCGCGCACCACGAGCCCCCGGCCGTCTTCCGCTACCTGCGCGCGGCGGACCTCTGCTACGTCAGCAGCCTCCAGGACGGCATGAACCTCGTCGCCAAGGAGTTCGTCGCCGCGCGGGAGGACGAGCGCGGCGTCCTGGTCCTGAGCCGGTTCACCGGCGCGGCGCGCGAGCTCGGCGAGGCGCTGCTCGTGAACCCCTACGATCTGGAGGAGGCGGGCGCCGCCCTCGCGACCGCGCTCTCGATGGCGCCGTCCGAGCAGGCGGAGCGCATGCGGGCGATGCGGGCGCACGTGAGCGAGTTCAACGTGTACCGCTGGGCCGGGCGGATGCTGGCCGACGCCGCGCGCCTCCGGAGCCGGGATCGCCTCTCCACGCGCCTCGCCCGCGGGCTGGCTCACCCCCTGGAGGCGGTCACGACCAGGAACAGCACGTAGAGCGCCAGCAGCAGCGCGCCCCTCAGGCCTCGGTGGAGGTCTCCGCCTCGTCGACGGTGCGGGCGGCGCCGGCCCGCTCCCCCGCCGGGAGGAGCGCCCTTCCGAGCGCCATCGCCAGGGCGCCCGCGGCCGCGCTGGCCGCGAGCACCCCCAGCTTGGCGGCGGCGAGCGTCGCTCCGGCGCCGTGGAAGGCGAGCTGGGCGATGAAGAGCGACATCGTGAAGCCGACCCCGGCGACGACTCCCAGGATGACGAGGTGGGCCCCGTCGAGGCCGGCGGGGAGCGTCCCGATGCGCAGCCGGGTGACGAGCCAGATCGCCGCGAGGACGCCGACGGGCTTCCCGAGGACGAGCCCGAGCGCCACGCCCGTCGCCACCGCCCACCCGGACGAGTCGAGGACGAGCCCGTCGAGCGACACGCCGGCGTTCGCCAGGGCGAAGAGCGGCATGATGCCGAAGGCCACCCACGGGTGGAGGTCCGCGATCAGCCCCTCGGAGGGGGCGAGCGCCTCGCGGCTCGCGCCGCCGATGCGTCGCAGGGACTGCTCCGTCTCGTGGATCCCGAGCCCCTCCGGGGTGCGCGCGGTGAGGTGGGCGACCTCTCCCTTCAGGAATCCGACGAAGCCGTCGGGCCCAAGCCAGGCCTTCACCGGGGTCACGAAGCCCACGATGACGCCGGCGATCGTCGGATGGACGCCGGCGGCGTAGATGCCTGCCCAGGCGACGACGGCCGGGAGCACGAAGGCGATCCGCGAGCGCACGCCCAGCCGCTGCATCGCGAAGATTCCGCCGACGCCGGCGGCCGCGACGGCCAGGCCGCCGAGCGCCACCCCCGACGAGTAGAAGAGCGCGATGACGACGATGGCCCCGAGATCGTCGATGACCGCGAGGGCGAGGAGCAGCACCCGCAGCGCGGGGGGCACCCGCTTCCCCAGCAGCGTGAGGATGCCGACCGCGAAGGCGATGTCCGTCGCCATCGGGACGCCCCAGCCCGCGCGGATCTCCGGCGCGCTGGCGACGGTGAGGTACAGCAGGGCGGGGGCGAGCATCCCGCCGAGCGCGGCCGCGGCCGGGAGGACGGCGCGCCTCCACTCGGAGAGCTCGCCGTGGTGCAGCTCCCGGCGGATCTCCATCCCGACCACGAAGAAGAAGACGACCATCAGGGCGTCGTTGACGAACCAGTCCAGCGGTCGTTCGAAGGCGAGCGCGCCGACGCGGACGCCGATGGGCGTGCTCCAGAGGCGGGCGTACGCCTGCGCCCACGGGGAGTTGGCCCACGCGAGGGCGACCACCGCGGCGAGGAGCAGGACGATCCCGCTCGCGGCCTCGACGCGGAGGAACCGCTCGAGCGGTCGGGCCGCGAGCCGCACGACGCGCATGAGCGGCGCCCAGCCTTCGGGTGGGACTCCGAGCGAGGGGGCCCGCTCGGACGATTCGGGCGACATGCTTCATCCCTTCCGGCGCGAACGCCGTCAGGGATGGCGGCCCGACCATCCAGGAGCCTGCAGCGGGGAAGCCGCCGCACCCTTGACCTTTCGCGGCCCAACATCGCACGGCCCGGCCCGCGCGGTCGAGGGCGGCGATCAGGTCGCCCGGAGGCGCGCGAGGAGGTCCTCGCCGGCGTAGAAGGTGAACCGGGCCCCGCCCAGGTCGACGCGCGCGCCGCTGCCGAGCGCCACGGGGTAGTCCCCGAGCTCCAGCCCGTCGAGCTGCGCCGGCGAGCCGGGCGCGGCGCGCTGGATGATCCAGCCGCCCCGGCCGTCGGGCTGGAGGACGGCGTGCGCGGGCGCGACGCCCGAGTCGTCGACGACGAAGTCGCTGGCCGGATCGCTCCCGAGCGTGAAGCGGGTCCGGTCGCGCCGGAGCGCGAGCCGCATCGCGACCGGCTCGGCCGCGCGCGCGGGGGCGGCGGACCCGCTCTCGAGGACCAGCCAGTCCCCCGGCTGCTCGCGCAGGAAGACCGAGGCGTCGAGCGCCCCGTATTGCCTGGAGAGCCAGGAGAGTAGGAAAGTCGACACGCCGACCTCGGCAGGACCTGGCTTCGCGTCTCATGGAAAGCGTAGGTCAGGGGCGCCCGGCGGGGAAGGGAAGCGCTGTACCGTTCCCCGGGGACGTGGCGCCGGGTTCGCTCGCAGGTGGCAACGGGGTGGAGAGTGCGCGTACTGGTCGCAGGGGCCGGCTGGCTCGGAGGAGGCATCGCACGGAGGCTCCTCGCGGAGGGGCACGGCGTCGTCGCGGTCCGGCGGGACGGCGCCGCGCTGCGCCCGCTCGCCGGGCTGGGCGCGACGGTGCTCGCGCTCGATCTCGCGCAGCCGGGGGCTGCGCGCTCCATCCCGACGGACGTCGACGCCATCGTCGCGTGCCAGTCGTCGTCCGTCGACAGCGCCGACGCCTATCGACGGGCGTACGTCGCCGCGAACAGGGCGCTGCTCGAGGCGGCCGGTCGCGACGGGGTGCGCGCGTTCGTCTACACCGGCTCCACCGGCGTCTTCGGACAGCGCGAGGGCGGGGACGTGGACGAGCGGAGCGCGACGGCGCCGGCGGGCCCCGCGGGCGAGGTCCTGGTGGAGGCGGAGCGGACCGTCTTCGAGGCGGCCTCCCGCGGCGTCCGCGCCTGCGTCGTCCGGCTCTCCGGGCTCTACGGCCCGGGGCGCGCCGGGATCCTCGAGCGCGTCCGCACGGGCCGGCTCGCGCTCGGGCCCGGGGACGACGCCTGGATGAACTTCTGCCACCTCGACGACGCGGTCTCGTTCGTCCTGGCGGGGCTGGAGCGGGGGGAGCCGGGGCTCGTCTATCACGGGAGCGACGCGGCGCCCGCGCGGCGGCGCGAGGTGGTCGAGTGGATCGCCGCGAAGCTCGGGATCCCTCCGCCGTGCTCGGACGGGGGGCCGCCGGGGCCCAACCGGCGCATCCTGTCGGGCTGGAGCCGGCAGGCGCTCGGCGTGGCGCTCCGGTACCCGAGCTTCCGCGAGGGGCTCGCTCCGATCATCGGTGAAGGTGCTCCCTCACCCTAGCCCTCTCCCTCGGTGAGGGAGAGGGGACGTCGGCGAGGCGAGCACCTCGGCCACCGCGCGCGCCGCCCGCTCGACCTCCTCCGCCGGGAGCATGTCCGCGGGCAGCCCCTCGAAGCAGCGCCGGCCGCGGAGGCGCTCGGGCGTCCCCGCGTAGCGGGGGACGAGGTGCAGGTGGAAGTGGTGGAGCACGTCGCCGATCGCGAACGCGTAGACGTGCTCGGCCCCCAGCACGGCGCGCTGTGCCCTCATGACGCGCGCGGCGATCCCGCCGAGCGCGGAGAGCTCCCCGGGATCGAGATCGTACCAGGCCCGGGCGTGGCGCTCGCTCGTCAGCACCAGCCACCCGGGGAGCGGCGTCGGGTCGGCCAGGGCGTGGAGCGCGAAGCCG
>DATIVK010000175.1:0-3626 GCA_035465955.1 Anaeromyxobacteraceae bacterium | reverse complement strand
GCGAGGCCTGCGCGTTGACGTCGTAGCTGGCGATCCCCTGGGAGGCCTTGTACGCGCGGATCCCCTCCATGAAGGCGGGGCGGGTCACCCGGAGCGCCATCGTCGAGGGGTCGTGGCAGTCGATGCAGGCGACGGGGTGGCTCGCCAGCTTCGTCGCCTCGCCGTAGGGCATCGCGTTCACGCGCTCGAAGCCCTTCACCAGGTCGCCGTCGCCCGCCTTCCGGAACGGCACGACGACCGAGGCGTGGCAGTTGAGGCAGGCGCCGGGCTGCGGCTTCTCCGTCACGCGCCGCGTGTTGCGCTGGTCCACGAGCATGTAGGCGTGGCCCCGCTCCTCGCGGAAGTCGATGGCGAAGGCGTAGCCGGCCCAGAGGGCCTTGAGCCGCGGATCGTCGTCGATCTTGGATTGGGTCACGGTCACGCGCGGGTCGTCGGCGCGCGTGGGCTTCCACGGGGAGGCCTCGCTGCCGCCGTACCGGGTCCGAACCATGTCCACGGTCTTGAGATACGTCTCGTACTCGAGCGGGTACTCCGCCCCCCAGGCGGCCGGGTCCTCGGTGTCGTCGGTGATGGCGGCGCGCGGCGCCGCCGGGGCCGCGCCCTTCTTCGGCGCCACGGCGGACCGCTTCGACGGCGCGCCCGTGCTCCTCGTGGCCGGTGGCGCCGCCTGGGAGGCGGGGGCGGAGGAGAGGAGGGCGAGCGCTGCGGCGAGGAGGGGGGTTCGAGACACGTTCATCGGCACTCCCGTTCGGGTGGAGCGGGTTGGGGTCGGTGCTTCGGCTGGAGAGGGCTGTGAGGGCGCTAGCGGCTGGCGGCCAGGAGCACCGCGAGGGTCGCGGTGGTGGCGGCCACGAGCGACCACCCGAGGAGGCGCAACCGCTTCGGCGAGAAGCGGGCGAGGCAGACGACGAGCGAGAGCGCCGCGGTCGGGAGGACGGCGGCGGGGACGGCCCAGCCGATCCCGCCTGCCCGCGCAGCGGCCGAGCCGCTCACGAGGATCAGGATCACGGCGGCGGCGTGGAGCAGGCCGGGGTCGCGCGCGCCCCGCGTGCGGGCGCGCACGAGGACGGTCTGGACCGCGAAGACGGAGGTCCCGAACGCCATCACCCAGGTGGCGAAGGCGGCCGTCGCCGCGCGGGGCGGCGCCCCGGACGCCAGCGCCACGAGCGCACCGGCCCCGGCGAGCGCGAAGGCGACCGTCAGCTCGCCCGGGAGGGTCCGCTCCTGCTCCAGCATCACGAGCAGCACGACGAGCGCGGCGAGCGCGGCGGGGATGAGCGCGGCCAGTCGGACCGCGGGCGGGGCGAGCCAGAGGCCGGTCCCGCCGGTGACCGCGGCGGCGGCGAGGAGGCCGAGCATCGCCCGCAGGGCGCGCGGGCCGTCGGAGATCCGCGCCCGCTCGCCCCGGTGGCCGAGGGCGACGAGCCACGGCTCGTGCGCGAGGAAGGCGAGGACCGTCCCCGCGGCGAGGAGCGCGGCGGAGAGCGTGGGGCGCGCGAGCGCGAGCCCCGTGACGAGCGGCATGGCCAGCTGGCCCCAGGCGCCGTGCTCCTGGGGAAGCAGGGAGCGAGGGGCGGCGGGGGCGGGGAGGGCGGATGGGCCGTTCACCAGGCCTCCACGTCGGCCACCGCGGCGCCGAGGTGCCGGGTGACGAGCTCGGTGGCGAGCTGCTCGAGCCGCTCCCGGCTGCCGTCCTGCGTGTGCCGCGCGTCGAACGCCGCGCAGCGTTCGTCGACGCGCGCCTTCAGCGCCGGCGGCAGCCGCTGCTCGGCCATGGGGTAGAGCACCTCGTCCTCCTTGCGCACGTGGGCGCGGAGCAGCTCGGCGTAGCCGCGGGCGGAGAGGTAGACCTCCTCCCGGTCGGCGGGCGACCACTCGACGCGCGTCCCCGCGAGGCCGAGGAGGGTCGCGACGTGCTCGCGCCCCACGTCGTGCTCGGCCAGCATCGTCGCGATCGGCCCCGCCTCGCGCGGGAAGCCGGCCTCGACCATCGCGACGAAGAGGATCTCCTCCTCCTTGCCGTGGTGCAGGGCGTCGGCGTAGTCGCGGATGAAGGTGAGGAAGCGGAACAGCTCCTCGCGATCGCCGCCGCCGCGCCGGACCGCGTCGCCGAAGAGGGCGAGCGCGTCGACGACGCGAAGGATGGTCTGGTGTTCGGTCATCAACCTGCCGATGGCTTCCATAGGGGTCCTCCGGAGGCGCCGACGATGGCGCCGCGGATTCCTTAGCCCCGGAAAGCACGCCGCGCGCCAACACCCAAGGGTGCGGGATCACGGGCATTGGAGGTAGCCGTGGCAGGGGGCACCGACCGGGCGGTGAAGACGCCACCGAAATGCCGGTGGACCGCGAAGCGGGCGTCTCGCCCCGGACGGGGACAGGTGGGGCGCCCGCCCCTGCAACCGTCAGCCCCGGTAGAGCCCCGCCTTCACCGTCCCGAGCATCCCCGCGCTCATCGAGCGGGGGTCCACCCGCGCGAGGCGGCGGGCCTGCTGCGGCGTGATGAGGTGGCGGTCGGGGAGCGCCTTCAGGGCCGTGTCGATGGCGCCCACGGCTTCGTCGCGCGTCTCCCAGCCGAGGCGGTCGAAGCGCGCGAGGGGGAGCGGCGACGTGTGCATGCGCAGCGTCCGCTCGCCGTCCGCGTTGAAGTAGTCGTCGAAGTAGCTCATCACGAGCTCGCGCACCGAGCGGTAGACCGGATCCCGGTAGCGCAGCCCCGTGAAGTTGGACTTCCCGACGGCGCCCCAGCCGCCGCCGTCGCGGTAGACCGCGATCACGTGGCCGTCGTCCCGCACCGCCCACATGCCGAGGAGGGCCGGGGTCCGGCCGAGGCGGCGGAGGGCCGCGGCCGCGAGGAGGGCGCCGTCGAGGCAGTGCGCCCGCCGCTCCGAGAGGACGCGGCGCGGGGCGGCCGGCTCGTCCTCGGTCCGGTAGGCGAGCCCGTCGAGGAACGACTGGATCCGGGCGGGGGTGGTGAGGCGGCGGAGGACGGCCCGCTCGGCGGCGGTCCAGGGATCTCGCGAGGCGGTGCGGCGGGGCATGGTCGCACATCGTAGCCGACCGCTGCCGTCGAGGGGCGCTCAGCGGTACCAGAGGATGTGCGCCTCCTCGGCCGGGATCAGGGCCCCGGGGTGGTATGGGACGGCGCGCGGCGTGTAGTCCGCCGCCGGGCGGGCCGCCGGGACCCGCGCGTGGTAGCGGAAGGCGCCGGGGTCCTCCGGGATCGCTCCGCCGCGCTCCATGGTCGTGCGCGACGCCGCGTGCACGCCCCCCGCCGGCTCGGCGTAGAGCTCGACGCGGAACCATTGGGGGTAGAGCTCCCCGGAGTGGAGGGTCACGTCGATCTGCCAGGCGTCGCCGTCGCGGCGGGCCCGGAGATCGGAGAAGCGCAGGTCGCCCCAGCAGCGCTCGATCGCCCCCTGCCAGGCGCGCAGCTCCCGGGCGTGGCGCCCGGCGCTCTCGTGGGTCCGCCGCCGGAAGGCGCGGGCGGCCGGGACGTAGAAGTCGTCCACGTACTCGCGCATCATCCGCGCGGCGGAGAACTGCGGGGCGAGGCGGGCCATGCTGGCGCGCATCCGCGCGACCCAGCTCTCCGGGACCCCCGCGAGCGTCCGCTCGTAGAAGGCCGG
>DATIVK010000174.1:0-3142 GCA_035465955.1 Anaeromyxobacteraceae bacterium | reverse complement strand
CAAGGGCTGGCGAAAGCTCATCGACTACGAGGCCGGCTACGAACTCGCCCTGGCCCTCGGCGCCACGAAGTGATCAATCATGAGCCCGGTGGGGGAGAGGGGATGAACACCATGGTGAGGACCGCTCGCGGCGTGGGCTCTTCAACGGCCGGCTACGCCGGCACCACGTACCACTGCCCCTTCGCCCCCTGCTCGCGGCGGAGGAGCCCCTCCTTCTCCATCTCCTCCAGCAGCCGGGAGAAGGTCGAGAAGCCGTGGTCGCGCTCGTCGAAGTCGGGCTCGCGGCGGACGATGGCGGCCTTGATGGCCGAGGGGTTCACGGGGGCGGTGGCGCCGGCGAGGATCGCGGCGACCGCCTCGCGGGCGACCTCGGGGACCGCCTTCACCTTCGGCTTCTCCTTCTCCTTCTCGCCGCCGCCGCCGGCGTGGCGCCGGGGCTGTCCCGGGGCCCGCAGGTAGATGAACTCGTCGCAGGCCTTCACGAAGAGCTGGCTCGTCGCCTCCTTGACCGCCATCCCGATCACCGTCCGATCGTTCTCGCGGAGCTTCGAGGCGAGCGGGCAGAAGTCGGAGTCGCCCGACGCGATGACGAAGGTGTCGATGTGCTCGCGGAGGTAGGCGAGCTCCAGGGCGTCGATCACCAGCCGCACGTCGGCGCCGTTCTTGCCCGAGCGCGTGGAGGGCGGGACGTCGATCAGCTCGACGCCGTGATCGTGGAGGCGCTGCGTGGCCGCCGCGAACCGCGTCCAGTCGGCGTAGGCCCGCCGGAAGACGATCTTCCCCTTCGAGAGGAGCGCGTCGAGCGCCGGCCGGAGGTCGAACTTGTCGGCGTCGATGCCGGTCCGCGTGACCAGGTTCTCGAAGTCGATGAAGAGGGCGATGCGCTGATCGTTGCTGTCGTGCTTCATGGGCTCCCCGCCGGCGCACTGGCCGGATGGCGCGCAACCTGACAGGTCCGGGGCCCGGCCGCAAGGAGCACGGCCGCCGCGGGCGGCTCAGGCGGCCGGGGCGCCTGCGGCGGGCTCCCCGTCGAGGACCTTCCGGACGATCTCGAGGAGCGCGGCCAGCTCCACCGGCTTCTCGACGTAGCTCCGGATCCCCATGTTCAGCGCCTCCTCGGCGCTGATCAGGCTGCTGTAGCCGCAGCAGAGGATCACGGGGAGCCCCGGGCGCACCTCCATGGCGCGGCGCGCGAGCTCCTTCCCGCTCATCCCCGGCATGGTCATGTCGGTGATGAGCAGGTCCCAGGCCGCCGGGTCGCGCTCGAACGCCTCCAGGGCCGCCCTCGCGTCGGCGTGGACGGTGACCGCATAGCCGGCGTGGCGGAGGCTCCGCGCGAGGACGGCGCGGATCGACTCCTCGTCGTCGACGACCAGGACGCGCTCGTGTCCTGCCCCGGCCGGGGGCGCCTCGGGCTCGCCCGCGGTCGCGGCCGGCGCGGCGCGGTCGGTGAGCGGCAGGTAGACCCGGAAGGTCGTACCCTCACCCGGCTCGCTGTAGACGGCGACGCGACCGTCGTGATCCCGCACGATCCCGTCGACCACCGCGAGCCCCAGGCCCGTCCCCTTCCCCTTCTCCTTGGTCGTGAAGTACGGGTCGAAGATCCGGCCGAGCGTCTCCCGGTCCATCCCGACGCCGGTGTCGGAGACCGAGAGCACCGCGTAGCGCCCGGGGGGCAGGTGCGTGGCGCCCGCCGTCTCCGCCGCCAGGTCCTGCTCCTCCACGGCGACGGCGAGCACGCCGCCCGCCTGCTCCATCGCGTGGTACGCGTTGGTGCAGAGGTTCATGATCACCTGGTGGATCTGGGTGGGGTCCGCGAGGACGAGCCCCTCCCCATCCAGGCGCTGCCGGATCTCGATGGTCGCCGGGATGCTCGGGCGGAGCAGCTTCAGCGCCTCCTGGGCGACGGACGACACGCGCAGGGGGATCTTCTTCTTCTCCGCCTTCCGGCTGAAGGTGAGGATCTGCCGCACGAGGTCGCGCGCGCGGAAGGCGGCCTCGCTCACCTGGCCGAGATCCTCGGAGAGCTCCGGGTCTCCGGCCGCGTGGGCCCTCGCCAGCTCGGTGTACCCGATGATCGGCGAGAGGACGTTGTTGAAGTCGTGGGCGATGCCGCCCGCCAGCGTGCCGAGCGCCTCCATCTTCTGCGCCTGGACGAGCTGCTGCTCGAGCCCCCGCTGGTGGGTGACGTCCTCCATCATGAAGAGCCAGTTCGACACGGCCCCGGCGTGATCCCGCACCGGCGAGAGGGTGACCCGCGCGTGCAGCGCCCTGCCCCCCGCCCGGCTCCAGATCACCTCGCCACGCCACTCGCGCTCGTCCGCGACGGCCCTGCGCACCGCCTCGCGCCAGGGCTCGGGGACGAGCGCCCCGGTGATCACCGAGCAGGGCTTGCGGAGCGTGTCCTCGACGCGCCGCCCGGTGAGCGCGTAGAAGCGCGGGTTGGCGTACTCGACCACGGCCGCGCGGTCGGCGATCACGATCGAGATGGGGCTCTGCGCCACCGCCTCCGAGAGCGACTTCAGCGAGTCGTTCTTCGCGATCAGCTCGACCCGGGAGAGCCAGGCGGTCGCCGCGGACGCCACCCCCACGAGGAGCGCCGCCAGGAGGAGGTGGCCCGGCCGCCAGAACCCGACGGCCCAGGCGACGACCGCCGCGCCCACGAGGAGCGCCGGCACCGCCACCTTGGCACGCGTCGTCATGCGCCCGGCCTCGGCCCGAGCCGGGCGGCGATCGCCTCCGCGAGCGCCGGCGCCGTGTACTCCGAGGGCATCGCGCCCACCTCCAGCCCCTGGTCGCGCAGCGCCGTCGCGGTGGTCGGGCCGATGGCGGAGAGGAGCACCCTGCGCAGCGCCTCGCGCTCGGCCCCGAGCGCGCCGGTCACCGCCTTCACGGCCGACGGAGACGCGAAGGTGACGGCGTCGATCTCCCCCCCCGCGATCCAGCCGGCGAGCGGTCGCAGCGCCTCGGCGGGCGCCGGGAGGGTCCGGTAGGCGTCGGGCGCGGTCAGGATCGCCCCGGCCTCCGCGAGCCCCCGGGGGAGCTCCGGCCTGCCCTCGGCCGCGCGCGGGAGGAGGACCCTCGCGCCCCGGACCTGCGACGCGATCTCGGCGGCGAGCGCCTCCCCCTTCGCCTCGGCCGG
>DATIVK010000173.1:0-11448 GCA_035465955.1 Anaeromyxobacteraceae bacterium | reverse complement strand
CCGGCCGCGATCCGCGGGTCCTCCCGGCGCTGTTCGGCCCCCCGCCCGAGCCGGAGGAGCCCGAGGAGCCCGACGGTGGAGGCGGCGGAGATGTCCCCTTCTAGGATGGCGCGCGAACAGGGGACGCGGGCGCCCGCCCGCGAATTCGGGGTGCGCGCGAGGGTGTGCTACAAGGATCGGGCGTCATGGCAGACCCCCGCGAGAAGTCCATCATCGGCATCGATCTCGGGACCACCAACGCCTGCGTGGCCCACGTCCGGGCGCGGATCCCGAAGGTCGTTCCCACGGACCGCGGGAACCTCATCCTCCCGACGGTCGTCGCGCTGACCGATCGCGGCGACGTCCTCGTCGGCGGCGCTGCGAAGGACCAGCTGGTCGTCAACCCGAAGAACACGATCTACGGCGCCAAGCGGCTCATCGGGCGCAAGTGGAACTCCAAGGTCGTGCAGGAGCTGCGGAGCTACTACAGCTACGACATCGTCGAGGGGCCGAGCGGGGACGCCGCGGTGTCGCTCGGCGGGAAGGTCCACGGCCTGCCCGAGGTGAGCGCGATGATCCTCGCGCACATCAAGAAGATCGCCGAGGCCTTCCTGCAGAAGTCCATCGACGCTGCCGTCATCTCGGTCCCGGCCTACTACTCCGACGCGCAGCGCCAGGCCGTCCGCGAGGCCGGCCGGCTCGCCGGCTTCGACGTGAAGCGGATCGTGAACGAGCCGACCGCCGCCGCGCTCGCGTACGGCTTCAGCCGCGGGCTCGACCAGAAGATCCTCGTCTACGACCTCGGCGGCGGGACCTTCGACGTCTCGGTCCTCCAGCTCACCGGGAACGTCTTCGAGGTGCTGGCGACGGGCGGCGACACGTTCCTCGGCGGCGTCGACTTCGACAACCGGATCATCGACTGGGTGCTGGAGGACTTCTGGCAGAAGCACCGGATCGATCTGGCGCAGTCCCCGATCGCGATGCAGCGCGTGAAGAAGGGGGCGGAGACGGCCAAGATCGATCTGACGCTGATGCCGAACGTCGTGATCGACCTGCCGTTCATCGAGGAGAAGAAGGGCAAGCCGGTCGACGTCCGGATGCCGCTCTCCCGGCAACAGCTCAACGAGCTGACGATGGACCTCGTCGAGCGCACCTTCCAGATCTGCGATCAGGTCCTGGCGGAGAAGAACCTCGGCCCCGGCGACATCGACGAGATCATCCTCGTCGGCGGCCAGAGCCGCATGCCGCTCGTCCAGCAGAAGATCCTGGCGCACTTCGGCAAGCCCCCGCGCAAGGGGGTCCACCCCGACGAGTGCGTCGCGCTCGGCGCCGCGCTGCTCGCCGACTCGCTCGACACCATCGACTCGGTGACCCTCGTCGACGTGCTCTCGATGCCGATCGGGATCGCGCTGCCCAACAGCCACTTCCGGCGGATCCTCGACAAGAACACGACCATCCCGTCGAACAAGTCGTTCCGGCTGCCGCCGCCGCGCGAGCCGGGCCAGCCGATCGAGATCGACATCTACCAGGGGGACTCGGATCTCATCGTCGACAACGAGTACATCGGGTCGATCCGGCTCCCGGCCGCGGCGACGGGCCGGCGCATCGACTTCAAGCTCGACGAGGAGTGCCTGCTGAAGGTGACCTTCGACGATCCCGAGAAGGGGATGACCGAGGTGAAGCTCGCGACCCGCGACACGCCCGACCAGCTCAAGAAGGCGCTCGCGGAGGACAAGGCCCGGCGCGACGCGAAGGCGACGGCCGCGGACGTGGCGGCCGCCGGCGACGAGCGCAAGGGAGGGCTCTTCGGCTGGCTGAAGCGGGGGCAGTGATGGAGAAGAAGAAGGGGCTCGCGGCGGAGTTGCTCGAGTTCGGCGTGAAGCTGGCCATCGATGCGTCGGAGAAGCTGCTCGGCGACCCGCGCGGCCAGGAGGCGGTCACGGCCGCCTCGGAGCTCGCGCAGAAGGCGCTCCAGAAGCTCCAGGACCTGCAGGCCTCCGCCGCGCGGGCGGTCGGGGGCGGCCCCACCCGCGAGGAGCTGCGGGCGCTCGAGGCCCAGGTCGAGCGGATCCAGCGGCAGGCCCGCGACCTCCAGGCCCGCCTCGACGCGATGTCGCGCGCCCAGCGGGCGGCCCGCCCGGCGCCGAAGTGGCGGGATCCCGACGACGATCGTTGACAGGGTGGGGGTGCGACGGCATACTCCGCCGCCTCGCAGAACCGGGCGCTTAGCTCAGCGGTAGAGCACCGCCTTCACACGGCGGGGGTCGCAGGTTCGAAACCTGCAGCGCCCACTCGGAAGGGCCGGGAACCACGGAGGAAATCCGGGGGCCCGGCCCTTCCTGTTTCAGTCCGACGCGCTCGCCCAGGCCGGATCGCCCGAGAACATCTGCTCGAGCCAGGGACGCAGCCCGGCGCCCGGCGTGGTCACCGTCGAGGGGGCGTCGAGCGCCGGGTGGGTGGTGGGCGTCGGCGTGTTGGTGAAGAGGTACTTCGCGTTCGGGGTCGCCGGGTCCATCACGAGCGTCCCGAGCCGTCGGAGCTCCGCCTCGAAGGTCGCGGCCGGCATCGGCGCGAAGGTCGGCGGGCTGCCCTGCACCGACCCGAAGAAGGTGCGGATCACGGAGTCCTGGAGGTGGGAGACGAGGGCGATCCGGTCGTCAGGGTAGAGCGCCTCGACCTCGGCCAGCGCCTGGGAGATGTCGGCCGGGCAGCCGGGGCAGAACGGGTCGAGCGACGCGCCCAGGTCCCACGCCGCGTACCAGGCGGCGCGGGAGGGTTCCGGCACCGCGCTCCCGACGAGCGGAGGCCCCGAGTCGTCGACGAGCCAGGCCGTGGAGGTCGGCCAGTACCAGCGGAAGGCCGGGTAGTTGGCGAGCGCTCCGAACCCGCCCGCCGAGGAGCCGGCGACCACGAGCCTCGCGGGGGCGGGGAAGGTGGCCCCCAGCCGCTTAAGGAACGCGAGCACGTTCGAGTGACCGACGTGGCTCCAGGTGACCGACGGCAGGGAGATCCAGCGCGGCGGCGTGTAGGTGGTGACGCGGGCGCCGCCGTGGACGTCCCCGGTGCAGTAGGGGACGAAGGCGATCGTCGCCCCGGCGAGGGCGACGGGGAGCTTGTCGCGGTGGACCCAGGAGTCGGGGTAGCGCCCCCAGACGCCCGCCACGAACTCGGCCGGGCCGAAGGGGCCGGTCGACGCGGTCTTGTCCAGCCCCAGCGACTTGAAGCCGCCGCAGCTCGCGAAGTCCCAGCAGGCGCCGCCGCCCTGGAGGAAGACGACGAGCGTCGCGTTTCCAGGGTCGCCCCAGCTGATCGCGAGGCCGGTCGGGCTCGTCCCGAACCGGTAGGAGCCGGACGCGGTCGTCGTGGCCGTCACGCAGACCGCGTCGTCGAAGGGGATCCATCGCCACCCGGTGGGTGCCCCCGCCGCGTCGTCGATGGAGCTCCCCTCGGCGGGCGAGATCGGCGCGCCGAGCGGCGGCGGGCCGGTGTAGGGGGCGTGCGGTCCCGCGGGGCCGAGCACGCGGCCGCCGCATCCGGCGGCGATCGAGAGCAGGACGGAGACGACGCGCAGCGAGCGTGGGGACGTCATGGGCGAGCACCTCTCGGTTGTCGCCTCATCTGTAAGAGGCCGGGGGAGGGGCAGCGTCAGTTGACCACCGGAGCCGAGATGGGGTACCGCGGCGGAAGCAAGATGACCCGCAAACGTCCCATCGCCGTCCTCTTCGACCTCGACGGCACCCTCATCGACACCGTCCCGTTCATCCTGAAGTCGGTGCGCCACGCCTTCGCCGGCCACGCGCGCGTCCCGACGGACGCCGAGTGGATCGCCGAGATCGGCACGCCGCTCCGGGACCAGATCGCGGAGTTCGCGGCGCGGCCGGAGGACGCCGAGTTGATCTTCCAGCGGTACCGGACCTTCTGGCTCGAGCACCACGACGCCGAGACCCGCGCCTTCGACGGCGCCCTCGACGTCGTCCGCGCGCTCCGCGAGGCCGGCCACCCCCTCGGCGTCGTCACCGCCAAGATCGAGGTCGGCGCGCACCGCTCGCTGCGCCACGTGGGGCTCGACGCCTTCATGGGCGCCGTCGTCGCGGCCGACTCGGGCGTCCCTGCCAAGCCGGCGCCGGACGGCGTCGTCCTCGCGGCGCGGCGCCTCGATCGGCTCCCGGAGGAGGCCCTCTTCGTCGGAGACTCGCCCCACGACGTGGCCGCGGGCAACGCCGCCGGCGCGGTGAGCGTCGGCGCCCTCTGGGGCGCCTGCACCCGGGAGCAGCTCGCCGTGGCGAGCCCCCGTCACTACGCCGCCTCGCTCCGCGAGGTGCCCGCGATCGTCGAGGCGCTGCGGCGCCGGCAGGCGTGACGGGCGGTCGCCCCTCTGGTACTCGTCTCGGATGCGCGTCGCCTACCTCGGTCCGCCCGGGACCTTCAGCGAAGAGGCCCTGTCCCACTGCGATCTCGCGAAGGACGGCGAGCCGGTGGCGGCGGGCACCTTCGCCGAGGCCTACGACATGCTCCTGCGGGGCGACGCCGACGCGGCGCTCCTCCCCATCGAGAACTCCACCGAGGGGCAGGTGGGCGCGATCCTCGACCTGCTGGTCCATCGCCCCGGCCCGCTCATCCGCCGCGAGCTGAAGCTGCGCGTCAGGCAGCACCTGCTCGTGCGCCATGGCACCCCGCTGGCGTCGATCAAGCGGATCATCTCCCACCCGCAGCCCATCGGGCAGTGCGCGCGCTTCCTCCAGGAGAAGCTCCCGCGGGCGACGCGGGAGCCGGCCCACTCCACCGCGGACGCCGCGCGCCGCGTCGCCGACGGGGAGGGGGACGCCGCCATCGGCTCCCTGGTCGCGGCCCGGCGCTACGGCCTCCAGATCCTCGCGAGCGACATCCAGGACAGCGACGAGAACGTCACCCGGTTCGTGCTGGTCGCGCGCGCGGACGAGGCGCCGACCGGCTGCGACAAGACCAGCATCGCCTTCACGCTCGACCGCGACCGGCCGGGCGGCCTCTTCGAGGTCATCGGCGAGTTCGCGAACCGGGGCATCAACCTCTCGAAGGTCGAGAGCCGGCCGATGAAGCAGGCGCTCGGCCACTACATCTTCTTCGTCGACTTCGAGGGGCACCGGCTCGACGCGACCGGCGAGGCGGCCCTCGCGGGCGTCCGCGCGCGCGTCCACCGGCTCTATCTCCTGGGGTCCTACCCGCGCGCCGCCTGACGCGCGGTAGCTCAGCCGCTCAGGCCACCGAGGCGACCTCCGCGGACGCGGCCGGCGCCCGGAGCTCGCCCGGCGCGTCCTCGGCGGGCGCGCGGAAGAACTCCACCAGCGCGTCGCGCTGCTTGCGCGCGTCGTCGAAGCCCATGTCCATCAGCGCGGCGGCGTAGTCGCGATCGAAGAGCAGGTAGCTCGCCAGGTCGGCCGCGCCGTCCCCGTCGCCACCGGGCTCCGCCGCGGCCAGGCGGAGGAGGCGGGCGGCGAGGGTGCCGGGGGGCAGCTTGCGGATCTGCCTCTCCGCGTAGTCGTGGGCGATGCGCCCGAGGTCCTGGGACGGGCGGATGACCAGGTCCCGCACGCGCCGCAGCGGCGTGCCGAGGTGGTCGGCGCCGAGCGCGGCGAACCGGTGGCGGAAGTCCGGCCCGAAGTGCTGCTCGCCGTAGTCGAGGAGCTGGTTGAGCCGGCGCAGCCGATCGAGGTCGTAGTCGGCGTGGTCCAGGGTCAGCGCGTTCAGGATCCCGCCGAGCTGGGCGCCGGTCGAGGGCACCTCCCCCTCGGGGCGGATCCGGGGTGCGAGGCGGCGCCCCTGGTGCCGCAGGCCGACCACCAGGACGCGGTCCGCCCCGAGGCGGATGGCGGGCGCGAGGGGCGTGTTCTGAAGGATCGAGCCGTCGTTGAACCAGGAGCCCTCGATGAAGACGGGCCGGAAGAGGAGCGGGATCGCGCCCGAGGCGAGGGCGTGGCAGGCCGCGATGGAGCGGGGGCGGGCCTCCACTTGCGGGTCGCGGCTCCAGACCGGCAGCTCCTCCGCGGTCTCGATGAAGACCACCGCCCGCCCCGTCCCGAGGTCGGTCGCGGTGACCGTCAGCGCCGTCACGGCGCCCTCCCGGATGTTGACGTGCAGCTGGTCCCAGTCCACCCGATCGCGCACGACGCGGGCGAGGGCCTCCGGATAGACGAAGTCGGAGAGCCGCCAGGAGCGGTGGCGGAGCCGGAGCATCCGGATCCGCCTCAGCAGGTAGAGGGGGAGGGCGGCGAGCCTCAGGAAGCTCCAGTGGAAGACGTCCTCGATGCGGAGGGAGGTCCAGACGTCGGCGAGGAGCCTGCCCTGGAGCTCCGGGCTCTGGGCCGTCGCCGCGATGAAGCACGCGTTGACGGCGCCGATGCTCGTGCCGGAGAGGATGTCGATGCGCGGCTGCTCCCCGAACGTGGCGGGGAACTCCTCGCGCAGGTAGCGCACGACACCGGCCTCGTAGGCGCCTCGAGCGCCGCCGCCGGAGAGCACGAGCGCGGTCCGCGGTTGCGTCACGTCAGGGTTACCTCGTCCAAGCGCGAAGGGACCCGAATCGTCCAACCCATATTATTGAGCCGCGATGAGGCCGCCGCCAGTCACGCGGGCTCTCCGCGTTCCGTGCCCCTCGAGGGCGTGCCGCGGGGCCGGTCGCGCCCTGCGTGCCCGTTCCCGCCGCGGCGAGAATGCGTATGGACGTCATCGGTCTACAATTCTACAATGATCGCTCGCGGTGAATCCGGGTTCGTTCAAAGGTCGCTGAAGGGTGCGCCGATGGGACGGAAGATCCGAGTGGTCGGTGGCATGATCGAGCGCGACGGGCGCTACCTGATCGCCCAGAGGAAGCCGCGCGCCATCTTCCCGCTCCTGTGGGAGTTCCCCGGCGGCAGGGTGGAGCCGGGCGAGAGCGACGAGGAGGCCCTCGCCCGCGAGCTCCGCGAGACGCTCGGCATCGAGGTCCTCGTGCTCGAGCGGGTCGTGCACGTGGAGCACGCGTACGAGGGCTACGACATCGACTTCTGCGTCTACCGGTGTCACGACACCGGGAGCGCGATCCGCCACCTCGGCGTGAACGATCACCGCTGGGTCTTCCCCGAGGAGCTCGACGGCTACGAGTTCCCTCCCGCGGACGAGAAGAGCCTCGCGCAGCTGCTCGGTCTCTGACCGGGTGCGTTGACAGCGCTCCGATCGGGCTTAGGTATGGGGCGCCGCCGGGAATACGGGCGGCGCCTGACGCGTCTTTCACTTACGAAGACACCCCTGAGCGGAGGCCCAATGCGCCGGATCGTCACCAGCTTGCTCGCACTCATCGCAGTCTCCGCAGCGGTCCCCGCCTGCTCCCGGGAGGGCAAGGCGAACGCGGAGACCCCGACAGGGCTCTACCGTGAGGCCGCGGTCGCCGCTCCCGTCGAGAAGGAGGTCGGCGCTCCCGCTCAGGCGTCCCTCGCGCCACTCATCAAACGGCTGCGCCCCGCGGTCGTGAACATCTCGACGACCACGATCGTGAAGCACCCGGCCCGGGCGCAAGGCCAGCGCAGCCCCGAGGAGGACTTTTTCGAGCGCTTCTTCGGCATGCCCGGGCCGGACGCCCCGCAGCAGTTCAAGGGCTCCAGCCTCGGCTCCGGCTTCATCATCAACTCGGATGGGTACATCCTCACCAACAACCACGTGGTGAAGGACGCCACCGACATCCGCGTGAAGCTCACCGACAACCGCGAGTTCGCGGCCAGCGTCGTCGGCAAGGACCCCGTCACCGACGTGGCGCTGATCCGGCTCAAGAGCCCGCCGAAGGACCTGCCGACGGTCGTCCTCGGAGACTCGGACGCGCTCGAGCAGGGCGACTTCGTCCTCGCGCTCGGCAGTCCGTTCGGCCTCGCCGACACGGCGACCTTCGGGATCATCTCCGCGAAGCACCGCTCGGTGAACCACGGCACCTACGATGACTTCCTGCAGACGGACGCCGCCATCAACCCCGGCAACTCGGGGGGGCCGCTCTTCAACCTGCGCGGCGAGGTGGTGGGGGTCAACACGATGATCCTGGCGCCGCAGGGGACCTTCGTCGGCGTCGGCTTCGCGGTTCCGATCAGCCTCGCCAAGTCGATCCTCCCGCAGCTGAAGGAGAAGGGGAAGGTCGTCCGCGGCTACCTCGGCGTGCAGGTCTCGGAGCTGACGCCGGACCTGGCGCAGGGCTTCGGCTTCCGGCCCGAGCAGAAGGGGGCGCTGGTCCAGCAGGTCGTGAAGGGCACGCCCGCGGACAAGGGCGGCGTCGAGGCGGGCGACCTGGTGATCGCGATGAACGGCAAGCCGGTGGAGTCGGCGAGCGCGCTGACCCGCGGCGTCGCGACGGTCCCGCCGGGCGAGAAGGTTGCGCTGACGCTCATCCGCAAGGGCAGCGAGAAGAAGGTGACCCTCCAGGTCGCGAAGCGCCCGGACGAGGAGGCGCTCGCGCGGGGCGACTTCTCCGGAGACGACCAGGGCGAGGAGCAGGGGGCCGGCGGCGAGGCGGAGAAGAGCAAGGTCAGGCTGGGGATCACGGTCCAGCCGATCACGCCCGACCTCGCGAAGCGGCTCGACGCGGCCCCCGGAGACGGGCTCGTCGTGGTCGAGGTCGAGGACGACGGCCCGGCGGCCCGCGCAGGGATCCGCCCGGGCGACATCCTCGTCGAGGTCAACCGCGCCCGCGTGAAGAGCCCCGCCGACGTGTCGAAGGCGCTCTCGCCCCTGAAGGACGGAGAGATCGCGCTGCTGCGCGTGCGCCGCGGCGGCGGGGCGGTCTACGTGGCCGTGCCGGTGGGCGGGCGGAAGTAGCCCGCCTCACCAGATCTTCGCGGCGATCTCCGAGTCGTCGCGGGAGTTGATCACGCGCAGCGCGACGAAGCGAGCCGCCAGCCCCTCATAGGAGCCCGGCTCGCCCTTGCGCTTCATCTTCCACGTGGCGTCCGGACGGAAGACGACCTCCACGTCGATCGAACCGGAGCGGAACGGGCGGAGGAAGTCCATCTCCATCATCCCGGGCGGCAGCGGAACCTCCATCGGCACGAGGTCGACGAGGGGGTTCCCGTCCGCGTCCTGCCGCTTGGGCTGACCCCGGGTGAGGGCGTAGCCGCCGCCGTCGATGAAGGGCGTGAGCAGGACGACGACGGAGCCCCCGCGCGACTGGGTCCGGACGACCTGTGAGGCTTCCGTGACCCGGACCACGAAGGTCTTTCCTGACGCACCCTTACGGAAGGCCGCGACGTTCGCCTCGCAGGTGCGCCGCTCGAAGGGATCCGTGCAACTCCCGACGAACTGACCCAGGAACTTCCTGAGATCGTCCAGGCGCTCCGCCTTGGCCGCAGCGGCGTCGAACCGCGCGTCGGCGACGGAGGCAGAGGGGGCGACGAGGAGCGCAAGCAGGCAGGACAGGACGGCTTTACGGTGCATCTTGGGTCTCCGAAAGGGTGAGCTCGGTTGGGGGGCAGGGGGCTGAGATATCGTGTGGTCGGTGGTCGTTTCTTTGACTACATTGGAGCACCCGCTTACGCTCGGCATCGTTCGAGGGAGGCGGCGATGCTCTGGTACCGCAAGGAAACGAAGCCGAGCGCAGGCCATGCAAGACGCGAGCGCCGCGACGGCGTCCGGCTGGACAAGGTCTTTCCCGTGTATCTCGACGGGGTTGGCGGCGTCGGGATGGGGATCGCGCGGAACATCTCGGAGGGGGGGATGTTCGTCGAGACCCGCGCTCCCCAGCCCATCGGCTCGCAGGTCCGGGTCACCTTCGAGGCTCACGGCGGCGAGATGACGGCGGTCGCCGAGGTCCGGTACGTATGCCACCTGCTCGGTCGCCGCGAGGGCGCCGGCGCCCAGGGGCCGCTCGCCCTGCGCGGCATGGGGATGCGCTTCATCTACTTCGAGCCGGGCGAGGAGCCCCGCTCGGCCGTGCAGTAGCGCGCTGCCCCGCCGCCTTGTCGGCGGCGGGACCCCGTGCTACCGCACGGGAGCATGCTCGCGATCGAGACCCACGGTCTGACGCGGTTCTTCGGGGACCGCGCGGCCGTCGCCGATCTCTCGCTCGCCGTGCCGGAGGGGGCCTTCTTCGGCTTCCTGGGTCCAAACGGCGCGGGCAAGAGCACCACCATGCGGATGCTCACCGGCCTCCTCGCGCCCAGCGCGGGGGGCGCCAGGATCCTCGGCGTGGACCTCTCCAGCGAGCCGCTTCGCGTGAAGCAGCGGATCGGCGTCGTCCCCGACGGGCTGGCGCTCTTCGAGCGGCTCTCGGGCGCGGAGCAGCTCCGGCTCCACGGCCAGCTCTATGGCCTCGAGCGGCGCGAGGCCGGCCGTCGGGCGGACGAGCTGCTGGTCGCGCTGGAGCTGGGCGACGACGCGGGGAAGCTCGTCGTGGAGTACAGCCACGGCATGAAGAAGAAGCTGGCGCTCGGCTGCGCCCTCATCCACGCGCCCCAGGTCCTCTTCCTCGATGAACCGTTCGAGGGGATCGACGCCGTCGCGGTCTCGGGGATCCGGCGCATGCTCCAGGACCTGGTGGCGCGCGGCCGGATGACCATCTTCCTCACGAGCCACGTGCTCGAGGTGGTCGAGCGGCTCGTCACGCACGTCGGGATCATCCGGGGCGGAAGGCTCGTGGCCCACGGGACGCTCGACGAGGTGCGCGGCGCGGGCTCGCTGGAGGAGGTCTTCATCCGGACGGTGGGGGAGGACCGGATCGCGCCGCACGGGCTCTCCTGGCTCGGGGAGGGGGAGGGCGCTTGAGCGTCCTCTCCGCCTCCCTCCGCGCCTTCGTCGAGCTCCGCGGCAGGCTGCTCGCCCGCCGGTTCCTGTCGCGGCGGGGAGTCCCCGAGCTCGTCGCGCGGGTCGCCGTCTTCGCCACGACGGCGGTGGCGGCGGTCCTCTTCTCGGGCGCGATCGCCGCCGGCACGTTCCGCGCGGCCCGGATCGGGAAGGGGCTCGCCACCGAGATCGCGGTCTCGGCCGTGTTCTTCGGGATCTGGCAGACCTGGACCGCCGTGGCGCTCACGCTGGCGGAGCGCGACACGCTCGACCTCCGGCGCTTCCTCGTCTACCCGCTGCCCCCGGGGAGGCTCTACGCGTACGGCCTCTTCGCCTCGGCGGCGGGCGATCCCTTCGCGCTCTTCTGGACGGTCCTCCTCGGAGGCGCCTTCGTCGGCGCGGCGCTTGGGCGGCCGGGAGGCTGGCTCGCGCTCCTCGCGCTGACCTTCGCCCTCTTCGTCGTCGCGACCGTCGCGTACGTCGCCCTCCTCCAGGAGCTGCTCGCGCGGCTCGTCCGGCTGCGGCGCGCCCGGGAGGCGGCCATCGCGGGCGTCTACCTGGGGCTGGTCCTCCTCATCGCCGTGATGGCCTCCGGCGCGAAGCCGCACCTCCATGACCTGCTGGGCCGGCTGCGCCGCCTGCAGTGGGTCGCCTGGCCCGCGGCCCTCGCCGCCGCCGCGGCGCGCGCGCTCTTCACCGGCC
>DATIVK010000172.1:0-1841 GCA_035465955.1 Anaeromyxobacteraceae bacterium | reverse complement strand
GAGCCCCCTTCGCGCAGGGGCGTGACGTAGCGGGTGGCGGTGGCCTGTCTCATGTGCGTCGCCTCCGGCGCGGGGCCGGGGTGGGGAGGTTCTCGCGGCCGGGGGGGTGAAGTCCACGGTAGAGCACGCCGCTCGCGCGCTGGTAGAGCGCCGCCACGGCCTCGGGATCGGTGCCGAGCGCCGGGCCGAGGTGCCCGTCGTTCACCAGCGCCGCGAGCCCGTGCGTCATGGCCGCCGTCGCCAGCCCCAGCTCGAGCGGATCCCCGGCCCGGATCTCTCCGGCCTCCTGGCAGGCGACCAGGCTGCGGAGCAGCACCTCATTGACGCGCCCCCAGGCGGCCGCGAGCCCGGGGTAGCGTTCCCGCTGCGACGTGGCGCGGCTGAACATGACGCGGAAGCGGGCGGGATCCGCGACGTAGAACCGGAAGCAGGCGAGCCCCTGCGCCCGGAGCCGCAGCCGCGGGTCGGGGTCGACCGCCTGCGGCAGCGACTCCAGCTCGCGGCGCAAGGCCGAGAAGCCCTCCTCCGCGACGGCAGCCAGGAGCGCGTCGCGGGTCTCGAAGTGACGGTACGGCGCCGTCTGGCTGACGCCGACGCGGCGCGCGGCCTCGCGCAGCGTGAAGCCGTCGGCGCCGCGCTCGCGCACGAGCGCCAGCGCCGCCTCGACGAGCGCGCGTCGGAGGTCGCCGTGGTGGTAGGGGGACGGGCGAGCCGTGGATCGGGATCGAGCGGATGTTGACATCGTCAACACGCATACGGTAACGATGTGACGGTTGTCAACATCCCCTGCCTCCTCGGAGCCTCCCCATGAAGCCGCAGCCCCCGAGCCTCCTCCCGCCCGTCCTGGCGCCCGGCGTCGACGCGCCCCGTCCCGCCACCGTCGCCACCCGCCTGGGCCCCGTCGAGTGCGTCTCGACCGGAGAGGGGCCCCCGGTCCTCTCGCTCCACGGCGCGATGGGGGGCTGGGACCAGTCGCTGCTGCTGGCGCGAACCCTCGGCGAGGCCGGGTACCGGTACCTGGCGGTCTCACGTCCCGGCTACCTCGGGACGCCGCTCTCCGGCGGGCGCTCGCCGGAGGAGCAGGGCGACCTCCTGGCGGCCCTCCTCGACGCGATGGGCGTGGAGCGCGCGGCGGTGATGGCCGTGTCGGGCGGTGGCTACGCGGCGCTCCACTTCGCGCTCCGCCACCCGGGGCGCTGCGCCGCGCTGGTGCTCGTGTCGACGACCGCCGGCCCGACGCCCCCGCCGCCGCTCGCGTTCCACCTCATCCGCCTCCTCCTCCGCGTCCCCGGCTTCGAGCAGCGGGCGCGACGGCGCGCCGAGCGGGACCCCGAGGGGAACGCACGGCGCGCCTTCCGCGACGCCGCCCAGGTCGAGCGGCTCCTCGCCGACGCCGAGGCATGGGGCCTCTACCGCGAGCTGGCCCGGACCACGAGCGCGCGGATGGCGGAGCGGTGGGCGGGGACGGCGAACGACGTGAGGGTCACCCGGACGCATGAGTACCCGCTGGAGCGGATCGCGGCTCCCGTCCTCGTCGTCCACGGAACGCGAGATCCGCTCGTGCCATTCGAGCGACACGGCGCGGCGTTGGCGGCCCGGATCCCTGGCGCGAAGCTCCTCGCCCTGGAGGGGGGCGAGCACCCCGCCATCTTCACGCACCGGCCGGAGGCGCGCGCCGCCGTGACGGCGTTCCTTCGGGCGCACGCCCACCCCGCGTCCGGGTAGACTCGGCAGACCATGCCCACCCGTCCGCCCGCCACCTTCGACGAGGTCGCCTCCCGCTACGAAACGAACGCCGTCGCCCAGCGGGACGCCGGGGAGCGGCTCGTCGCCATGCTCGG
>DATIVK010000171.1:0-16769 GCA_035465955.1 Anaeromyxobacteraceae bacterium | reverse complement strand
CAGTTCAGGCGCACGCGAAAGGCCGAGTTCCCGACGCCGCGGTTCACGTAGAGCTGCACGCGCCCCAGGTCGAACCGGCCGCGGACGTACGGCTCCCGCGCGAGGGCGTGCATCCAGGTCGGCGTGAGGATCGGCAGCACGATCTGGCCGCCGTGGGTGTGGCCCGAGAAGCAGACGGCCGGCCGATCGAGCGCCCGCAGGCGATCCGCGGTCCGCGGCCCGTGCGCGAGCACGATGGGCGTCGTGCCCGCGGGGAGCCCGCGGGTCGCGCGCGCCACGTCCTCGTGGCGGGTCAGCGCGTCGCCGACGCCCACGATCGCGAGCGGGGCGCCGCGGAGCGAGCGCGACGTCCACTCGTTCTCGAGCACCTCGTAGCCGTGGCCGAGGAGCGCGGCGGTGGCCCCCACCGGATCGACCCAGTGGTCGTGGTTGCCCAGCACCGCGACCGCGGGCGCGGCGAGGCCGCCGAGCTGCTCCCGGATCGCGTCGAGCTCGCTCCGGCGCGACGACAGGAAGTCGCCCGTGAGCAGGACGAGGTCCGGGGCGAAGGCGTTCGCCTCCGCGATCGCCGCCTGGACCGTCGCCGCCGGCGTGCGCGCCCCCACGTGGAGGTCGGAGAGCTGGGCGATCCGCAGCCCGTCGTGGGCCGGATCGAGCCCGGGGACGAGGAAGGTCACCGGCTCCGCCCTGGGCGCGACCGGCTGCGCCTCGACGGCGGCGGGGAGCGCCGCGGCGGCGCCGACCGCGAGCGCCCCCTTGAGAAAGCTCCGGCGGCCGAGGCGGTGCTCATCGGATCGCATTGCGTATCTCTAACCCGCGCGGAGCCGGAACGCTTCCACCGGGCAGGGGTGTACGGAACGCACGCACTCCAGTAGAAGATGCCCTCCGTGGACCCGTCGAGCCGCCGATGCGCCCAGGGGGACCGATGGCGCCGTTCCTGACCGACGCACAGCTCCGCGCCGAGGCCGCGAGGTGCCGCGCCTGCGAGGCGAGGCCATGCCGGAGCGGCTGCCCCGCGGGGCTCTCGCCCGCCGACTTCATCCTCGCGATCCGCTGCGGCGAGCCCTCCGACTACCGGCGGGCGGCCGCCCACATCCTCGGCCAGAACCCGCTCGGCGGCACCTGCGGCCAGGTCTGCCCGGACACCCTCTGCATGTCGCGCTGCGCCCGCAGGGCGCTCGACGGCCCCGTGAACGTCCCCGCCCTCCAGGCCGCGATCGTGCGCAAGGCGAGGGCGCTGGGCGTCCTCCCCCGCCTCGCGGCGCCGGCGGCCACGGGGCTGCGCGTCGCCGTGGTGGGCGCGGGGCCGGCGGGGCTCGGCGCCGCGAGCGTGCTCGCCCGGGCCGGCCACGCGGTCCACGTGTTCGATCGGGCGGCGCGGGCGGGAGGCATGGCACGCCTCGTCCCGCGCGAGCGGCTCGATCCCGCCGTGCTGGACGCCGACGTCGACTGGGTGCTCGGGCTGGGCGACGTGCGGCTCCTGCTCGGCGCGCCCGTCCCGCTGCCGCGCGACCTGCTCTCCCGCGGCTTCGCGGCGGTCGTCGTCGCCGGCGGGCTCGGGGAGCCGGCGGAGCTCGACGTGCCGGGCCGCGAGCGGGCGCTCCGCTGGACGGAGGTGCTCGGCGACCACCCTCCCGCGCTGCGGGGAAGGCGCGTCGCCATCGTCGGGGACGGCGGCGTGGCGCTCGACTGCGCCGGCGCCGCCGCGGCGCTCGGCGCGGCGCGCGTGGAGCTCTTCGCGCTCAAGGCGCTCCCGGAGCTGGCGCCGACGCGCCGGGAGCGCGAGCGGCTCGCCGCGTCCGGCGTCCACGTGAGCGGCCGGGTCCGCGTGACCGCCATCCGCGGCCGCGCCGGGCGCGTGACCGCGCTCCGCCTCCACCGCGTGGAGCTCCCCGCCGGACGGTCCTTCCACCCGAGCCGCCTCGTCGATCTGCCGCACGGCGAGCACGAGCGGCGCGACGTGGACGCCGTGGTGGTCGCGATCGGCGGCCGCGCCGGCCTCCGGCGCGAGCCGCACCCGCGCGTGGTCTACGCGGGGGACCTGGAGAGCGGTCCGACCTCCGTGGTGGAGGCGGTGGCGTCGGGCAAGCGGGCCGGCCTCGCGGTGCAGGGGCTCCTCGGCGGCGGCGACCTCGCCGCCTGCCCCGATCGGACGTCGTGCCCGGGCGGGAGCGGCTGCCCCCGTGCCGCGACGTGCCCCGAGTGGAACCGTCCGGCGGCGACGGACGCGGCCTCGACGGGCCCCCGCGGGCCGCCGGGCCTGCCGGTCGCGCTCGACTGCGACGTCCAGGGGCAGCGCCTCCCCTCTCCGTTCCTCCTCGCCGCCTCACGCTTCACCTCCGCCTACGCGCCCGTGAGGCGCGCCTACGAGGCCGGCTGGGCGGGCGCGGTGATGGCGGAGGGCGCGGCCGACGCGATCGACCGGCTCCGGCGCGAGTTCCCGGATCGCCTGACCCTCTCCGCCGCCGGCGCCACGCTCGCGGGCGACCCCGGAAGCTGGCGCGGCGCCGCCGACCTCCTCGCTGGCGGCGCGCAGGCCGTGACCGTGGACGCCCTGGTCACACGCCACGGCCTCGGCATCGTGCACGACCTGCAGGCGGGCCTCTCGTGGTACCTCGCCGAGCGGGGGCTGCGATCGGTCGCCGCGCTCGTCGGCAGCGGCCGCGTCGGCCTCCCGGCCGAGGCCCCCACGTCCGCGCCCCGGCCGGTCGCCGAGGTCGACCCGTCGCTCTGCGCCGGCTGCGGGTGCTGCACCCGCTGCCCCTCCCTCGCCGTCGCGCTCGACGCGAGGGGAGTGGCGCGCGTGAGCACCGACCGCTGCACGGGCTGCGGCGACTGCGTGGAGCCGTGCCTGACCGGCGCGCTCTCGATGGGCGCCCGCTGACGAACCGCACGGCCGCGCCCGGGCTCCAAGGAGGGACGATGCCTCAGCCGATCTCATCCCGCCCCGGGGACACCCACCACCAGGGCTGTCTCATCTGTGGCGCCGGGCTCGAGTACCGCGCCTCGGCCGAGCCGGTGCGATGCACGTTCTGCGGGTTCGAGACCGCGAGCCCGGTGCGGTGCCGCGACGGCCACTTCGTCTGCGATGCGTGCCACGCGTCGCCCGCGAAGGACGTCATCGAGCGCACGTGCGCCGCGAGCACCTCGACGGACCCGATGGCGCTCGCGACCGGCCTCATGCGCCACCCGAGCCTCAAGCTCCACGGCCCCGAGCACCACTTCCTCGTCCCGGCCACGCTCCTCGCGGCCCTCTCCAACGCCCGCGGCGACGCGGCCGCGAAGCCCCGGCTGCTGGCCGAGGCCCGCCGACGCTCGGACGCGGTGGCCGGGGGCTTCTGCGGCTTCCAGGGGGCCTGCGGCGCCGGCGTCGGGGTCGGCATCTTCGCCTCCGTGGCGACCGGCGCCACGCCGATGGCCCGCGAATCCTGGGGGCTCGCCAACGGCGCCACCGCCCGGGCGCTGACCGTCATCGGCGGCCTGGGGGGCCCGCGCTGCTGCAAGCGGACCACCTGGCTCGCGCTGCTGACCGGGATCCGCATCGCGCGGGAGACGCTCGGCGTGCGGCTGGACGGGCGCGGCGCCGCCTGCGAGTGGAGCGGACGGAACGCGGAGTGCCTCGGCGATCGGTGCCCGTTCCACCGGGAGGTCAGGCGCCCGGAGGGATGACTCCGGCCGGCTCAACCGCGTCCGAGCGCGGCGCCGACGGCCTCTGCGAGCGGCGTGGTCGGGCGTCCGATGAGCCGCCGCAGGTCGCCGCTGGCGTCGTCGAGCTCGCCGCGGGCGATCCCCGCGTCTGCGCTCGCGAGCATCTCGGCGACCGGCCCCGGGAGCCCGAAGCCACGCAGGGTCTCCGCGTACTTCTCCGCGGTCAGGTCGCTGTAGGCCACGACCTTCCCGGCCTGCCGCCCGATCTCCGCGGCGAGCTCTGCCAGGGTGAAGGGAACGTCGCCCGCGAGCTCGTAGACCTTCCCCTCGTGGCCGGGGCTGGTGAGGACGGCGACCGCGGCCGCCGCGTAGTCCGCCCGCGCGGCGGCGGCGATCCGCCCCTGCTGCGCCGCCCCGAGGAGGACGCCGTGCTGGAGCGCAGGGCCGAGGTTCTCGGTGTAGTTCTCGAGGTACCACCCGTCGCGCAGGATGACGAACGGGATCCCGGAGGCGCGGATCGCCCTCTCCGTCGCCAGGTGCTCGCCGGCGAGGGAGATGCCGGACGTCTCCGCGTGCAACAGGCTCGTGTAGACGAGCAGCTTGACGCCCGCCGCCTTCGCGGCGGCCACGGCGGCCTGGTGCTGGCGCGCGCGCTTGCCGAGCTCGTTCGCGGAGATGAGGAGCAGCTGGTCCACGCCGCGGAACGCCTCGGCGAGCGTCTCGGGTGCGTCGAAGTCGGCCTTGCGGACCTGCACGCCGCGCGCGGCGAGGTCGCCCGCCTTCTCGGGGCTGCGGACGGCCGCGACGACCTGGCCCGCGGGGACCTTCTGCAGCAGCTGGTCGATGACGAGGCGGCCGAGGTGGCCGGTGGCTCCGGTGACGGCGATCATTTCGTGTCTCCTGGGTAGGGGTGGAAGCAGGGGGGAACCTAACGGCCTCCCTTTCTCTTGGAAAGTACGTACCCATGAGTTAGTTACTTGCCATGGCTGACAGCAAGGCATCCGGTGCGCTGGCGCTGCCGAGAGGGCGGGACGGGGTGCGCGGCCACGGCAACCTCTACGCACCGGCCTGCCCCTCCCGGGGCGTGCTCGACCACGTGACCAGCCGATGGGGGGTTCTGGTGCTGGTGGCCCTCATGGAGCGCACGCACCGCTTCAGCGAGCTTCGGCGAAGGGTCGGCGGCGTCAGCGAGAAGATGCTCTCCCAGACGCTCCAGGCGCTCGAGGCGGACGGGTTCGTGAAGCGCGAGGTGTTCCCGGAGATCCCGCCGCGCGTCGAGTACAGCCTGACGTCGCTGGGCGAGGAGGTGTCCGCGCGCGTCGAGGCCCTCGCCGACTGGATCGAGGGGAACCTGGGCAGGATCCTGGCCGCTCGCGGCCAGCCCAGGTCGCGTGGGATCAAGGGTCCGTAGGTCGCGGCGCCGGGGCCGGCGGCGAACCCGTGGCAGGCGCGCCGCCCCGACGTCCCCTCGCCGGCGAGGGTTTCCGTAGCACGCCCGGCGGGTTCGTAACATCGCTCCTTGACCGCCTGCGGCCGGGGGCGTAACACCCGATGCGCATTTCGCGCCGCCGCGGAGGAGTCCCGATGTCGCCTCGCGCCCTGCTCCTGGCCGTCCTCCTCGCCGCGCCCGGCCTCGCGCCCGCGCACGAGACGCTCCACGAGATCGAGCGCGGCAGGGCCATCGGCGTGAAGGTCTACGAGGTCGGCGAGGTGATGGCCGGCGCGCCCTACCAGGTCTTCTCGCCGGCCGACCCCCGGATCCCCTGGCAGGAAGGGCGCACCGACCGGGGCGGATGGCTGGCGTTCGTGCCGGACGTCCCCGGGAGCTGGCGCGTCAAGGTGATCGACGACACCGGCCACGGGATCGACCTGCGGGTGGAGGCGGGCGGTGTCCCTGCCGCGCCGGCGCCCGCGGGGTCGGGCGCCGCCTTCTTGCTGCGCCCCCTCCTCGGCCTCGCCGTCATCGGGGCGGTGTTCGCGGCGCTCTACGTCACCTACCGCCGCAAGGGTACGCGCGCCTAGCCATGCACGTCCCGGACGGCTTCGTCTCTCCCCGGATCAGCCTCCCCGCCCTCGCGGCCTGCGCGCCCCTCTGGGCCTGGGCGGCCCGGCGCCACCTCGGGCACGCGTCGGTCGAGTCGCTGCCGGTCGTCGGCACGCTCACCGCCCTCGCCTTCGTCATCCAGACCCTCGTGATCCCGGTGCCGGGAGGGACCTCGACGCACCTCGTGGGCGTCATGCTCCTCGCCCTCCTCTTCCACCCGCTGCTCGCCTTCCTCTGCGAGTCGCTGGTGCTGCTCGTCCAGGCCCTCTTCTTCGGGGCGGGCGGCGTCACGGTGCTCGGCGTCAACGCCCTCGCCATGGGGTTGCTGGGGCCGCTCGCGGGCTGGCTCGCCTGGAAGGCGCTCCGGCGCCCGTCCGAGAAGGTGGCCCTCTTCGCGGCCGGCTGGCTCTCGACGCAGGTGTCGACCGCGGCCGTCCTGGGCGCGCTCCTCCTCCAGCACCGGCTCGACCCCGGCTACCTGCCCACCCCGCCCGCCGTCCTCGTCACGGCCATGGGGGTCCCGAGCCTCGCGGTGACCGGCGTCGTCGAGGGGCTCTACACCGTCTTCGCGCTCTCGCTCGTCAGGAAGGCCAGGCTCCGTGGCGTCGACGACTGATCCGCGCGCCGACCGGCGCCTCCTCGTCGCGTGGGCGGCCGGCATCTTCGCCCTCTCCGCGCTCCGCGACCTCCGCACCCTGGGCGTCGCCGCCCTGATCGCGCTGCTCCTCTTCCGCCGCGGCGCCGGCCGGAGCCTGCTCCGCGCCGCGCGCGCGGTGCTGCCGGTGACGGCGGGGCTCTCCCTCGCCTCGATCGCCTTCCACCGGCTGGCCACGGGCACCTGGCCGCCGGCGGGGCCGTGGGCGGCGCTGGCGCTCCGGGCCGGGCTGATCGGCTTCGCCACCTTCTCCGTGCTCGACCGCGTGGACCTGCTCCGCGCGCTCGCCCCCTACCCGACCCCCTCGCGGCTCCTCGTCGTGACGCTCGCCCAGATCCACGCGCTTCGCCTCGTCGCCACCGAGTCGCGCGACGGCCTCACGAGCCGGCTGCCCCGGAGGCCCGGGGCGCGGGTCCTCGTCCGGAACGCCGGGGGGATCACGGCGGGGCTCTTCACGCTCGCCGCGCGAAACGCCCGCGACGTCGGCGACGCCATGCGCTCGAGGGGGTTCTAGGTGCCATTCCAGGTCGAGGCGGTCGGGGTGAGGCGCGGGGGGCGGGAGGTCCTGCGCGACGTCTCCTTCGCGGTCCGGCCCGGGGAGCGGCTGGTGCTGCTGGGCGTGAACGGCTGCGGGAAGACGACGCTGCTGCGCCTGCTCGACGGCCTCGCCTTCGCCGACGCGGGGCGCGTCACCTGGCAGGGGACGCCCCTCTCGGCGGCGGCGCTCGCCGCGCCCGGCTTCCGCCGCCGGTTCCGCGGGGAGGTCGCCTTCCTCTTCCAGAACGTGGACGCCATGCTCTTCAACCCCACGGTCGCCGACGAGATCGCGTTCGGGCCCCGCCAGCTCTCCCTGCCCGACGTGGACGCCCGCGTGGCCCGCTGGGCCGAGGCGTTCGACGTGACGCCCCTCCTGGATCGGCCGCCCTTCGAGCTGTCGGGCGGCGAGAAGAAGCGGGTCGCGCTGGCGGCCCTGCTCGCCATCGACCCGCGCGTCCTGCTCCTCGACGAGCCGACCGCCAACCTCGACCCCGCCTCCGCGGCCCGGCTCGTCGACCTCCTCGACCGCCTGGAGGGCGTGACGACCATCGCCTCCACGCACAACCTGGGCGTGGTGGAGGAGCTGGGGCAGCGCGCCATCCTGCTGGCGGCCGGGAGGCCGGGGACGCTCTACGACGGCCCGTCGCGCCACCTGGCCCGCGACGCCGGGCTGCTCGTCGCGAGCGGGCTCGCGCACCTCCACGCGCACCGGCACGCCGGCGAAGCGCACGCCCACTTCCACGTGCACGACGCGGAGTGATGGGCGACCGCACGGACCCGCGGGCGGCTTCGCCCGCGACGGAGGGCTCATGATCGAACGGATCGGGGTGTCGCTGGAGGCCGACCTGCTGGCGCAGTTCGACCGGCTCATCGAGCAGAAGGGATACGTCAACCGCTCGGAGGCGATCCGCGACCTCATCCGCGACGCCCTCGTGCAGCGGGAGTGGTCGGCCTCACGCGGCGGCGAGGAGCGCGTCGCGGTCGCGACGATCGTCTACGACCACGACTCCTCGAGCCTCGCGCAGAAGCTGGCCCACATCCAGCACGAGAACCACCGGGCGGTCGTCTCCGCGCTGCACGTCCACCTGGACGCGCACAACTGCCTGGAGGTCCTCGTCCTCCGGGGCCGCGCCCGGGAGGTCGTCCGGATGGGCGAGGGGCTCGTCTCGACGAAGGGCGTGAAGTACGGGAAGCTCGTGCCGGCGACGACCGGCCAGCGGCTGCGCTGAACGCCCCGGCGCGACCCGCGAGGATCGCGCTCCTGAAGACCCCGGCTGCGGCCACGCCGGCGCCGCGGCTCGCGCGGGGGTTCGGCTCCACGTGAAGCTTCTCTTCACGGCCCATCCGCGTTCCGCCCGTTTCCAGGACGGCGCCCCGCGCGTAGGTTCCCGGCCGTCCGCCTCGGTGCACCCGCCCGAGCGCCCCCGACTCCGGAGAAGACCGCATGTTCAACGCCAGGGCAGTCTCGGTCGCCAGCGCGACCTCCCGCTTCACCCCGACCACCATCCAGCGTCGCGACCCCACCCCGCACGACGTCCAGCTGGAGATCCTCTTCTGCGGCATCTGCCACTCGGATCTCCACCAGGCCCGCAACGAGTGGAGCGGCATGCCGACCGTCTACCCGTGCGTCCCGGGGCACGAGATCGTCGGCCGCGTGACGAAGGTCGGCTCGGCGGTCACGAGGTTCGAGGCCGGGGACCTCGTCGGCGTCGGCTGCCTCGTCGACTCGGACGGCACCTGCCCGGAGTGCCAGTCGCACCACGAGCAGTTCTGCCCGAACGCCGTCTTCACCTACAACGCGCCGGACGAGCACACCGGCCAGGTGACCTACGGCGGCTACTCCGAGAGCGTGGTCGTGGACGAGCGGTTCGTGCTGCGCGTCCCCGGCAACCTCGACCTCGCAGGCGTCGCTCCCCTCCTGTGCGCCGGCATCACCACCTGGTCGCCGCTGCGCCGCCAGGGCGTGACGAAGGGCAAGAAGGTCGGGATCGTCGGGCTCGGCGGCCTCGGCCACATGGGCGTGAAGCTCGCCCGGGCGCTCGGCGCCCACGTGGTGGTCTTCACGACCAGCCCGGGGAAGGCGCAGGACGCGCTCCGGCTGGGTGCCCACGAGGTCGTCTCCTCCCGCGACGCCGCCCAGATGGCGAAGCAGGCCGGAAGCTTCGACATGATCCTCGACACCGTCTCGGCGGTGCACGACCTGCACCCCTACTTCGCCTGCCTCAAGCGCGAGGGGAACATGACCCTGGTCGGCGCCCCCGACCAGCCACACGCCGTCGCGGCCTTCGGCCTCATCTTCGGGAACAAGAGCCTCTCGGGCTCCCTCATCGGCGGCATCCAGGCGACCCAGGAGATGCTGGACTTCTGCGGCCAGCACGGCATCACCGCGGACGTCGAGGTGATCCCGGTCCAGAAGATCGACGAGGCCTACCAGCGGCTGCTCCGGTCGGACGTGAAGTACCGGTTCTCCATCGACATGTCGTCGCTGAAGTCTGCCTGAAGGAGCGCGAGCCATGCAGAAGAGGAAGCTTGGCAGCAGCGCCCTGGAGGTCTCGGCCCTCGGCCTGGGCTGCATGGGGCTGAGCTTCGGCCTCGGCCCCCCCACGGACCGGCAGGAGGCCGTCTCGCTCATCCGGCTCGCCGTCGAACGGGGCGTCACCTTCTTCGACACGGCCGAGTGCTACGGGCCCTTCGTGAACGAGGAGCTGGTCGGCGAGGCGCTCGCGCCCTTCCGGGAGGGGGTCGCCGTCGCCACCAAGTTCGGCTTCAAGGGCGGCGACTCGAAGGCCGGGCTCGACAGCCGGCCGGAGCGGATCCGCGCCGTGGCCGACGCATCGCTGAGGCGGCTCCGGCGGGACCGGATCGACCTCTTCTACCCGCACCGCGTCGATCCCGACGTGTCGATCGAGGACGTCGCCGGGACGGTCCGGGACCTGATCCGCGAGGGCAAGGTGGGGCACTTCGGCCTCTCGGAGGCCGGCGCCCAGACGGTCCGCCGGGCGCACGCGGTCCAGCCGGTCGCGGCGCTGCAGAGCGAGTACTCGATGTGGTGGCGCGAGCCGGAGAGGGAGATCCTGCCGACGCTGGAGGAGCTCGGGATCGGCTTCGTCCCATTCAGCCCGCTCGGCAAGGGGTTCCTCACCGGGGCGATCGACGAGAAGACCTCCTTCGCGAAGGACGACTTCCGCAACGTCGTCCCCCGCTTCGCGCCGGAGGCGCGCAAGGCGAACCACGCGCTCGTCGAGGAGCTCGCCGCCATCGCGGCGGCGAGGGGCGCCACGCCGGCCCAGGTCGCGCTCGCCTGGCTGCTCGCCCAGAAGCCGTGGATCGTCCCCATCCCCGGGACCACGAGGCCGCACCGCCTGCGGGAGAACCTGGGCGCGGCCGCGATCGAGCTCGGCGAGGAGGAGCTCGCCCGCATCGGGGAGGCGCTCGCGCGCATCCCCGTGCAGGGGGACCGGTATCCCCCGCGCCTGGCGGCGCTCGTCGGGCGCTGAAGGGAGGGGCGTGGCGGCGCGCGCGGGGGTCATGTAGGAAAGCTTCACGATGGCCTACACGCCCCTCAACGCGCTCAACGGGTTCCTGGCGGTCGCCCGGCGCCGCAGCTTCGCCGCGGCGGCCCGCCACCTCGGCGTCTCGACCTCGGCGCTGAGCCAGTCGGTCCGGCAGCTCGAGTCCCGGCTCGGCGTGGCGCTCCTCACCCGGACGTCGCGGACGGTGGCGCTCACCGACGCCGGCCAGCGGCTCCTCGAGCACTCGGGCGCCGCCGTCGATCAGGCGCTCGAGGCGCTCAGGACGGTGACGGCGCGGCCGGGCGAGATCACCGGCCGCGTCCGCCTGTCGGTGCCGGCCATCGCCGTGCCGCTGATCCTCGACCGGCTCATCCCCCGGTTCCTCGAGCGCCACCCCCGCGTGGAGCTCGACGTCCGGGCGGAGAACCACTTCGTCAACATCGTCGCCGAGGGGCTCGACGGCGGCATCCGGCTCGCCGAGGCGATCGAGCGGGACATGGTCCAGGTGCGGCTCACGCCCCCGGGCCGCTTCGTGGTGGCCGGCTCCCCTTCCTACCTGGCCCGGCACGGGACGCCCCAGCGCCCCGAGGACCTCCTCCAGCACGACTGCCTCTGCATCCAGTCGACGCCGGGCGCGGCCCGCTACGCGTGGGAGCTGGAGCGCGGCAAGCGCACCTGGCGCGTGCCCGTGCGGGGCCCCGTGTCGACCAACGATGGGAGCCTGATGCTCCGGATGGCGAAGGCCGGCGTGGGGCTGACCTACGCCTACGAGCCCCTGATCGCGGAGGACCTCGCGGCCGGGAGGCTGCGGGTGCTGCTGGAGCCGTACGCGGCGTCGGTGCCGGGGTTCTTCCTGTACTTCCCGAGCCGCGCGCAGGTCTCCCCGGCCTTCCGCGCCTTCGTGGACGTCGCGCGGGAGCTGGCGGGTCCAGCCCCCGACCTTCTCGAACGCGGCGTGAGCGCCCTCCTCAGGCGCCCATCCGACCGTACTCCGGCTTCCCGGCGCGCTCGAGCCGGTAGTACGTCGCGCTCTCGCCGGTCGTGACCGGCTCCATTCGCCGGAGCGCCATCGGGACCGTGCCGCTGCCGAAGAGCCTCTTCCCTGCACCCAACACCACCGGGAAGACGAACAGGCGGTACTCGTCGATCAGGTCGTTCGTCATCAGGGTCTGGAGCAGCTCGGTGCTGCCCCAGGTCTGCACCGTCCGGCCGGGCTGCGCCCTGAGCGTCCGGAGCGCGGCGACCACGTCCCCCTTGATCAGGCTGGAGTTGTTCCAGGCGACGCGCTCCAGGCTGCGCGACACGACGTACTTCGGCCTGGAGTTGAGCGCGGCCGCGATGGGGTCATTGGGGTCGGTGACCTTGGGCCAGTAGCTGGCGAAGATGTCGTACGTCTTGCGCCCGAGCAGGAAGCCGTCGGCATCGGAGAACCCCTCGGTGACCTTCCCGAAGACGGCGTCGTCGGCGTAAGGGGCCTGCCAGCCTCCGTGAGGGAAGCCCCCCTCGCGGTCCTCGTCGGGACCGCCGGGAGCCTGCATGACGCCGTCCAGGGTCAGGAATGCGTTCACGACGATCCTGGGCATGTTCTCGTCCTCCGCCGGGATCGCGATTCGGACCGGCTCGTTCCCCGACCCTGGCGTCGAGGAGATAACCGGGCCGGCGGCCCTCCGCGTCGGCCGCACACACGAAGAAGCCCGGCCTCGGGAGGCCGGGCTTCCAGACTCTTCAGTGTGAAGCGGACTACGACGGGCGAACGTTCGCGGCCTGGAGCCCCTTGGGACCCTTGGTCACGTCGAACTCCACCTTCTGGCCCTCGGCGAGGGTGCGGAAGCCCTCGGCGTTGATCGCGGTGTGGTGGCAGAAGACGTCCTCGCCACCGCCATCCTGCGTGATGAAGCCGAAGCCCTGCGCATCATTGAACCACTTCACGGTACCGGTAGCCATCTACAGATGAACTCGTTTCTTCTCTCGTACGCGAGCGGAGAAAGGCCGCTCGGTCCCGCCCAGAGTGGGATTGGGGAGGCGCTTCAGTACGCTGTTCTGCGCGGGAAGTCGAGCCCACCCCCCGTAGGCGGGTCGGAGGCGCGTGCGGCGCTGGCGTCGGCGTCGGGCCCTTCACGTCCCCGGGGGCGCGTCGCGGAGCGCCTTCACCGGGTGGTGGTCGAGCGCGCGGTCCTTCACGACGAGGGTCGTGACCGGCGCCTCGCACTCTTCCTGGAGGATCAGGTCGTGGCCGATGCAGAGCCCGACCTGGACGACCAGGTCCACGCGCGCCTCGTCGAGGAGCCTCGCCTGCGCCACGGGGTTGCAGCTGGCGGCGAACCTCTCGGGGTGCGCCTTCGTCAGCCCGATCTGCGAGTAGTCGATCGCGCCGACCCTGCAGCAGACGAGCGCCGCCTCCAGCCCCTCCGCCTGGAGCCGCCGCCCCAGCGCCTGCGCCTCGCGGATCAGTGACACGCAGAACGCGACGCCGACCCGGCGCATCCCCCTGGCGCGGGCGAACGCGATCAGCTCATCGACCCGGGTGCGGAGCCGGCCGGCCTCGTCGAACGGGGTGGCGTCGGCCGCGCGCATGAGCCGCAGCCGCTCGTCCGGCAGGTAGGGCTTCGCGTCCCCGGCGATCTCCGGGTGGGTCCGCGTCGGGCAGGTCGACGGCATCCGCGCCGTCTCCCCCTTGAAGCTCGCGGCGGTCGCGCAGTGGAGGCACCCGTAGCTCGGCGTGGGACGTGGCTCCCTCGCAGGCGCGTCGCCCCTCGAGCCCCGCTCTCCGGAGCGCTCGGTCGAGGGTGCGGCGGGGTCGGTGCGCGGAGGCGTCATCCCTGTCCCAGGCATGCAGGGGTTCGAGCCAGGAACCGCCGGACGGTTTCGTGGGGCCAGGGCTCCGTCGCGCCGCATCAGGCCCCGTCGCCAACGGCCGTTTCCACGCCCCGACCGGGCCGCGGCCGGATCCCGTGCCGTTCGCGCGCCCCCGACTAGACCCTCTCCCTGCCGTCCCTCATGCGAAGGGAGAAGCCCGATGCGCGTCATGGTGATCGTGAAGGCGAGCGAGGAGTCGGAGCGCGGCGCGATGCCGAAGGAGCGGGATCTGGCCGAGATGGGGGCCTTCAACGAGCAGCTCGCGGAGGCGGGCGTCATGCTCGCCGGCGAAGGCCTGCGCCCCTCGTCGCGCGGAAAGCGAATCCGCTTCTCCGGGAAGGAGCCGACCGTCATCGACGGCCCCTTCGGCGCGACGACGGAGCTCGCCGCCGGCTACTGGATCTGGCAGGTGAAGGATCTCGACGAGGCCGTGACCTGGGCGAAGCGCGCTCCCTTCGGCGCGGGAGCCGAGCTCGAGCTGCGCCCGATCTTCGAGGCCGAGGACTTCGGCGCCGAGCTCACGCCGGAGCTTCGAGCGCGGGAGGAGCGGCTCCGCGCCGGGATCCGGGAGGCGCTGCACCACTGACGCGATGGCGCCTCTACAGGTGCTGCAGGCTCTCCCCGGTCATCGGCCGCCCGAGTCCGCCAGGATCTGCTTCACCGCTTCCGGCGCGAGGAGCTTTCCCGCCGACCTGACCACCCCGTCCACGACGAGCGCCGGCGTGGACATCACCTTGAACTTCATGATCTCGCGGACGTCCTCGACCTTCTCGACGGGGACGCCCAGCCCCAGCTCCGCGATCGCCTTCTCCGCGTTGGCCGTGAGCTGCTTGCACTTCGCACAGCCGGTCCCCAGCACCTGGATCTTCACGTCGCGCCTCCTCACATCACCGCGTTGAACAGCCACCCCACCAGCAAGATGCCGCCCGCCACCACTCCTACGAAGGTCGCGATGAGGCGGGGCTTGAGCACCTTGCGAAGGATGATCATCTCGGGCAGCGAGAGCGCGATCACCGACATCATGAAGGCCAGCACCGTCCCCAGCGCGGCGCCCTTGCCCAGCAGGGCCTGGACCACGGGGATGATCCCGGCTGCGTTCGAGTACATCGGGACGCCGATGACGACCGCCAACGGAACGGACCACCAGGCCGACCGCCCCATGACCGAGGCGAGGAACCCCTCCGGCACGTACCCGTGGATGCCCGCGCCGACGGCGATCCCCAGGACCACCCAGGGCCAGACCTTCCCCACGATGTCCCGGACGGCCTCCATCCCCTTCCCCACCCGCCCGACGAAGCCGAGCCGCTCCCTCTCGAAGGTCGCGCTCGCGTTCATCGACTCGTAGACCCAGGGCTCCACGAAGCGCTCGAGCCTCATCCGGCCGAGCACGAAGCCCGAGACGATCGCGACGAGCAGGCCGGTCGCCAGGTAGAGCGCCGCCACCTTCCAGCCGAAGAGGCCGAAGAGCAGGATGAGCGCCACCTCGTTCACCATCGGCGCCGAGACGAGGAACGAGAGCGTGACGCCGAGCGGGATCCCCACCTCGACGAAGCCGATGAAGAGCGGGACGGCCGAGCATGAGCAGAAGGGGGTCACCGTTCCGAGGAGCGCCGCCAGCACGTTCCCGACCGACTCGCGTCTGCCGGCGAGCAGGGCCCGGGTGCGCTCCGGCGTGAAGAACGAGCGGACGATGCCCACGAGGAGGACGATGAGGGTGAGCAGGAGGAGCACCTTGGGCGTGTCGTACAGGAAGAAGGCGACCGCCTCGCCGAGGTGTGATCCGGGCGAGAGCCCAAGGGCTCGGAAGGCCAGGAAGCGCGACAGTGGGAGCACCGCGAGGTACGCGGCCGTCCACGCGACGAGCCCGGCAGCCAGGTATGCGATCGTCCCACCGACGGACCGAGCCTCAGCCGACCGCGCCGCCGGCACGTCCCCCGCCGCCGCGCAGCACGCCCGAGGTGCACCGGAAGGGGCCGCGTTGGACTTCGCGCAGCACGCCCCGCCGTTCGTGGAGGTCTCGATCACCTTGAGTCCCATCTCGACTCCTGCCCGCTCACAGCGCGGTCCAGAGGAAGTACGCGCCGCCGAGCATCACGGCGACCCCGGCCACCACCTTCACGACCGCGACCGCTCTCGCACCGCTCCTCCACGCGAGCCATCGGCTGACGGACTGGATGGAGCTGCCCGCGAAGACGATCGCGGCGGCGTGCCCGAGGCCATAGAGGGCGACGAGCAGCGCGCCGTAGGCGACCCTACCGGCCCCGCTCGCGCGGAACGCGATGCCCAGCAACGGGGCCATGAACGCGAAGGTGCACGGGCCGAGCGCGACTCCGAAGGTCAGGCCGAGGAGGAGCGCGCCGAGGGGACCCCGCCGCCCATCCCAGGACGCGCGGGCGTACGCCGGCGTCGGCAGCACGCCGACCAGGTTCAGCCCCACGGCGAAGAAGAGGGCCGCGACGAGCCAGTTCCCGACCCGGCCCACGTCGCCCACGATTCGGCCCGCTGCCGCGGTCGCCAGGCCGACCAGGGCGATGCTCGTCAGGATGCCGCCCGCGAACGCGGAGGAGAGCCACAGCGCACGCCGTCCAGCAGGGAGCTCCCCGCCGCCGCTCATGTACGCCACGACCAGCGGCACGCTGGAGAGGTGGCACGGGCTCAGGGCGACGGAGAGTCCCCCCCAGGCGAACGCAGCCGGGACGGCGAGCGCCGCGGAGGCCTCGAAGGCCCGGCCGATGGCCGTGAGGAGCTCGACCATGGCGTCAGAAGACGAAGCCGTGCGACTTCCAGCGAGCCAGGACATCTTCTCGCGACATGAAGCCCTCGTGACGGCTGAGCTCGCGGCCATCAGGGCCGAAGAAGATCTGCGTGGGGATCATGCGGATCCCGTACGGCTGCCCTGCGTCTGGATTCAGCCAGACGTCGACGAACACCACCTCCATCCGCCCCGCGAAGTCGGTGCGCAACTGCGCGAGGATCGGTGCCATCGCCTTGCACGGGATGCACTTGCCCGCGCCGAGATCGACGAGGCGCGGCACGGCCGACCCCGAGCGACTCGGACGGCTACCCTGCGTGGGGTCGGGGGGCGACGTGGGCGGCGCGCCACACCCCAGGGTCGCGACCAGCACCATCGCGGCCATCGCCGTGACGCGCCGGCCAGGTACGCTCGGACTCGCTGAAGCCATGCGAGGCACGTATCGTTCTTTGACGATGAGCTGTCAAGCTCGCTCGTTGCGCTCGCGTGCCTCCTATCGTAGAAGACGCACATGGCGTCACCTGCGAGAACAGAGTCCTGCGCCCCGAGGACCGCACCGCCTGTCCGACCCGACCTTCGCCCCGTCGAAGGACCCGAGGCGGACGAGCAGCTGGCCGAGCTCGCGAAGGCCCTCGGCCACCCGGCGCGCGTCCAGATCATGCGGCTGCTCGTTCGCCGCGAGGCGTGCGTCTGCGGCGACATCGTGGACGAGCTCCCCCTCGCCCAGTCCACGGTCTCCCAGCACCTCAAGGTGCTGAAGGAGGC
>DATIVK010000170.1:0-2908 GCA_035465955.1 Anaeromyxobacteraceae bacterium | reverse complement strand
CGCGACCTGCCCCGACGAGACCAAGGAGGTCCTCGCCGGCGAGCTGGTGCAGCTCGGCGTGCGGGCGCCGCGGCCCATCTACCGCGGCGTCGCCTTCGAGGCGGACCTGGAGACCGGGTACCGCGCCCACCTCTGGCTGCGAACCGCCAGCCGCATCCAGCGGATCGTCGCCGAGCTGCCCGCGCGCTCGGCCGGCGAGCTCGGGACGGCCGCCGCGGCCATCGCCTGGCAGGACTGGCTGCGGCCGAGGTTCCCGTTCACGGTCTCGCCCATCCTCACCGACGCGGAGGCGCGCGCGCTGGGGGAGGCGGCGGTGGGGGGCGCGATCGCCGGCGCCGTGGCCAGCAGCTTCGCCCGGGCGTCCGCGCCCGCCCCCCGCTTCGATCCCGAGGCGGAGGACCCCGTGACGCTGATGGCGCACCTGCGCGGTGGCGTCTGCACCCTGGGGCTCGACACGGCGGGGCGGGCCCTGCACAAGCGCGGCTGGCGCCTCGGCGGCCACCCGGCGGTGCTGAAGGAGACGTTGGCCGCGAGCGTCCTCCTCCTCGCGGGCTACGACGGGAGCGAGCCGCTGCTCGACCCGATGTGCGGCTCGGGCACCCTGGTCATCGAGGGGGCCTACATCGCCCTGGGGAAGGCGCCGCTCATCCACCGCGGGAAGGACGACTTCGGCTTCGAGCGCCAGGCCGGCTTCGACCGGGCGCTCTGGCGGCGGGTCTCCGACCGAGCGCGTGCGTCCAGGCTGTCCGCGCCCCGGGCGCCGATCTTCGCGTCCGACCTCCGCGAGGCCTACGTGGAGCTCGCACGGAAGACCGCGCTCCGCGCGCGCGTGGAGAGGCACGTGAGCTTCTCGGTGGCGTCCTTCCACGAGCTGGCGCCGCCAGCGCCGGGCGGCCTCCTGGTGGCGAACCTCCCCTACGGCGAGCGCATCGGGGCGCTCTCGCTCCGGGAGGTGGGCCGCACGCTGCGCGACAGGTTCCCCGCCTGGCGCGCCGCCCTCCTGCTGCCCGCGGCGGCGCCCGCGAAGGAGCTGGGGCTCCTCCCCGAGCGCGTGCACGCGCTGAAGAACGGCGCGCTCGACGTCAGGCTGCTGATCTTCGGCGCGCGGCGCTGAGAGACGGGGGCTTCCCCCCACCGGGGAGAGGGCAGGGTGCGGGGGCGCGCCGCGGGCCCGCTACCTGCCGCGCTTCGCGGGCTTCCGCTTCGCGACCTTCCTCGCGGCGGCCGCGACCCGCGCCTCTTCCCGCGCCGCCTTCTTCGCCTTCTGCTTCGCGCGGAAGCCGATGGGCGCGGCCGGGGCCTCGGGCGCCGCGGGGGCGCCGGCGGCCGGGCGGGCGGGTGCGCCGGACGCCGGCCCGAGCAGGGGGGCCTTCCGGGCGGCGCTGACGCCCGACTCCCGGCGCGTCAGCCGCTCCTCGCGCGCCGCCTGCTCCGCCTCGCGCCGCGCGCGCGGCGAGGCGTTGCGCGGCTCGAGCGTCCAGTGGAAGAGCCGCTTCACCACCAGCGTCGCGTAGGCGCCGGGGGGGAGCGTGAAGGCGACGTTGACGCGGAAGCGCCCCGGGTTCAGCTCGTCGCGCTGCGGCGCGCCGACGGTCAGGCGCCCGGGGTGGACGATGAGGGGCCGCTCCTCGTGGTCGAAGTGGATCTCCGGCGTGTTCGGGACGCGGAGGCTCGCGAGCGTCATGTCGTCGCGCTTCATGACGGACATGGCGGCGCGCTTCACGCGCTCGTCGTCGAAGGTGGAGTCGGGCGCGAGGAGGGGGAAGGTGCGGCCGTGGAGGAGGTCGGCGGTCGCGGAGTCGAGCTCCCGGGGGAAGAGGAGGACCCCCACCTGGTAGCGGACCGGCACGAGCCGCGTGATCCCGACGACGTCCTTGAGGTACGCCTTCGCCCCCTCGTTCCAGAGCCAGCTCTGGTAGGCGAAGACCTGGAGCGCGCGCCAGCGCGGCTCCGTCCGCAGGATGGCGCCCCGGAAGTCGCCGGGGTGGCCGGCGAGGTACTTGATGATGCGGCGGTACTTCTCGGCGCCGGGGAAGGGGTTGCGCTTCTCCCACTCGCCCCAGTGCTCCTTCCAGAAGCCCTTCACGCGGGCGTCGTCGGTCTGGTCGAGCTCGCTCGGGCGCGCGACGAGGTTCTTGAGCGCGACCTCGAAGTCGCCGCGGAGGAACTCCTTCGCGACGAAGCCCTGGCCGTGCTTCAGCGCGCCGAAGCGCTGCGAGTCGAAGTAGTTCACCACGCCGAGCCGGTGGACCTCGGCGACCGACCCCGTGAGCTTCGCGAGGTCCTCCTCGCCGAGGTCGCGGACCGTCACGGCGAAGCGGTTGGAGGTCGTGTTGGCGGCCGTGAGGGGGCTCGCGCTCCGCCCCAGGTACTTGAGCCGGAGATCCGGGTCCTGGAGCTCGACCGGCTGCCCGCGGATCGCCACGAGCTGGGTGGTGCGCCCCTGCTTGTCCTTGAGGCCGCAGTAGCTGACGGCGGCGTGGTGGACCTTGAAGCGCTCGCAGATCCGATCCACCGCGTCGAAGGTGGTCAGCTTCTGCTTGTCCATCAGGTAGACGTAGTGCTCCCCCGACGGATCCTCGTCGAACCGCCAGGACTCGGTGACGACGAAGTCTTCCGGCCGCTGCTTGAGCTTCATGGCGCCGGGAATATCACGGCGCACATGCGGGCGCGAATCGGGGGCGGGGCCCCACCCGGCGGGGCGGGGCGTCAGCCCCGTTGGTTGTAGAAGAGCACGATCGACAGGCAGTGGAACTCGTTGTCGGACGACTGCGACACGACCTTGTCCACCACCTCGACGTCGGCGTTCGCCTTGAGCCAGCGCGTGATCGTCTCGCCGAGCTCCTCGCGCTCCTTCGCCTTGGTCGCGGAGAAGACCTTCACCCCGGTGAAATGCATCGCGATCTCC
>DATIVK010000169.1:0-12458 GCA_035465955.1 Anaeromyxobacteraceae bacterium | reverse complement strand
GCCGCGCCCGCCGCCGAGGCCGCCCCCGCGGCGCCGGCGGCGCCGCCGAAGACGAAGTGGACCGGCACCGTGGGGGTCGGGCTCATCTCCCTCACCGGCAACTCGAAGAGCGTCACGTTCAACGCCAACGCCGCGGCGGAGCGCAAGAGCGACGGTTGGGTCCTCGGGCTGAAGGGGATGGCCGTCTACGGCCAGACGCGGCCCCCGGACAACTCCCCGACCCAGACGGTCGCCCAGGCGGCCGGCCTCCAGGCCCGGATGGACCGGAAGTTCCACGAGCGCTACTCGGGCTACCTGCTGGGCGCGATCGAGACCGACCACGTGAAGAGCGTCGAGGCCCGGTACACGGGCGAGGCGGGCGCCTCGATCACCTGGGTGGACGCGTCGGGTGACTCGGGCTGGAAGACGTCGCTCCGCACCGACCTCGGCTTCCGCTGGGCGCAGGAGAACCGGTTCTACTACTACGTCCCCTCCGGGAAGACCTGGGAGCACCTCGAGCCGGTCACCCTCTACGCGCCGCGGCTCGGGCTCGCCTTCAAGTACGCCCTCAACAAGAACGTGCTCTTCACCGAGGACGCCGAGATCCTCCCCAACGTCGTGGGGAAGGGGCGCGTCGTCGTGAACAGCCTCGCGAAGCTCACCTCGCGCCTCACCGAGTCGCTCTCGTTCGGTGCGTCATTCCAGGTGAATCACGACAGCACGCCCGCCGCGGGGAAGGTGGCCACCGACACGATCCTGGGGCTGACGGTGGAGATGCTGCTCTGACGGATCTCCCCGGCCCTCTCCCTCGCCGGGACTCACCGGGGGAGAGGGCCGGGGCGGAGCGGGCGCGGTGCGGCCAGGCTCACCGGTAGTCCGTGAGCTTCTTCCTCACGCCGCCGCGCGCGGGGTCGCGCTTCGCCTGGCACGCGGGGCAGTACGGGGCCCAGGGGACGACGGCGAGCCGCTGCGGCGCGATCTCCTCCTCGCAGTCCTCGCAGAGCCCGTAGTCCTCGGGCGCCTCGCGCAGCTTCCGCAGCGCGCGGTCGATCCGCCCGATCAGCTCCGCCTGCCCGCGGTTCCGCTGGGACGCGAGCACCTGCATCATCTCGGAGAGCGCCTGCGCGTCCTCGTCGGCCACCCCGGTGCTCGCCGGGTCGGTCCGGTTCGGCTCGATCTTCGCGGGGCCGCTCCGAACGAGCTCGGCGCGCGTGCGCTCGAGCGCGGCGCGGAGGCTCGCTCGCTGCTTCGGGGTCAAGGATGTGCCCTCCCCCCCGCCGCCGGGCGGGGGAGAGGGTGAGGTATCACGACTAGACGCGCGCCGCGGCCTGGACGTTCGGCTGGACCTGCGGCATCGGACGGCGCTCGATCCGCTCACCGCGAGCGAGCATGTCGAGGGCCATCGAGAGCAGGTGGGCGAGCAGCTCACCGGAGCCCGGCACGTCGAGCTTGCGGTAGATCCGCTTGCGGCGAGCGCGGATCGTCTCGGGCGACACGCCCGCGGCCGCAGCGGAGTCCTTGCAGGCAAAGCCCTGCGCGATGCGCAGCACCTCGGCCCGCTCCGCAGGCGTGAGCGACGTGCCCTCCATGAACTTCTGAGCGAAAGGCGTCAGGATCTCGATGTCGATCTGGGCCATGGCGCTTCCTTACCCCCCGTCTAGGTGCGTTGTCGTTCTGCCTCCCGGGGGAGTGACCCTTCCGTGCGGCAATTCGCCCCACGGAGGTCGTCCCGTTCGGCACACACGACATTAACAACGCCCCGCTCGGATGCCACCCCCCGTGGATATTTTCTTGTAAGCGCCTGAAGTGGCTAGGCCTTTCACTGCTGGCGCGGCGCGTCACGCACTTCGGGTGGCCATCCCGCCAGCCGCCGTTCCCACACCTGCGTGCCCTCGGCGAGCGCGTTCCAGTCGAGCGAGAGGCTCGAGAGCCGCGAGAGCGGGATGAGCCCATCCGACGCCGTGGCCTCCGCACGGAGCGGGAGGAGGCCGGGAGCCCGATCGACCAGCATCTGCTCCGCGTCGGGTCCCGTGAGCCACGCCGAGAGCTTCCGGGCCGCCGCGCCGGCCCCCGGCAGCACCACGAGCGCCGTGGGGATGGCCACGCACCCCTTCCCTTTCTGGTCGGTGAACGTGATCCGGAGCGGCCTGCCTCGCGCGGCCTGCCCGGCGGCGAGCGAGTCGGTGAGCGCCCAGCGCGCGCCGCCCGCGACGACGCGCGCCAGCGCGTCGGCGTCGTCCTCCGCGACGATCGGATCGTTGCCCGCGAGCTGCGCGAGCCACCCGAGCGTCCCGCGCTCGCCGTAGGCGAGCTCCAGCGCGGCGACCAGCATGGCCCCGTCGCGCCGGTCGAGGCGGGGGATCGCCACCTTCCCCCGCGCGTGCGGATCGGCCAGCTCGCGAAGGTCGTCGGGCGCGAACGCGTCGCCCCCCCCGTCTGCAGAGGAGACGATCACCCGCGCCACCGCGCCGACCGGCGCGAAGCGCCTGCGACGATCGAGGAAGTCGGCGGGGACGCCGGGCTGCTCGGGGGCGCTCCCCGGCGCCGCGGCGTCGCCGAGCGCGAACGCCTCGAGGGGATCGCGGAGCCAGGCGACCTCGGCCTCCTCGATCCGCGCGACCGGCACGGGATCCGCCACCCGGAGACCGCGCGCCAGCTCCGCGGCCACCGCGCCCGGCAGGCCCGGCGCGACATAGAGGCGGACGCGCTCCACCCTCGGCGGCGGCGCCCGGCGGCAGGCCGCTGCGCCCGCGACCGCGAGGGCCGCGGCGAGCAGCGCGCGCGTCACGCGGGGTGGCACGGGCGCTCCGGGCGGGACGTGGAGACGTGCTGCACGCTTCCTCCGTGGGGACGGCCCGGGTGGGCTCCGCGATCGGCCGTTGATGGTAGCATCGCGCCGTGTCCAGCCCCGCCCGAATCGCGCTCGCGCAGATCGACACCACCGTCGGCGACCCCATCGGCAACGCGCTCAAGATCCGCGCGGCGGCGGCGGTCGCCCGCCGCGCGGGCGCCCGGCTCGTCCTCTTCCCCGAGCTGACGCTCTGCGGCTACCCCCCCCGCGACTTCCTCGACCTGCCGGAGTTCGTCGCGCGCGCCGGCGCGGCCCTCGAGGAGCTGGCGGCCGACCCCGAGCTCTCGGCCGAGCTCTCGCTCCTCGTCGGCTTCCCCGAGGCGGCGCCCGGCGCGCCGCCCCCCGGCCTCTACAACTCGCTGGCGCTCGTCGAGGGCGGGCGCGTCGCCGCGATCGGGCGCAAGACGCTCCTGCCGACCTATGACGTGTTCGACGAGACGCGCTACTTCCTGCCCTCCGACCGCGTCACCGCCACCCCGCTCGCGCTCCCCGGGGTCGCCGTCGGCCTCTCGGTGTGCGAGGACGTCTGGAACGACCCGCGCTTCTGGAAGCGGACGCGCTACGCGCGCGATCCCGTGAAGGAGCTCGCGAGCGCGGGGGCGGAGCTGGTCGTCAACGCCTCGGCCTCGCCCTACTCCCACGGGAAGCAGGCCCTGCGCGAGCGGATGCTCGCCGCGAGCGCGCGCGACCACGGCATCACCCTGGCCTACGTGAACCAGGTCGGCGGCAACGACGCGCTGATCTTCGACGGCGGGTCGGTGCTCGTCGGGCGCGACGGCGCCGTCCTCGCGCGCGCGCCGCTCTTCGAGGAGGCGATCGTCACGGTCGGCCTCGACGGCTCCGACCCGCGAATCCAGGGGCTCGACGGGGAGCCGCTGCGGTCCGGACCGCCCCCGGAGGGCGCGGATCCCGACGCGGACGAGCTGTTCCGCGCCCTCGTCCTCGGCGTGCGCGACTACGTCCGCAAGTGCGGCTTCAAGCGCGCGGTGGTGGGGCTCTCGGGCGGCATCGACAGCGCGCTCACCGCCGCCATCGCGGCCGCGGCGCTGGGGCCCGAGCAGGTCCTCGGCGTCGCGATGCCCTCCCGGTACTCCTCGGACCACTCCCGCGAGGACGCGGCGCTCCTCGCCCGCTCGCTGGGCCTCCCGTTCCGCGAGATCGCGATCGAGCCGATGCACGCCGCCTTCCTGGCGCAGCTCGAGGCCGCCGAGGGGAGGCCGCTCGGCGACCTCGCCGAGCAGAACGTGCAGGCGCGGGTCCGCGGCCAGATCCTGATGGCCCTCTCCAACGACACCGGCGCGCTCGTGCTCACCACCGGCAACAAGTCCGAGCTGGCCGTCGGCTACTGCACCCTCTACGGCGACATGGCGGGCGGCCTGGCGGTCATCGGCGACCTGCCGAAGACGTGGGTCTACCGCGTCGCGCGCGCGGCGAACGCGCGCGCCGGCCGGGCCGTCATCCCCGAGCGGACCTTCACGAAGCCCCCGTCGGCCGAGCTGAAGCCCGGCCAGCTCGACCAGGACTCGCTCCCGCCCTACGACGTCCTCGACGCCATCCTGCAGGCCCACGTCGAGGAGCGGCTCGCCGCCGACGCCATCGTCGCCCGCGGCTTCGACGCGGCGACGGTCCGCCGCGTGCTCCGGATGGTCCTCGCGAGCGAGTACAAGCGCCGCCAGGCGGCGCCGGTGCTCAAGGTGACCGAGAAGGCCTTCGGCGAGGGGCGGCGGTTCCCCATCGCCCACGGCTACCGGTACTGAGCCCGGGTCAGTGCGGCAGCAGCCGCTCCGAGAGCTTCGTGAGGGCCTCGAGCCAGCCGGTGAGCTGCAGGGTGGCGAGCGGCTCGGCGGTCGCGGCCGTCTGCACGACCGTCATGCGGGTCATCGCCCCCATCGGCTCGAACGTCACGGTCGTGACGAAGGGCTGCCCCGGCGCGTCGCCGAGCACCTCGGAGTAGCGGAGCCGCCCGGGGGTCTCGACCTCGAGGTAGGTCCCGCCGGCGCTGCGGACGACCCCGTCCGGCCCCCGGACCGCGAGCTGGAAAACGCCCCCGGGGCGCACGTCGAGCTCGCACCCGACCACATCGGCGCCCTCGGGGCCCCACCACTCGCGGAGCCGCTCGGGGAGCGTCCACTCGTCGAAGACCTGCTCCGGGGACGCGTAGAGGTAGCGGATGAAGGTGACTTCCTGCGCGGGCAGGGCAGCGGTGCTCAGGGGGGCGGTTTCCATCACGGGGATGGAATTGGCCGCGGGCCGGGGCCGCCGCCCGTCCCATGGAGGGCGAGGCCTCCGGGGGAGTCGGGGAGAAGCCTCAGAGCCGCAGCGTCGCGGCGAGGAGGAGCCAGAAGGGGGTCCCGACGAGGACCAGCAGGACCCATGAGATCCCGTAGGCGCGCCGCGCGCCGTCGGGGAGGCCCGGCCGCTGGCCGAGGGCCCGGAGGGCCCCGGCGGCGAGGCCGATCAGGAGCAGCGGGCCGTAGACGGCGAGGAGGTGGAGCGGAGAGCGATCGGCCACGATCCGCCCTCAGATCTGCATCACGTCCTTCTCCTTCGCGGCGACGATCTCGTCGATCTTCTTGATGCCGTCGTCGGTCTCCTTCTGCATCTTCTCGAGGGCCTTCTTGGCGTCGTCCTCGGAGATCTCGCCGTCCTTCTGGGTCGCCTCGATGAGCTCCTTGGCGTCGCGCCGCTCGTTGCGCACGGCGACCTTGAACTCCTCGCCCTTGCCCTTCACCTGCTTCACGATCTCCTTGCGGCGCTCCTCGGTGAGCGGCGGGATCGGGATGCGCACGAGGTCCTTGTCGCTCTGCGGGTTGTAGCCGAGGTTCGCGTCGCGGATCGCCTTGTCGATCACCGGGATGAGGTTCTTCTCCCACGGCTTCACGAGGATGAGCCGCGCCTCGGGGACCGACAGCGTCGCGACCTGGTTCAGCGGAGTCGGCGTCCCGTAGTAATCCACGCGGACGTTGTCGAGCATGTGGAGGCTGGCCCGGCCGGTCCGGACCGTGGAGAGGTCGGACCGGAGCGAGTCCAGCGTCTTGGCGATGCGGCCGTGCAGGTCGGCCAGGATCTCTTCGGCGGCGCCCATCGTTCCCTCCGGATCTCGAGAGCCGCGGGCTAGCCGCGGCCGGTCGTGCTGCGGCCCACCACGGTCCCGATGTCCTCCCCGAGCACGGCCTTGCGGACGTTGCCCCGCTTCGTCAGGTCGAACACGACGATCGGCAGGTCGTTGTCCATGCAGAGGCTGATGGCGGTGGAGTCCATGACCTTCAGGTTCTTCTTCAACACGTCGATGTAGTTGAGCTGCTTGAACTTCACCGCGGCCGCGTTCTTCTTCGGGTCGTCGTCGTAGACGCCGTCCACCTTGGTCGCCTTGAGCAGGACGTCCGCGTGGATCTCCATGGCGCGGAGCGACGCGGCCGTGTCCGTCGTGAAGTAGGGGTTGCCCGTGCCGGCGGCGAAGATGACGACGCGCCCCTTCTCGAGGTGGCGGATGGCGCGGCGGCGGATGTACGGCTCCGCCACCTGGTGCATCTCGATCGCCGACTGGACCCGGGTCGGGACGCCGATCTTCTCGAGCGCGTCCTGCAGCGCCATCGAGTTGATCACCGTGGCGAGCATCCCCATGTAGTCGGCCGAGGAGCGGTCCATCCCCTCGGTCGCCCCGGAGACGCCCCGGAAGATGTTGCCGCCGCCGATGGTGAGGGCGACCTGCACGCCCAGGTCGACCGCGTCCTTCACGTCGTTCGCGATCGAGCTGAGCGTCTTCGGCGAGATGCCGTACTTGCCGTCCCCCATCAGCGCCTCGCCGGAGAGCTTGAGGAGGATGCGCTTGTAGCTGGCCTTGGGCTTCTCGCTCGAGGGGGCGGACATGTCGGCGCGTTCTACCTTCGCGGCGCGGGGGGGGTCAAGGAACAGGGCGGGGCGATTCTAGCGGAAGCGCGCGCCGATCCGGCAACTTCACGGGGGCGAACCGGCCCCCTCGCCGCCGGCGTCCGGCGCGCTCCCGGCGTCGGCGCCACCCGCGGCCCCGCCTGCCGCGCCGCGTCGACGGCGCCGCCGCCCGCCACGTCGCCGCCGACGGCGGCCCGGCGCCCCGTCCGGCCGGGCCGGGCGGTCGTCGCCGGCGGGGGGTTCCCCTCCCGAGAGGTCGAGCGTGAGCTCGCCCTGAGCCTCGGCTTCGGCCTCCTCCTCCTCGGCCTCCGCGGCCTCGAAGGGGGCGACCGGCTCGCCGCCAGGGGCGGTGAGCGGCCGGGGACGCTCGCGCGGCTCGCGCTCGGCGCCGCCCTCGCCCGCCCAGCGGTCGAGGAGCTCGCGCCCCTCGCCGGTCGCGCCGACCGTGATCTCGAGGAGCTGGAGCGCGTCGGTGAAGTGGGACTGGCCGGCGAGCCCGCGGCCGCGGCGGCGCCGCTTCTTCGCGGGCTCCCGCAGGAGACGCTGCGCCTGGAGGGCCAGCCGCGTCCGCTCGGCCACCTTGCGGGGGAGGCGGGAGGTCTGGACCAGCAGCTCGAGCAGCCGGTTGGCCTCGTCGCTCGTCGCCGGGGCGGGCTCCGCCCCCTCGGCCGCAGGCGCGGCCGCGCGCTCGCCGCCGTGGAGGTGCATCAGCAGCGCGCCGAGCAGGACCGCCTCGGACACCTCCTCGCCGCCGCGCACCAACCGGTCGAGCGCGGCGAGGTGCTGGAAGAAGGAGCGGCGCTGGCCGTCGACGGCGCGGTCGAGCGCGGTCGAAAGGGACGGGAGCACGTGCGGGAGCGCGTTGGACGCCCGCAGCAGCTCGAAGGCGCGCGCGGAGCCGCCGCACCGGAGGATCTTGAAGGTCTCCTCGAGGACCCGCGGCGGCGCGCAGCGCGCCAGCTCGCCGGCGTGGCGCCGCATCGCCTCGAAGGTGTCCGGGGCGATCGTGAAGCCGTGGCGGGAGGCGAAGCGGATGGCGCGCAGCGCGCGGACCGGGTCCTCGCGCATGCGGATCTCGGGGTCGCCGATGGTCGCGATCCGGCGCGCCTCGAGATCCTCGCGGCCGCCGACGTAGTCGATGACCTCGCCGGTGGCGGGGTCGTAGAAGAGCCCGTTGACCGTGAAGTCGCGCCGTACGGCGTCCTCCTCGGCGGTCCCGAAGACGTTGTCCCGCGTGATGAGGAGATCGGCGTCCTCGTCCGCCCCCTCCTCCCCGAGCTCCGTGGGGTTCTTGCGGAAGGTGGCGACCTCGATCACCTTCCCGCCGCGGAAGTAGACGTGCGCGAGCCGGAACCTGCGGCCGATGAGCCGGCAGTTGCGGAAGACGGCGCGGACCTCGCCCGGGTGGGCGTCGGTGGCCACGTCGAAGTCCTTCGGCTTCTCGTCGAGGAGCAGGTCGCGCACGCAGCCGCCGACGAAGAACGCCTGGTGCCCCATGTGCCGCAGCCGCGCGATGGTGCGCAGCGCGTCGGGGTCGAGGCGCTCGACCGGGATCTCCGGCTCGTGGGCGGGCGTGAAGTCGGGCGGATCGAGCGCGAGCCCCGGCGGCGGACCGCGGTGCGGGCGCTGCTCGTCGTTGCCGTGCTTGGGGTGCTTCGGGCGGGGGGAGTCGTCGAAAGATCGATCGTGCATGCGTTCGCCGGATTCGGGGGGCGCCCCGGGCCAGTGGACTCTGGCCGCCGAGACTGCGCCTGCTCCGTCGGGCTCTATCCTCGCCGCGGGTTCTATCCCCCGCGGTGAGGAAGGTCAATTATCGCGGGGTCCCACGGTCAGGCGCCGAAGAGGTCCCGCTGGCGCGGCCCGCCGTCGAGCGCCTCGCGGACCGGCGCGAAGGTGCGCCGGTGGAGCTCGCACGGCCCCAGGCGCCGGAGGGCGTCGAGGTGCTCGGGCGCGCCGTACCCCTTGTGCCGCGCGAAGCCGTAGCCGGGGTAGCGGGCGTCGGCCTCGACCATGACGGCGTCGCGGGTCACCTTCGCGATCACGCTCGCGGCGGCGATCGAGAGGCTCCGCGCGTCCCCCTTCACGATCCCCTCCTGCGGGATGGCGAGGTCCGGGATGCGGCGCGCGTCGACGAGGAGGTGGTCGGGCCGGACCGCGAGCGCCTCGACCGCCCGGCGCATCGCGAGCAAGCCGGCCTGGTAGACGTTCAGGGCGTCCACCTCCTCGGGCGTGGCCGACCCCACCGCCCACGCGACCGCGCCGGCCTTCACCTCGGCGCAGAGCCGCTCGCGCGCGCGGGCGTCGAGCTGCTTCGAGTCGTCGAGCCCCCGCGGGCGGAGCGCGCGCGGGAGGATGGCCGCCGCCGCGACGACCGGCCCCGCGAGCGTACCGACGCCGGCCTCGTCGACGCCGCCGATCCGCTCCACGCCGCGCTCCCAGAGCGCCACCTCGAACGCGAGGAGGGCGCGCAGGCGCTGCCCCTCGGCGCGGTTGGCCGCGCGGCGGCGCTCCACCGTCGCGAGGACGGCGCGCGCGCCCGCGCGCGGATCCGCGGCGAGCGCCGCGGCGGCGCCCTCCGGGAGCGGCTCGCCCTCCTCCACCAGCCGGCGCCGCAGCGCGGCGACGGCGAGCCGGGCGATCTCGTCGGGCGTCAGCGCCACCGGAGCCCGCGCCGCGCGCCTAGCGGCCGCCCTTGAGGGCCTTCTGCGCCGCCTCGACCTGGCGCCAGACCTTCTGGCTCGTGAACCAGATCTGCGGCAGGCCGCGGGTGGTGGAGACCTCGAGGTCCCCAACGCGCCACGCGTAGGTCCTCTCGGTGACCACCGGCTTCCCGTAGGTGGCCGTCGCGTCGGCGACGAGCCGCGCGGTCCAACCGTCCCACCCGGCGCGCGTGTCCGCGCCCTCGAAGCTGTCGGAGTCGGCGGTGAAGCGGACCTGGTAGAGCTGCCCATCGTAGAACGCGAAGACGACCGTGCCGAAGGCGCCCGCGAGCCGGACCTGGGAGCCCTGCACCACCAGCTCGTCCTGGACGGTCCAGGCCGAGTGGCCCTCGCGCTTCACGGACGCCCCCCGCCACTCGGGCGCGCCGAAGCGCTCGACGCGGTCCGCGACGTCGGCCGGCCCCATCCCGAAGCGGAAGTCGCCCCACGCGGTGCCGCCCCAGGTGCTCGGGTGCGTCCGGTGGGCCGACCAGTCGTCGGCGGGAGAGGGCGCGGCCGCGAGCGCGGCGGCGAGGCAGAGGACGGCGGGGACGGTCGTCATCGGTTCCTCCGGGGTGCTCGTCGCTCGAGGCCGCGGTCGCCCTCCGGCGCGGGCCCTCTCCCCCGGCGGGGAAGAGGGGGAGGACGACGGCCCGCTACAGCACCGACTTGATGGCGCCGAGCGCGTCGGCGAGGTTGATCTCCTCGTGCCGCTCCGAGCTCAGGATCTTCACCTGGCTGCTCGGCATCCGCGCCAGCTCGTCGAGGTAGATCTTCCGCTGCTGCGCGAGGTCCGAGGGGCGGAAGAAGCCGTTGAGCCGATCCCCCAGCTCCTTGAGCGCCGTCTCCGGCGGGACGTCCACGAAGATGGTCAGGTCCGGGGTGATGGTCCCGCCGAAGCCCCGGCCGCGGGCGCGCGCCTCGAGGATGTTCAGGTCCTCGCGGAACCAGTCGTGCCCCTTGAGCGTCGAGTACGCGATGGACGCGAGCGTGAAGTTCTTGCAGAGCACGATCTTGCCCGCGTTCATCTCGTCGCGGATGACCGAGCAGACGCGCGCGCGCGACGCGAGCGCGAAGAAGAAGTCGGCCTTGAAGATGCCGTAGTGCCAGCTCGAGTCGAGGTCGCCCGCCCCCATCAGCTGGGCCCGCCCGCTGTCCGGGCTGTCGATCTCGTACGCCTCGCGCCCGTCCGCGGCCAGGGCCTCGCGCAGCTGGTTGACCAGCCGCACGACGAACCGGCCCGACCCGTAGATGCCCTCGAAGACGATCAGCTTGCCGCTCTTCTCCATTGTCCGCACGCTCCTGTCGCTGGTCGCCTCCGACATGTAGGCGCCGCGAGCGAACAATACACCGCACCCCGGGGGGGCGGCACCGGAAGAATGCGGCCGCCGGCGCCCCGCGGCCGGGTCAGCCCCGCCGGACGAAGGCGGCGACGAAGAAGCCGTCGGTGCCGTGCCGGTGCGGCAGGAGCCGGAGCCGGTTCCCGTCCACGCCGAGGGCCGCCGCCCGGTCCTCCCCGAGGAGCGGGGCGAGGGGCGCCGGGTCGAGCGGGAGCTCCGCCGCGGCGAAGTCGGCGACGTCGTCGTTCTCGGTCCTGCCGATGGCGCACGTCGCGTAGACGAGCCGGCCGCCCGGCGCGAGGAGCTTCGAGTAGCGCGCCACCAGCGTCCGCTGCACGAGGGAGAACTTCTCCGGATCCCCCTCGGCGAGCCGCCAGCGCGCGTCGGGCTTGCGCCGCAGCGTCCCCAGCCCCGAGCACGGGGCGTCGACGAGCACCACCCGCGCCTTCCCCTCGAGATCCGCGAGCTGCCCCTCCGCCTCCGCCCCGGGGGCGATCACTCGCGTGCGGAGGTTGTGGACGTGGTCGCGGCGGGCCCGCCGGCGCGCCTCCTCCAGGCGCCCCTCGTCGGTGTCGAGGGCGTGGAGCGACCCCTTGTTGCGCATCTCCATCGCGAGGGCGAGCGCCTTGCCGCCGGCGCCGGCGCAGGCGTCGACGACCGTCCAGCCGGGGCGCGCCCCGCACGCGAGGGCGATGAGCTGGCTCCCCTCGTCCTGGATCTCGAAGCGCCCATCCTTGAACGAGGCGAGCGAGAAGGCGTTCTGGTGGCCGTCGAGCACGAGCCCCCAGGGCGAGAAGTGCGTCGGCTCCGACTGCATCCCCTCCCCGGCCAGCTGCGCGCGCAGCGCGTCGCGGTCGCCGCCGAGGAGGTTGACGCGCACGGTGAGCGGCGCGCGCTCGTTCATCGAGAGGGCGAGCGCCCGGGCCTCCTCGGGCCCCAGCTCACGCACGAACCGCTCCGCGATCCAGCGCGGCAGCGAGGCCTCGACCGAGAGCCGCTCGAGCGGGTCGGCGATCGCCGCGATCCGCGCGTCGCCGCCCTCGAGCCCCGCCAGCGCGCCCCGCTGGACCGCGAGCCGGCGGGCCGCCTCGTCGGCCCCCACGCCACCGAACCGGACGAGCCAGGCGGCGTACCGCTCCGCCAGGGACGGCCTGCGCCCGAGGAGGAACTCCAGCTGCGCCTGCCAGCGGACGAGCCCGTAGACCGCCTCCGCCACCGCGCGCCGCTCGTTGGCCCAGAGCTTCCGGTCGCGGCGGAGGACCACCTCGAGCGCGCGGTCGGCGAGCCAGCCCTGGTCGCGGACCAACCCGTGGATCTCGAGGACGAGCGCGTCGACGACGTCGGGGCGCGGGGGGCGGTTGCCGAGCTTGCGGGGCATGGCCCCCTTCTACAGGGAACCGAGCACCTCGGCCACGTGGCCGTCGACCGTCACCTTCGGGAAGACCCGCTCGATCTTCCCGTCCGGCCCGATCACGAAGGTGGTCCGGACCGTCCCCATCGACTTCCTCCCGTAGAGCACCTTCTCCTGCCAGACGCCGTAGGCCTCGTGGGCCTTCCGGTCGGGATCCGAGATCAGCGAGAAGGGGAGGTCGTACTTCTCGCGGAACTTCGCGAGGGCTGCCGGCGTGTCGCGGGAGATCCCGAGGACGACGACCTTCTTCTCCTCGAACGCGTCGACTTCGTCACGGAAGTCGCAGG
>DATIVK010000168.1:0-7042 GCA_035465955.1 Anaeromyxobacteraceae bacterium | reverse complement strand
GCACCCCTTCCAGCTCGACTTCCCGCGGCTGGTCCACCGCTACCGGGCCGTCGACCGGCGCGGGAAGGGGAGGACGCTCCGCATGCGCGTCCTCAACGATCCGGACACGGCGGGGCGGATGGCCCGGCTCGCCCCCGGCCTCGCCAACGCCGCCAACCGCACCCGGCCGCTCCGCGTCCTGATGGAGAAGGTCGTCGGGATCCACCGCGACAAGCTCCTGCCGCCCTTCGCCGCGCAGCCGTTCGACGCCTGGGCCGAGGAGCGCGGCCTCGTGAAGGCGGCGCCGGGCGGCGAGGTGGTGCTCTTCCAGACCTGCTTCGTGCAGCACAACGAGCCGGGGCTCGGGCGCGACGCCGTCGAGGTGCTCGCGCGCAACGGCGTGGACGTCCGCGTCGTGAAGGGGCTCGCCTGCTGCGGCATGCCGGCGTGGGAGCAGGGGGACCTCGCATCGCTCCGGGCGCAGGCGCGCCGGGATCTCGACCTCCTCCTCCCCTTCGTCGAGCAGGGGGCGAAGGTGATCGTGGTGAACCCCACCTGCTCGATGATGATGCGGCGGGAGTGGCCGGACCTCCTCGAGGGGGAGGACCGCGGGCGGGCGGCGCGCCTCGCGGCGGCCGTGATGGACGCCTCCGAGTACGTCTGGTCCATCCGGAACGAGCCGCGCTTCAACACCGACTTCAAGTCGGCGCCGCCGGGCGGCGAGATCGCCTACCACGCCCCCTGCCACCTGCGCGCGCAGGGGATCGGCTTCAAGGGGCGCGACCTCCTGCGGAAGATCCCGGGCGTGACCGTCACGACGAGCGTGCTCGAGTGCTGCGGCCACGACGGGACCTTCGCCATGACGGTCGAGGGGTTCGGTCCCTCGGCGCGCCTCGGCGGCAAGGCCTTCGCGGGCATGAGGGCGTCGTCGGCGCGGGTCTGGGCGACCGACTGCCCCCTCGCCGCGATCCAGTTCCAGCAGCACGCGGGGAGGAGGCCCCTCCACCCGCTCACGATCCTGGCGCGCGCGTACCGCGGCGATCCCTTCGAGGACGTCGCCGAGGGGGCGGGCGCGCCGGCGACGGGAGGAGCGCGATGAGACCGCTGAGGCGCGAGGAGATCCTGGACCTCTCGACGTACGAGCGCGCGCGGGCCGAGATCCGGCCGGCGGTGATGGAGGCGAAGCGGCGGCGCCGGGTCCACCTGGGGGACAGCCTGACGTTCCTCTTCGAGAACGCGGCCACGATGCGGTACCAGGTGCAGGAGATGATCCGGGCCGAGCGGATGGTGAAGGAGGAGGAGATCCGCCACGAGCTCGACACGTACGGCGGGCTGCTGGGCGGCCCCGGCGAGCTCTCCGCGACGCTCCTCATCGAGCTCCCCGACCCGGAGGAGCGCGATCGACGGCTGCGGGAGTGGCTGCCGCTCCCCGGCCGGATCTACCTGAAGCTCGACGACGGCGAGCGGGTCCGCCCGCGGTTCGATCCCCGGCAGGTGGGCGACGACCGGCTCTCGTCCGTGCAGTACCTCAAGTTCGACGTGAAGGGGCGCGTGCCGGTCGCGATCGGCTGCGACCTCCCGGCGCTCGCGGGCGAGCGGCCCCTCACGGAGGAGCAGCGCGAGGCGCTGGCGGAGGATCTCCGGTCGGACGGGGCATCCGCGAGCGGCGGCGCCACGGTCGCGCGGGGGAGCCCGGCCGGGTGACCCTCGGGGGCGGTACTGGCCGCCCCGCGGTCGCGGACGGATGGTCAGGTGAGGGGGATCCTCACATGGCAGGCTACCGACCGCCGCAGCGGCAGATCGAGGCGTGGATCCTCGCCGGGTCGCGCTGGCTGCGCGGGACGTTCCACGTCCCGCGGCTTCACTCGTTCTGCGAGCACCTCCAGAAGCCCCGGCCGTTCCTCCTGCTCACCGACGTCTCGCTCGGGGGCGACCGGACGCTCCCGTTCCTCGCGCTGCGCCGCAGCTTCGTGAACGTCGTCGTCCCGCTCTGCCCCGAGCCGCTGCTCCAGCTCGACGTGCGCCAGGGCGCGACCCCCCGCCAGGTCGAGTGCTGGCTGCAGGACGCGGCGGTGATCGGGGAGCTCGCCCTGATGCCGAACGTCCGGGTCTCCGACTTCATGATCCACCACGACGGCTTCCTCACGATCCGGCGCGCGGTGGTGACGCCCGCCCCGCCCGGGCGCGACCCGCTCGTGCCGTGCGCGCTGCTCAACTGCCACGAGGTGGTGGCCGTGACGGAGGAGCGGTCGCTGGCGGAGGCCGAGCCGGTGGCGGAGCTGGAGCCGCTCGGCGCTGCGGAGCCGGCGTAGCGCCGCCGCCCCCTACCGCAGATCCCCGAGCCGCTTCGCGCCGAGCCGCTTGCGCAGGACGAGGAAGAGCTCGCCGGTCGAGATCGCGTCGGTGAGGGCGTCGTGGCGGCCGTAGTCGGGGAGGCCGAAGGCCTTCCGGGACCGGTTCAGGTTGAGCTCGGGGTCCCCGTCGGGCGCCGACGGGTTGACCCATAGTGACCGCTTCGCGACCCGCACGAGCAGGTCGACCGTGTCCACCACCGCCGGCTTCGGCCACTCCATGCCGACGGTCGCGTAGGCGTGCCGCAGGAAGCCGACGTCGATCGAGGCCTGGTGGACGAGGAGCACCCCGCCCCGGAGCCGGACGTCCACATGGGTCAGCACCTCCCGGAGCGTGGGGGCGTTCGCCACGTCGGCCGGGACGAGGTGGTGCGCGGTGATCGACTCGGAGTTGATGTTGCCGCCCGGTTCGGGGCGCACGAGCGAGGTCCAGGCCTCGCCGACCCGGATGCTGCCGCCGCGGATGGGCACCATCCCGACCGAGAGGATCGGATCGCCCTTCGGGTCGAACCCGCCCGTCTCCAGATCGACCGCCCAGTAGATGTGGCTGTCCCAAGCGGGCTCGAACCAGAGCATCTGCGTACTTGTCTAGCACGTGCGCGAAAGGTGGCGTGTGGATACGGGGTAGGATATCCTCCCACCAACTCTGAGGTGGTCCCGATCGGGAGTGTCTTCCTGGGGCTCCGAATGACGGGCGAAGCAGGAACTCAATTGGGCTCGCAGCCCCCCATCCACCGGGCCGTCCCCGCCCGCCCGCGGGAGCCCGCGCAGGCCCACGCGCCCCACCCGGTCACCGCCCTCGAGCGGATCGGCCTGGACGAGGCGCGAAGCCTGCTCGACCGCGGGCGCTTCTTCACCGAGTACGAGCCGCTCGTCAGCCTCCGCTCGGGCCGGATCGCCGCCTACGAGGCGCTCGCGCGGTTCCGTCGACAGGACGGGAGGCTGGCCGCTCCCGACCGGGTCCTCGCCGCGCTCGACCCCGATCCCGGCCTCCGGCTCCGCGCCGAGCTCTCGCTCAAGCTGCACCAGATCGAGCACGCGCCGAGGATGCCGGTCTTCGTGAACCTCGATCCGACGAGCTTCCTCCGGGCCGGCGACGCGCGCACCAACCCCTTCCTCACGCTCTTCTCCTGGTCGCGGACGCGGGTCGTCGTCGAGGTGCTCGAGAGCATGGCGGCGGCCGACGCGGTCCGCGCCAGCCGGATGTTCGGCGCGCTCCGCGCCCGCGGCTTGAAGGTCGCGCTCGACGACGTGGGCGCGGCCGGCGGGCTGCTCACGTTCGAGGCGCTCTCGGAGGCCCACGTCATCAAGTTCGACCGGACGCTCATGCCGCGGATGCGCGAGCCGCGCGCCCGCGCCCTCGTGCAGGCCCTCGCGCGGATGGCGCGGGAGAACGGCGCCCGCACGGTGTTCGAGGGGATCGAGACCCCGGGCGACCTCGAGACCGCGCGCGACCTCGGCGTGGACCTCGCGCAGGGCTTCCTCTTCCGCGATCGCGTGCGGAGCGTCGACCGGCGGTAGGCGCCGCCTCAGAACATCTCGGTCCGGTAGTGGTACGACGCGCGGCGCTGCCAGGCCTCGATGGCGCGGAAGACGTCGCGCAGGCGGCTGCGCTCCAGCGACGAGAGCGCCCCGAGCACGATCACGTTGGTGGGCAGCCGCCCCTCGGCGAAGGTCCGGAGCTGCTCGCGCACCCGGAGGCGCAGGAGGAACCGGTAGGCCTCGGAGAGCGTGTCGCAGGTGTCCTGCTCGATGTAGCCGGCGTCGAGCGCGGCGGCGAGGCGCTGGAGCGTGTTGGAGGAGCGCGCGCCCGCCTCGATGCCGTAGACGCGCGCCAGGAACACGATCGACGAGATGGCGTTGAGCTTGATGTCGATCCGGGAGGACTCGCCGCGGAGCCGCAGGAAGAGGCCGCCCGGCGGCTTGAAGGTGAGGGCCGACTTGGCCATCGCCGACAGGAACGTCCGGGCGCCGCGTGCCCGGTCGATGATCCGGTCGAGCGACTCCACCGAGAGCGTGCCGTGGACGTGGGCGACGCGGAAGTCGAAGAAGATCGACGCCTCGAGGAGCGCCTGCGCCGTCGGGTTCTCGAGCCAGCCGACGAACCGGTCCTCCCACTCGGCGAGAGAGCTGCGCCACTTGGTGGCCATGTAGCCGCCGGGGCAGTGGGGGAAGCCGGCGGCCTTCAGGTCGCCGTTCACCCGCTCGGTGAGCCGCGCGAAGTACTCGCGCGCCTCCGGCGACTCCTCCTGGTAGACGAGCGCGTTGTCCTGGTCGGTGAGGAGCAGCTGCTCCATGCGCCCCTCCGAGCCGAAGGCGAGCCACGCGTAGGGGCAGGGCGGCGGGCCGAAGTCGGCCTCGGCCCACTTGAGGATCCGGGAGAGGAGCGTGTCGTTGAGCCGCGCGACGAAGCCGCCGATGGTGGTCGGCTCGAGCCCGCCGGTGAAGAGGGCGGAGACCATCTCGGTCACCATCTGCGTGTAGCCGGAGAGGCTGGCGCGATCCGGGAGCCGCTCCACCTTCTTCATCACCGCCACGGGGCCGGAGGCGTTGCTCTTCAGCAGGTCGGAGGACGAGATCACGCCGACGATCTCGCTCCCCCGCGTCACCGGCAGGTGGTGGAGCCCGGAGTCGAGCAGGACGCGCCAGGCCTCGTAGACCGGGGTGTTGGCGGGGAGCGTCTGGATCGGCGAGGTCGCGACGTCGGCGACCGGCGTCTCGGGCCCGCGCCCGGCGGCGAGGACGCGCGTGCGGAAGTCGCGGTCCGTCACGATGGCGGGCGGATCCGAGTCGAGGAGCAGCGACCCGACGTTGGCCTCCGCCATCCGCTTCGCCGCCTGTCCGACCGTGATCCCCGGCGCGCTGCGGATGGCCGGGCCCCGGATCAGGGTCGAGATCGGGAGGGCGAGGTCGGGCTGGAAGTTCGCGACCTGCTGCCGCTCGAGGCTGTACTTGAGCCGCTCGGCGAGGCCGCTCGCGAAGTGGCCAGCGAACACGGCGTGCGAGAGGAGCCGCTGGAACTCCGCCTTGGGGATCCGGTAGGCCAGCAGGTCCTCCTCCACCTGCACGTCGAGGGTCGCGCGGCCGGAGATGAGGGAGGTGAAGCCGAAGATCTCCCCCTCCTCGAGGAGCTGCAGCGTCTCCCCCTCCCGCTCGAGCCGGACGGCCCCCTTCCGGATCACGTAGAGGTGCTCCGCCGGCGCCCCCCCGGCCGTCAGGAGGCGCGTGCCGGCCGGGAAGAAGACCACCTCCAGCACCTTCGCCGCGTCGTCGAAGACGGGCTGGGGGAGGGAGTCGAACGGCGGCGTGGCGCGGACGAAGGCGACGGGATCGAGGGACGCCATGGGGATCGGGTAGCCTACCATCCCTCTGCCAGCAACTCCGCCACCGCCTCCGGCGCGGCGGGATCCTCGCCGCCGTCGGCGACGACGTCGGGGTCGAGGGGCCGCTCGAAGCCGGCCCCCACGCCCGGCAGCTCGGTGACCGCGCCCCGCTGGGCCGCCGCGTAGAGCCCCTTGGCGTCGCGCGCCGCGCACGCCTCGAGCGGCACGTCGACGAAGACCTCGAGGAAGCGCGGGGCGAGGGCGCGGGCGCGCTCCCGGAACGCGCGCCGGTGGGCGGTCGCGGCCACGATCGCGACGATCCCCTGCTTCGCGAGGAGCGCGGCGAGCCGGGCGAGCGCGCCGTAGAAGCGGGAGCGGGACTCGGGGTCGTAGCCGGGGCGCGGGTCGAGGGCGGCGCGGACCTGGTCGCCGTCGAGGACGGCCGCGGCCAGGCCGGCGTCGCGGAGACGGGCCTGGATCCGCCGCGCGAGCGTCGACTTCCCCGAGGAGGGGAGCCCGGTGATCCAGACGACCGCGCCCCTCACGGCTCGCTCCTCCCCAGGACCTCGTCGGCGGCGGCGACGTCGAGGAAGCCGCGGTCGAGCACCCGCTCCACGAAGGCGAGGAGGGCGTCGCGCGCCTCCGCCGAGAGGTTCGGATAGAAGCGCGGGGACGCGACGACGAGGCCGCGCCACGCCAGGAACGGCGGGGCGGTCTCGTGCACCTCCTCGTCCGAGGCCGCCTCGAGGTAGGTCTCGAGGAAGGTGCGCCAGAGGGGGCCGAGGCCGCGCGCCCACGCCGCGCGGTGCTCCACCGCGAAGAAGACGTAGTTGAGGGCCATCGCGGTCAGGTCGTCGGCGGGATCCCCGGCTCCCCCACGGCTCGCGTCGAGGAGCCGGAAGCGGACGGCGTCGCCGGCCCCCGCCGGCGGGAAGAGGACGTTGAACGGGTGGAAGTCCCCGTGGGTGCGCGCGAGCCGGCGGCGCAGGTCGCGCAGGCGCCAGCGCCACGCCAGGCAGCGCTCCTCGATGGCCCGCAGCCGCGCCGGGGGGGCCGCGGGGGTGTCGGGCGGGTAGCCGTCGACCATGCCGAAGATCCCCTCGCCGTGGCCGAGGAGGTCGCGGACGGCGCGGTGCCAGCGGTCCACGTCGTCCCAGCGCTCGGCGTGGAGCGACGCGAGCCAGCGCGCGAGGGCCTCCGCCCGCGCGCGATCGAGGGGGCCGGCGACGCCGGCGCGCGCGACCCGCCGAAGATCCTCGGCGTAGGGGACGCCCTCCGCCCACTCGGTCACGAGGTAGAACTCGCCGGGCTCGCGCAGGGAGACGCAGCGGCCGTCCTCCGCGATGGCGCCGACGGCGACGGCGCGGACGTGGTCGGGCGTGCCGTGGA
>DATIVK010000167.1:0-7996 GCA_035465955.1 Anaeromyxobacteraceae bacterium | reverse complement strand
GTGGCGCGTGAGCGAGACGATCGAGCGGTGACCCGGCTCCTCCGCCTGCTGCGCTCGCGCCGGGTCGCCGCCGCCGCGATGGCGGCCATGGCGGCGCTCCTGCTCCTCGGCGCCGCGGTCTCCGATCCCGACGCGACCCCGGAGCGGGTGGCGGCGCTGCGACGGACCCGCCCCGTCGCCGCCTTCCTCTCGGACGTGCTCGCGCCCGCGGCGATCGCGGAGTCCCCGATCTTCGTCGGGCTCGCCGGCCTCGTGGCGCTCTCCATCGCCGGGTCCGTCGTGGAGCGCGTCGCACGGGAGCTGCGGCGACGGGCGCCGGCTCCAGCGGCGCGCTTCCGGGCGCGGCGCGTCCTGGAGGCCCCGGTGCCCCCCGAGGTCGCCCTCGCCGCGGCGCGCGCGGTGGCGGACGGGGCGAGGCTCCGCATCGAGCCGACGGAGGGGCCGGGCGGCGTCCTCGCGGCCAGCCGCCGCACGCCGGCCTTCGCCGGCTCGATCGCCTTCCACGTGGGGCTGCTCGTGGTGCTGGTCGGCGTGGCCGTGAGCGCGCGGACGCGGGCCAGCGCCGACCTGGTCCTCGTGGAGGGGTTCCCCGTGGAGCTGGGGCCGGAGCCGCTCGTCCACGTGAGCCGCGGGCCGGCCTTCGCGCGGCTGCGGGGGACGACCGTCTCGATGCGCGACTTCACCGCCGAGTTCGCCGGCGGCTTCGACCCCGTGGACTTCGCCTGCGTCCTCGACCTCGGCCGCGGCGGCAGGACGTCCGCGCACGTCGTCCGGGTCAACGAGCCGCTCTGGGTGGACGACTTCGAGGTGACCCTCCACCGGTACGGCTTCGCCCCGGAGCTTCGCGTCGCCGACGCCCGCGGGGCGGAGCTCCTCGGGGGGACCGCCGTCCTCGAGCTCCTCCCGCCCGGCGCGGAGGATCGCCTCCCGCTCGCCGACGGCACGGAGCTGCGGCTCCGCCTCTACCCCGACCACGTCGTCCGCGGCGGCCTCGACGGCTCGCGCTCGCTCTCGCCGCTCGCCCCGCTCCTCGTGGCACGTCGGGAACGGGGCGGCGCCCCCGCGGACCGCGCGGAGGTCGCGCGCGGGGCGACCGCAGCGCTCGCGGGCGGGAGGATCTCGTTCCCCGCGCTCCGCTACTGGGCCGAGCTCACGGTGGCCCGCGACCTCGGCGTCCCGTGGATCGCGCTGGGGGCGGGGCTCGCCGTCCTGGGGCTGGCCGTCCGCTTCGCCCTGGATCCGGTCTCCCTCCGGGTGAGCGCCACGCCGCGGCCGGGCGGCTCCGCGGTGGAGGTCCTCGTGGGGGCGCAGTACTTCCCGACGCTGAACGAGGAGCGGGCGGATCGGCTCCTGCGCAGGCTCGCCCGGCGGGTCGGCGCGCCGGAAGGGACGGAGGGATCGTCATGAGGTGGCTCGAGGGCGTCGCGCTCTGGCTCGCAGTCGGCGGGTACGCCTTCGGCGCGGTCGCGATCCTCGCGGGGGGGCTGTTCGCCCGCGCGCGGCTCGCCGCGGCGGGGCGGGCCGTGTCGGTGGGCGCGCTGGCGCTCAACGTCGTGGCGGTGCTCGCGCGCTGGATCGCGGCGGGCCACGCCCCGGTCATGGGGGCCTACGAGAACTCGATCGCCTGGGCGCCGTTCATCCCGGCGATCTGGCTCCTCCTCACGCGGAGCCACCCGGCGGCGCGGCGGGCGACGCCGGCGGTGCTGGTGGCGGCGCTGCTCGTCATCGGCAACGGCCTCATGGCCGGCGCGGCGGCGCACGCCCTCGAGCCGCCCTACCGATCGGCCTGGCTCGCCGTCCACGTCACCTTCGCCTGGATCGCCTTCGGCGCCTACCTCGCGGCCTCGGTGCTGGCCGGCCAGTACCTCCGGGCCGTGCGGCGCGGCGCGCCCGTGCCGGTGCCCGACCGCCGCGCGGCGCTCGACGAGCTCGCGACCCGGGTGATCGCGCTGGGGTTCGTCGCCGACACCGTGATGATGGCCTCGGGGGCGATCTGGGCGCACGGCCTCTGGGGGCGCTACTGGGGGTGGGATCCCATCGAGACCTGGTCGCTCGTCTCGTGGCTCATCTACGGCGTCAACCTGCACCTGCGGCTCACGCTGGGGTGGAGGGGACGACGCGCCGCCTGGATCGCCCTCGCGTCGATCGCCAGCATCGCGGCGCTCCTCTTCGGGATCGGCGTCACGCCGGCCATGCACACGATGCTGCTGTAGCAGGCCGTCGAGAGGCGAGGCGTCCCCCTTGGAGTCGCCCCCTCGACCTCGTCGAGGGAGAGGGCGGCCCGTCCCCGGGAGGGACCGGAGACGGGCCCGCCTGTCGCGGCGCGTTCGGCGCGCCTACTTCGCCTTGATCACGAACTCGACGCGGCGGTTCGCCTCGCGTCCGGCGGCGGTGGTGTTGGGCTGCGCCGGCTGGTCGGGGCCGTAGCCCTTCGCCTCGAGCCGCCCGGCGTCCACGCCCTTGCCGACCAGGTAGCTCTTCACGGCGTCGGCGCGGTCCTGGGAGAGCTTCCGGTTGAACTCGGCCGCCCCGGTGTTGTCGGTGTGCCCCTGGACCTCCACGAGCGCGATCCCCTTGCTCGCGACGAGCAGCGCGGCGACGTCGTCGAGCAGCGCGTTGGAGCGGGCCTGGATGGTGGCCTTGCCGACGTCGAAGTAGACCTTCTCCTTGATCTCGATCTTCCCGGTCTCGACGTTGACCTGGGCGCGCTGCGGCGGGCAGCCCTGCTCGGCCGCGACGCCCGGCTGGTCCGGGCACTTGTCCTCGGCGTCGGGGATGCCGTCGCCGTCACGGTCCGGGGGCGGGCAGCCCTGGAACTCGGGAAGCCCCTTCACCGTCGGGCACTTGTCGAGGTGATCCGGGACGCCGTCGCCGTCCGAGTCCTTCGCCGGGCAGCCCTGCTCCTCCGGGATGCCCGCCGCGGTCGGGCACTTGTCGTCCTTGTTCAGGACGCCGTCGCCGTCGTCGTCGAGGTCGGGGCACTGGTCGGGCGTGTGCTTCTGCCCCGGATCGCAGGGGCCGGGCAGCACCTCCTTCTTCACCTCCTTCACGACCTCCTTGACGATGGCCGCGACGGGGGCGGGCACGCCGCCGCCGTTGAACGCGACGCCGACGAGGGCGCGGAAGGTGGGCGTGCCGGCGAGATCCATGAAGCCGGGGCCGGCGACCGCGAAGAGCTCGGCGGGCCCCTTCTGCCAGCGGACGCCGCCGAGCACCTCGGCGCTCTCCCCGACGCCGGAGAGCTCGAAGGCCGCCCGGCCGGTGACCTCGTAGCGCAGCGCGCCGTCGGTCAGCGACCAACCGAGGCCGACCTGCGCCTCGCTCCCGTTCTCCTGGCCGAGGGCGCCGCCGGAGGGCGGGAGCTCGACCTTCTCCGTGCGGAGCAGCACCGCGGCGTTGGCGAGGATCATCTGCTGGCCGAAGCGCCAGCTCAGCCCCGCGTTGGGGATGACGGTCCAGCCGGCGTTGCCGCCGAAGTCCACGGAGCCGGTCCAGCGGGGCTTCACGTCGACGCCGAGCGCGCCGCCGAAGGCGCTGGGGGTCGAGGAGCCGACCTTGAGGCCGACGGTCGGCGCGGCGACGCCGGCCGTGTCGAGCCCGGACGCCCCGCCCTGGTAGGCGATGATCGGCAGCTCGAGGCCGAGCTGCAGCCCCTTCACGATGCCGACGGCCCCCGTGAGGTGGGCGGTGACGCGATCGTCCACGATCCCGTCGCCGAAGTCGTGCGACGCCGCGAGGCCGCGCCCCCGCCAGTGGCCGTCCGTGGCCCCCGCGAGCGGCTCGCGCTCGTAGTGGAGCCCGAGGGAGAGGCGGTAGGTGCCAGCCGCCTGGACCTCGCCGCCACCGAGGACGAGCGAGCCGAGGGCGGCCGGATCGAGCCGAAGCCGCTCCGGGTCGTAGTTGGCGGTGCCGCCGAAGGCGGGGCTCGAGAGCGCGATCCCCACCGCGATCGCAGCGATGCGTAGCCGCATGTGTGTTCCCCTCTCACGCCCCGAGGTGGACGGGCCCGATGCCTGTTCATCCACGGGGATACCCGATGGTAGGGCGTCTAAATGGGGGAGAGGTGCTCCCTGGGGGGGTGAGGCCCTACATGGCTCCTCCCATGGGGGGACTCTCATCGGACCGCGAAGTAGGCGCGCGCCCCCTGCTCCTTCCGGGCCCGCTCGCCCCCCTCGGTGAGGAAGAGCCGCGCGGGCTCGATCCCGGCCGCGAGGAGCGCCTCGCGGGCACGCTGCGCCCGCTCGGCCGCGAGCGACCGGTAGGCGTCGGGGGGCACCTGCTGCGCCGACACCAGCCGCTCCTCCATGTCGAGCTGCGTCGGCGGCGGCTCGCCGGTCTTGCGCGGCCCCGGGAAGGCGGCCTCGAAGGCGGCGCGGACGAGCCGCACGCGCTCGTCGCCGGAGAGCGTCACCTCCTCCTCGGAGGCCGGGGCGGGGCGCATCGTCTGCGCCTTCGCGCGCCGGAGCGACCGCTCGAACGCCGCGCGGCGCAGCGCCGGGCCGTCGGCCTCCGGGCCGGCCGCCCCCTCGAACTCCAGCCCGAGCGCCGGGCGCTGGGAGAGCGACTTCGCGAGCAGCGCGAAGCGCTGAGCGGACTCCGGGGCGAGGTCGGAGGTCCCGGGCGCGAACTCGACCAGGGACAGGTCCTCCTTGCTGCCCCCCGCGAGGGCGGCGAGCGCGCTGAAGGGAGAGGTCACGAGCTTCGTCACGATGTTCACGAGCGTCCGCAGCACGACGCGGCCGATGCGGAACTCGGGGTCGTCCAGGTTCCCCTCCATCGGCAGGTCGAGCAGGATGACGCCGTTCGTGTCCTGCAAGAGCGCGATGGCGAGCCGCACGGGCAGCTTCGTCGCGTCGGGGCTCTTCGTCGCCTCGCCCAGCGTGAACTGGTTGACCTTCACGACGTTGGTGGCCGCCAGCATCCGGTTCTCGACCTTGTAGCGGAGGTCGAGGTCGAGCTTCCCCTTCTGGATCCCGTAGCCGAGGTACTTGCCGGCGTACGGCGCGAGCGGAGACAGGTCGACGCCCTGCGACGTGATGGTGACGTCGGTGTAGGCCTCCTTCTGCAGCGGGTTGAGCGTCCCGGCGATCCGGACGGGCGAGGCTCCCTCGAGCTCCAGCTTCACGTCGACCGTCGACCGCACCCTCGGGTCGGACGAGAGGTTGGCCACCCGGACGTCGGCGCCGGTGACGTTGACCACGGCGGTCGGCGTCACCGAGCGATCCAGGAAGGAGGCGCGGCCGCGCACGACCTGGAAGAGGCCGACCGCGGTGCGCCACGCCGGGCCGGCGTTCGCCGGCGCGGGCTTCGGCGCGGGCTTCGGCGCGGGCTTCGGGGCCGGCGCCGCCTCCTCCGGCTTCGCTCCCTCCGACGACTCGCTCGCCTTCGCAGGGGGCTTCTGGCCGAGCACGCGCGCGACGCTCGTGGCGCCGTCCTCCCAGACGTAGAGCCGGGTGCGCGGCTCGACGAGCCGGACGGCGCGCACCGTGGCGCGCCGCGTGGAGGCGGCGTCGATCCCGGTGATCTCCAGCGCGCGCCACCGGAGGAACTCCTCGTTCCCCGGCTCCGCGACGGCGAGCCCATCGAGCCGGAAGTCGCCCTGGTACGTCCAGCGCGTGGCGGGGTGGCCGGTGTCGTAGGTGACCTTCGCCTTCGCGCCGGCGCGCCCGCCGGCGAGCCGCGCCTTCAGGTCCGGCCCCAGGTAGGGATCGAAGGGCGTGAGGTCGAGGTCGGCGGCGTCGATCTCGAGCCTCCCCTCGTCCCCGAGCGGCTGCACGTCGCCCTTCACGGCGAGCCGCCCGGTGCCGTTCCAGGTGAGCGAGACGGAGAGCGGCGAGACCGACCTGGGCCCCTTCTTCAGCCGATCGAGCCGGACCTGCACGTCGGTGAGCGGGAGGACGACGGGGCGCTGCGCCGTCAGGTCCTCCACGCGCATCGCGGCGTCCGCGATCCGGACCGCGCCGACCGACCAGCTCCACTTCCCCTCGGACGGCGGCGGCATCATCCGCATCAGCTCCAGCCCGCCGGCGTCCTTGCGGACCCGGAGGCTGCCGCCCCGGACGGTGAAGTCGCCGACGGTCGCCTCCTTCGCCATCACGTCGGCGTCGATCCCGGTCATCTCGATGCGCGGCAGCTTCACCGGAACGTCGGCGTCGCCGCCGCGGGGGCCGACGGCGAGCCCGTCGATCGCCAGCTTCCCGCCCGCGATCTTCAGGACGTGGCGGTCCGCGCCCCACTCGAGGTCGTAGCCCGTCTCGTAGTCGAGGAGCCCCTCCCGGATGACGATCGGGTACTCGTCCTGCGCGTAGGTCGTGTAGCGGGGGAGGGAGATCCGCTCGAAGGCGAGCGTCCCCGCCGAGCGGAGCGGCTGCGTCCGGACCTTCCCCGTCCAGCGGAAGGTCTCGCCCGCGTCGGTCGTGCCGGCGAAGGTATAGGGGCTGTCGCCGCCCCCCTTCGTGCGGAAGGACTCGAGCCGGACCGTGAGCGGCCCGAGCGTCGAGGCGAACGCCGGGCGGCGCGTCGCGTCCGTGAAGGTCACGCGCGCCTCCTCGATCGCGAGCCGGCCGATGGAGACGCCGATCCCGCCGCCGGCCTCCGGGGCCGCGGGCTGCGGCGCCGGGGCCGCGGGGTCCGGCTCGAGCAGGTCCTGGAAGGTCAGCGCGCCGCGGGCGTCGAGCCCCGCCTCCACGGCGGGCCGGACGAGCCGGATCTCGGCGATCCCGACGTCCCCGCGGAGCATCCGGAGCGGGGAGAGCCGCACGTAGAGCGAGTCCCAGGCGAGGAACGGCGCGCCGGAGCGGTGCTTCACCGCGAACCCCTCGATCGTGACCGAGAGCGCGAGCGGGTTCACGCGGACCCTCGCCACGGAGGCGTCGCGGCGCAGCGCGGCGGAGGCCTGCTTCACGAGCACGCCCCGGAGGATCGTGGGCGCGATGAAGAAGCCGAAGGCCGTCCAGGCGGCGAAGAGGCCGCCGACGACGGCGGCGACGCGCAGGAGCGTGCGGCGGCGGCCGCCGGGGAGGGCGGAGGGGGCGGTGTCGGGAGCAGGGCTACCCATGCCCCCCATAAACCACCCGCGGGGGGGCGGCTCCAAGGCCCTTCGAGAGGCGTCCGGCCCCTCACGCGTGGCGCTTGATGAAGGTCCCGTCGTGGAGCTCCTGCAGCGCCTGCCGCACCTCGTCCGGCGTGTTCATGACGAACGGGCCGTAGCGGGCGTAGGGCTCGTGGAGCGGCTGCGCGGAGAGGAGCAGGAAGCGGGCGGCGGCGCCCGGCGCGTGGACCCGGACGACCTCGCCGTCCGTGAGGACGACGAGCCTCACCGCCGCGACGCTCCTCCCGCGGGCCGCCTCCGCGCCGCCGACGACGACCTCCCCCTGGAAGACGTACAGGAGGGCCGTGTGGCCCGCCGGGACCGGCTGCTCGAAGGTCCCGCCCGCGGGCAGCGCGACGTCGAGGTAGCTCGGCCCGGCGAAGATGTCGCGCACGGCGCCCTGGACGCCGTCCACCTCGCCCGCCACGACGCGGACGCGCGAGCCGTCGGCGCGGGCGACCTCGGGGATCCTCGCCGCGGGCACGTCCTGGTAGCGCGGCATCGTCATCTTCAGCTTCGCCGGGAGGTTGACCCAGACCTGGAAGCCGTCGAGCCGCCGCGGGCCCACCTTCGGCATCTCCTCGTGAAGGATCCCGCTGCCGGCCGTCATCCACTGCACGTCGCCCGGCCCGATGACGCCGTGGTTCCCGATGCTGTCGCGGTGCGCGACGCTGCCGTCGAGCATGTAGGTGATCGTCTCGATCCCCCGGTGCGGGTGCATCGGGAAGCCGGCGATGTAGTCCTCCCGGTTCTCCGAGCCGAAGTGGTCGAAGAGGAAGAACGGGTCGAGGTGGTCGAGCCGCTCGGTGGCGATCGACCGCTTCAGCCGGACGCCCGCGCCGTCGTGGGTGGGGGTGGGAGTGACGACGTCCTGGATCAGCCGCTCCTTCATGGTGTGCCTCCGCG
>DATIVK010000166.1:0-59428 GCA_035465955.1 Anaeromyxobacteraceae bacterium | reverse complement strand
ACCTGGCCGGCGTCCGGCTTCTCGGCGCCCGTGATCATCTTGAAGAGCGTCGACTTGCCCGCGCCGTTCGGGCCGATGATCCCGACCACCGCGCCGGGCGGGACGATGAAGGAGAGGTCGTCGATCAGGAGCCGGTCGCCGAAGCCCTTCGAGACGTTCTTGAACTCGATGACGTCCTTCCCGAGCGGCTCCGCCACCGGGATGAAGATCTCCTGCGTCTCGTTCCGCTTCTGGTACTCGAAGGAGGAGAGCTCCTCGAAGCGGGCGAGGCGGGCCTTGGACTTCGCCTGGCGCGCCTTCGGGTTCTGGCGCACCCACTCGAGCTCCTGCTTCATCGCCTTGATCCGGGCGCTCTCCTGCTTCGCCTCGACCTCGAGCCGCTGCTCCTTCTGGTCGAGCCAGGAGGAGTAGTTCCCCTTCCAGGGGATCCCGCGCCCGCGGTCGAGCTCCAGGATCCACTCCGCGGCGTTGTCCAGGAAGTAGCGGTCGTGCGTGATCGCGACGACGGTGCCCGGGAAGCGCTGGAGGTACTGCTCGAGCCACTCCACCGACTCGGCGTCGAGGTGGTTGGTCGGCTCGTCGAGCAGCAGCATGTCCGGCTTCGACAGGAGCAGCTTGCAGAGCGCGACGCGCCGCTTCTCGCCGCCGGAGAGCACCTTGATCTTCTGGTCCCACGGCGGGAGGCGCAGCGCGTCGGCCGCGATCTCGAGGTCCTGGCCCGTGTCGGCCCCGGCGTTGGCCAGGATCGCCTCGAGCCGCGCCTGCTCCTCGGCCAGCTTCTCCATGTCGGCGTCGGGCTCGGAGTAGGCCGCGTAGACCTTCTCCAGCTTCGCCTGGACGTTCGCGATCTCGCCGCGCGCCGACTCGACCTCCTCGCGGACCGTCTTCTCGGGATCGAGCTTCGGCTCCTGCGGCAGGTAGCCGATCTTGAGGTTCGGCTGGTGCGTGAGCTCACCGTCGAACTCGTCGTCCACCTTCGCCATGATCCGCAGCGTCGTCGACTTCCCCGAGCCGTTGAGCCCGAGCAGGCCGATCTTGGCGCCGGCGAAGAAGGAGAGGGAGATGTCCTTGATGATCTGCCGGTTGGGCGGGACCATCTTGGTGACGCGGTGCATCGACATCACGTAGGGGGGCATGGCGGTCGCTTCTCTGGGCTGGAGTCGAGAGGGGGCGGGAGCTTACTTCAGATCGGGCCGTGGACGGAGCGGGCGCGCGCGGCGCGCCGCCGGGGAGCCTGGCCCCTTCGCCGCATGCCACCGGCAGCCACCCCGCCGCACATCGCGCGCTTCGCCGCTCGCCGCTACACTCTGCGTGCCCTATGGAACGCCCCACCCGCCTCCGCCGCGCCGCTCCCCTCATGGTCCTGTCCCTCGTCGCCGCGGCCTCGCCGCTCGGCGCGCGCGCGGCGGGGCCGTGCCCGTCGGGCATGGCCGCCGTCGAGGGGGGGATGCTCGCGCCGGAGGGGCGCGATCCCGTGAGCCTCAACTCCTTCTGCCTCGACCGCAACGAGGTGACCGTCGACGCCTACGCGACCTGCGCGGCGGCGGGCGCCTGCAAGGCCGACGACCTCCAGTGCGGCAACGCCGCGACCTGGGGGAAGAAGGGGTTCGGGTCCCACCCGATCAACTGCGTCACCTGGGCCGAGGCGGAGACCTTCTGCCGCGAGCACGGGAAGCGGCTGCCGACCGAGGAGGAGTGGGAGTGGGCGGCCCGCGGCGGGCTGAGCAAGCGCACCTTCCCGTGGGGCGAGGTGGCGCCCGCGGCGCGCGCGTGCTGGGACGGCGACGGCAACGACAAGGGGAAGGGGCTGCGCAAGACCACCTGCCCGGTCGGCAGCTTCCCGGCAGGCCGGACGCCCGAGGGCATCCAGGACCTCGCGGGGAACGTGCGCGAGTGGACCTCCACGGCCCACGACCGGCACCGCGTCATCCGCGGCGGCTCCTGGGGCGACAGCGCACCCGAGTTCCTCTCCGCCTCCTTCCGCGGCTGGAACGTCCCCGACGAGCGGATCGAGCTGCTCGGCTTCCGCTGCGCGGCCCCGATCGGCGCCCTCGCCCGGGTCCCGGTCCGGAAGCCCAAGGACCTCGAGGCCGCCCGCACGCGGACCGACGAGGCGGGGGTCATGATCTTCAACGAGCCGATGCTGCTCGGCGCGCGCCGCCGCTAGCCGGCCGGGGCCGCGCCGCCGCCAGCGACACCGCGGCGCTCGCGAAGATCCGCTAGATCGCCAGCACCCGCCGCGACCCGCCGGTCGGCGCGGGCGCCGCCGCGGCGAACCGGCCGGCGATCCTCCCGCCGCACTCGGCGCAGGCGTCGGCGCGCATGCGCACCCTCCGCACCGCGTGCCAGTCGCGCTCGATCACCGCGGCGCCGCAGCCGGGGCAGTACGTCGTCTGGCCTTCGGCGTCGTGGACGTTGCCCGTGTAGACGTAGCGCAGCCCCACGTCCCGGGCGATGGCGCGCGCCCGCACGAGCGTCTCGGCCGGCGTGCGCGGGCGGTCGAGCATCTTCCAGTCGGGGTGGAACGCCGTGAAGTGGAGCGGCACGTCCAGCCCCATGTGGTGCGCGATCCACTCGGAGAGCCTCCGCGTCTCCGACGGATCGTCGTTGAGCCCCGGGATCATGAGGTTGGTCACCTCCACCCAGGTCTTCCCCTGCCTCGCGAGCCACTCGAGCGTCTCGAGGACCGGCGCCAGGCTGGCGAGGCACTGCCGCTTGTAGAAGCCGTCGGTGAAGGCCTTGAGATCGACGTTGGTGGCGTCCATCTCGGCGAAGATCTCCTCGCGCGCCCTCGCGAGCACCCAGCCGTTGCTCACGAAGATCGTCCGGAGCCCGCGGGCGTGCGCGGCGCGCGCGACGTCGATGGCGTACTCGGCCCAGATGATCGGGTCGTTGTACGTGAAGGCGAGGGCCGGCGAGCCGCACTCGACCGCGAGGTCCACCACGCGGTCGGGGGTCCACGGCGCGGCGCGCTCGTCGTCCTGGCGCGCCTTCGAGATGTCCCAGTTCTGGCAGAACATGCAGCCCAGGTTGCAGCCGGCCGTCCCGAAGGAGAGGCAGCTCGTGCCGGGGTAGAAGTGGGCGAGCGGCTTCTTCTCCACCGGGTCGACCGCGAAGCCCGTCGTCCGCCCCCAGCCGGCCGTCACGAGCTTCCCCCCGCGGTTCTTCCGGATGAAGCAGAAGCCGTCCTGACCATCGCCGAGCCGGCATCCGCGAGGGCAGAGGGTGCAGAGCACCTTCCCGCCGGAGGCTGGCTCCCAGTAGCGCGCCTCGTGGAGCACGAGGGGATCTTAACGCCGGCCCCGCTCCAAAAACATCGCCCCGCCAAGGGGTTAGCCGCCGAAGGGGCCTCTCCCCCTCGCCGCCCCACCGAGGCGGCAGCCAGCGGCTCGCGCACTGGACGTGGCTCTGCTAAACCGGACACGGGTCCGCCTGCCGCGGGCCCTTCTCATCTTCGAGGGATCGGCACCAAGTGACCTTCCGGGAAGCGATCGCGAAGCGCGTCCTCGTGTTCGACGGGGCGATGGGGACCCAGATCCAGCGCCACCAGCTGACCGCCGCCGAGTACGGCGGGAAGGAGGGGGCGAACGACCTGCTGGTGCTCACGCGCCCCGACCTCGTCGAGGAGATCCACGCGCGGTACTTCTCGGTCGGCTGCGACATCGTCGAGACCAACACGTTCGGGTCCTCCCGCCTGAAGCTCGACGAGTACGGGCTCGGCCACCGGACCTACGAGGTGAACTTCCGGGCGGCGATCGTCGCCCGGCGCGCCGCCGACCGCTTCTCGACGCCGGCGCAGCCGCGCTTCGTGGCCGGCTCGATGGGCCCCACCGGGATGCTCCCCTCCTCCAGCGACCCGGCGCTCGGGAACATCACGTCCGACGCGCTGGAGCGCATCTTCTACGAGCAGGCGAAGGGGCTCGTGGAGGGCGGCGTCGACGCGGTCATCATCGAGACCCAGCAGGACATCCTCGAGCTGCGCGCGGCGGTCCTCGCGGTGGACGCCGTGCGGCGCGCGTGCGCCCGCGACGTCTTCATCATCGCGCAGCCGACGCTCGACGCGAACGGCCGCATGCTCCTCGGCACCGACGTCCAGGCGGCCCTGGCCACGCTGGAGCGGCTCCCGCTCGACGCCATCGGCATCAACTGCTCCACCGGCCCCGCCGAGATGCGGGAGAGCGTCCGGCTGCTCTGCGAGAAGTCCTCGCACTACGTCTCGATCCTCCCCAACGCCGGCATGCCCGAGAACGTGGACGGGCACGCCGTCTACCGCCTCCCCCCGGCCGCCCTCGCCGAGGCGCTCGCCGAGTTCGTCGCGAAGTACGGGGTCGACCTCGTCGGCGGATGCTGCGGCACCACCCCCGAGCACATGAAGGCGGTCGTCGAGCGGCTCCGCACCGTCAAGGCCCCCCGCCGCGTCCGGCCGGCGCCGGCGCGCGAGCTCTCCTCCGCCATGAAGGCCGTCCCCCTCGGCATGGAGCCGCGCCCGCTCGTCGTGGGCGAGCGGCTCAACGCCCAGGGCTCGAAGAAGGTGAAGGAGCTGCTCGTCGCCGACGACTACGAGGGGCTCCTCCAGATCGCGCGCGGGCAGGTCGACGCGGGGGCCCACGTCCTCGACGTCTCGACGGCGCTCAACGAGCGGGACGACGAGGGGGCGCAGATGCGGACCCTCGTCCGGCTGCTCGCGCAGACGGTCGAGGCGCCGGTGATGATCGACTCGACCGAGCCCGACGTGCTCGAGAGCGGGCTCAAGGTCTACCCGGGGCGCGCCATCGTCAACTCGGTCAACCTCGAGAAGGGGGGCGAGAAGATCCGGCGGGTGCTGCCGCTCGTGAAGCGGTACGGCGCCGCCGTCGTGGCGCTCACCATCGACGAGAAGGGCATGGCCCAGACGGCCGACCGGAAGGCGGAGGTCGCGCGGCGCATCGTCGAGGTCGCCGCCGAGCACGGCGTCGCCACCGACTCGATCGCCTTCGACGCGCTCACCTTCACGCTCGCCACCGGCAGCCCCGAGTACCGCAGGAGCGCCGTCGAGACGCTGGAGGGGATCCGCCGGATCAAGGCGGAGCACCCCGGCGTCTACACGATCCTCGGGGTCTCCAACGTCTCCTTCGGCCTCTCGAAGGGCGCCCGCGAGGTGGTGAACTCCGCGTTCCTCTACCACGCGGTCCAGGCGGGGCTCGACCTCGCCATCGTGAACCCGAAGGACATCCGGCCCTACCCGGCGATCGCGGCCGAGGAGCGCCAGCTCGCCGAGGACCTGATCTTCGATCGGCGCGACGACGCGCTCGCGAGGCTCATCGCCCACTTCGGCGAGAAGGGGAAGGACCGGCCCGCCGCGCCCGTCGAGGATCTGCTCGCCGGCAAGAGCGCCGAGGAGCGGCTCGCGCTCCAGATCCTCCACCGCCGCCCGGAGGGGATCGAGCCGCTGATCGACGAGGCCCTCACCCGGCGCTCCGCCGTCGCGGTGCTGAACGAGGTGCTCCTCCCGGCGATGAAGGACGTCGGCGACCGCTTCGGCGCGGGAGAGCTGATCCTCCCCTTCGTCCTCCAGTCGGCCGAGGTGATGAAGCGCGCGGTCTCCTACCTCGAGGGGTTCCTGGAGCGGAAGGAGGGCGCCACCAAGGGCACGGTCGTCCTCGCCACGGTCTACGGCGACGTCCACGACATCGGCAAGAACCTGGTCAAGACGATCCTCCAGAACAACGGCTTCACCGTCCACGACCTCGGCAAGCAGGTGCCGGTCGCGACCATCATCGAGAAGGCGGTCGCCGTGGACGCCCACGCCATCGGGCTCTCGGCGCTCCTCGTGTCGACGTCGAAGCAGATGCCGGCCTGCGTCGAGGAGCTCCACCGGCGCAACCTCTCCTTCCCGGTCATCGTCGGGGGCGCCGCCATCAACCGGCGCTTCGCCGCGAAGACGCTCTTCGCCGGCGACGGCACGCCCTACGCCGGCGGCGTCTACTACGCCCGCGACGCCTTCGACGGGCTCGCGCTCATGGACGCGCTCGTGGACCCGGAGCGGCGCGACGCGCTCCGCTCGGAGAACCTCGCGCGCGCGCTCGCGCTCCGCGACGCCCCGGCCGACGAGGGGGCCCCGCCGGCCCCGGTCCGCACCACGCGCCCGGGGACGCGCCCCGCGCCGCACGTCCCCACCCCGCCGTTCTGGGGAACCCGGACCGTCCCGTCGGGCGAGGTCCCGCTCGCCGACCTCTGGCCCCTGCTCGACCGGACCGAGCTCTTCAAGCTCCAGTGGGGCGGCCGGGTGAGCGGCCCCGAGTACGAGCGGCTGGTGAAGGAGGACTTCGGCCCGCGCCTCGCCGCGCTCACCGCCGAGGCCCAGGCGGAGGGCTGGCTCGTCCCGCGGGTCGTCTACGGCTACTTCCCGTGCCACGCCGATGGGAACGACCTCGTGATCCTCGACCCGGTCCACAAGCTCGCGGAGCTGGGGCGCCTGAAGCTGCCGCGGCAGCCGGGGGAGCGCCACCTCTGCATGGCCGACTGGTTCCGCGAGGAGAAGGGCTCGGACGTGTGCGCCCTGCAGGTCGTCACGGTCGGCGACCGCGCGTCGAAGCTGGCGGGCGCGCTGAACGAGAAGGGGGAGTACGCCCGGAGCCTCTTCATCCACGGCCTCGCGGTCGAGGCGGCCGAGGCGCTGGCCGAGCACTGGCACCGGCGCGTCCGGCGCGAGCTGGGGCTGCCGGACGAGCAGGGGAAGCGCTACTCCCCGGGCTATCCCGCGTGGCCGGACCTCTCCGACCAGCGGCTCGTCTTCAGGCTGCTCGACCCCGAGCGGACGATCGGCGTCTCGCTGACGGAGGCGCACCAGATGGTCCCCGAGGCCTCGACCTCGGCCATCGTGCTCCACCACCCCGACGCCACCTACTTCGCGGTCAAGGGCTAGCGGCGCGGGACGCCCCCGCCGCGATATACCCTCTCCATGGCAGAAGCCCCGCCGCCGGCCGCCGGCTGGACCCTGATCTCGGTCCTCTTCAGCTCCATCCCGCTCGGCCCCTCGCTCGCCGCGACGCTCCACCAGACCGCGCTCGACCTGTACCGGCAGGATCGGGCCGTCGGCCGCGTCGCGGGAGACACCCTCTCCGGGCAGGTGGTGAACTTGAAGCGGACGATGCTGCTCGGCACGATCGCCGGCCCCGCGTTCGAGGCGACGCTCGAGACGGAGCGCGGCAGCGGGAAGGTGACCTACCTGCTGACGCGGCAGGGGCTCGAGGCGCTGGGTGTCCAGCCCCCGGCCCCATCGCCGAAGTACCTCAACTGACGGCCCCGCCCCCGGGTCAGGGCAGCGGCAGCTGGCCGGTCACCTCGAACGGGAACTGCATCCAGCCGAAGCCGGCGGAGCCGCGCGCCACGGCGACGATCGGCCGGCCCTGGGACGTGAGGAGCGCCGCGCCGGCGCCGAGGACCGACATGCGGACCGGCACCTCGAGCGTCGCCGCGCCGCCGGCGCCGACCGACGGCAGCTGGCGGCTCGTCGCCTGCGCGACCCGGCTGCCGTTGAGGTCGACGTCGAGCTTGATCGACGCCGCCGGCAGCGCATAGGCGTTCGCGTTCCGGACCCGGAGGCTGACCACCACCTCGGTCTCGGTGAACGACTGCCGGCCCATCCGGATCCCGGCCAGCTCCAGCTTCGGCAGGCGCGGCACCGGCACCTCGCCGGTCCAGGACCACGGCACGTCGAGCGGGCCGATGGGCGTCTCCACCGTGACCCGGCCGGCCACCCTCAGCCCGACCTGGTCGCGGACCTCGGTCAGCTGCACCAGCCTCGCGAGATCGGCGAAGCGGAGCCGCGCGGTGACGCGCGAGTTGGCCGCGCCGTTCGCCGGCAGGGTGAGCCCCCCCGGCGCCTCCCCCGACGCGGCGCGACCGCCCTCGACGTCGAGCTGCCACGCGAGCCCCGCGACCCGGAGCCCGACGGGGTTGGGGTTCTGGACCCGGAGGTCCACCGCGAAGCTCAGCCCCTCGAAGTCGACGCCCGTGGGCGCCGCGGAGAGGACCGAGACCTCCGGCGGCTGGATGCCCGCCCGCAGGACCCCCCCGAGGCCGGCGCACCCGGCCAGCGTGGACAGCACGGCGACGACGGCGACACGCACGGTTCGATTCACGGTTCCACCTCCAGATCCAGCTCGCTGATGCAGGCGTCTTCCCGCTTCCCCTTGTACACGTCCACGACGACGAGCGTCATCCCGAAGACCCGCTCGCCGTCCGGGAGCGCGATCCGCTGCGGCTTCGCCTCGTCGGCGAGGCCGGCCTCGACCTTCCTCCCGTCGCCGAGGATCACGCGGACCCGCTTCGGCCGGGTGACCTCGCGGAAGGCGTCGCCGGTCCCGAGCCCCGGCACGATCGAGACCGCCTTCAGGCGCTGCGCCGGGACGAAGGTGAGCTCCAGCTTCTCGAACCAGCCGGCGCCGGGCGCCCCCTCGCACCACGCGGTGTCGAGCCGGCCGTCCACGGCGGCCGCCGCCGAGTAGTCGACGAGCCCGCCCCGCGATGGGAGCTCGGAGGACGCCACGATCTTCTCGAGGAAGGGGATCGGGTACGGGCGCTCGGCGTGGCGCACGCCGTCGAACCGGTAGCTCGTCAGCTCCACGTCCTCCGCGCAGGCGCCGGCGGCGTCGCACTCCGAGGTGGTGGTGCGCACGCGCAGGTCCTTGAAGCCCCCCGCGGACGTCGGGAGGAGCTCGATCGCCTGGCGGACGCTCTGGCGGCGCGAGCCGGCCGGGAAGAGCCGCGACGGCGGGGCGGCGAGGAGGCGCGTGAGGCGGCCCGCGCCGAACCGGTAGACGAGGGCCCGCTCCTCGACGCTGCCGTCCGCCGCCTTCACCCCGACGGTGGCGGTGAGCGCCCCCGTCGCGACGCGCGGCGTCCCCGCGGCGACGGCCACGGTCGGTGCGCCGGCGAGCTCCAGACCCTCGATCTCGTCGCTCGCGAGGAGCGCCGGGGAGCCCCCCTCGTCCCCGACCACGACCAGCTCGTAGGCGGTCCCCTTCGGGCGCGGCTGCGAGGCGATGAGCATCGCCACCGCGCCGCCCTCCAGCTCCGCCCTCGCCGTGGCCAGGACGGCGCCCCGGATCTTCCCCCGGGCGATCTCGAGGAGCGTGGCGTCGGACGCCTTCGCGGCGGGGACCCCCGGTACCGCGGGGGCCTGGGCGGAGGCGGCCGCGGCGAACGCCGCCAGCGACACCGTGAAGAGTGCCCTTGACGAGACCAGCATCGGATGCATTGGCCCGGAATCTACACCGACTCGGTGTGCGGGAGCAGTCCACCCTCTCTCCACCGGCTCTCCACCCCCTTTCCACGGCGGATTCCCTCGCGATTTCGGGGGTTCTCCACCGCACATCCACGGTGATCCACGTCGGACCCCGCTGCTAGGCTGCGCGCACCGATGGCCGAGCAGGAAGCCCCCCGACGTCCCGAAGCCCCCGTCTCCGCGCTGAAGAGCGCCCGCGATCTGCCCCACAACGTGGAGGCGGAGCAGGCGGTGCTCGGCGCGGTCCTCATCGACGAGAACGCGTTCGACCAGGTCTCTGCGCGGCTCAAGCCGGGCGACTTCTACCTGCTGCCGCACCAGCACGTGTTCGACGTCTGCGTCGGGCTCGCGGCGGAGGGCAGGACGATCGACCCGGTCCTCGTCATGCAGCGGCTCGACGCGAAGGGCTGGCTCGGGACGGCGGTCCCCCGCGAGCTCCCGCTGTCGCTCGCCCGCGGGCTCGGGACGGCCAGCAACGCCGACCACTACGCGCGCGTCGTCCAGGACCTCGCCCGCCTGCGCCAGATGATGCTCACCGCGCAGCGGGTCGTCGAGCGCGGCTACGAGTCGGGCGCCAACGTCCAGAACTTCCTGGACTCGGCGCAGCAGGACGTCTTCGGCGCGGCCGCCGGGACGGGGATCGAGACGCTGCGGCCCATCCAGGAGCCGCTCCTCCAGGCCGTGGACAACCTGGAGACGATCCAGAAGCGCGTGAAGGCGGGGCTCTCGCCGATCACCGGCGTGCCCACCGGCCTGCCCACCCTCGACAAGATGATGCTCGGCCTCCAGCCGGGCGCGCTCATCGTCCTCGCGGCCCGCCCCTCGGTCGGCAAGACCGCCTTCGCCCTCAACATCGCGGCGCACGCCGCGGTGAAGCAGGGGAGGAAGGTCGCCGTCTTCTCCCTCGAGATGCCCTCCGACCAGCTCGCCCTCCGCATGCTCGCCTCGGAGGCCAAGCTCGACTGGCGGCGCCTCTCGCAGGGCATGATGTCGAACCTCGACTGGGAGAAGGTCTCCAACCACGCCGAGAAGATCTGCCGGGCGTCCATCTGGCTCGACGACAACTTCGTCCTGTCACCGGTCGAGCTCCGCTCCAAGTGCCGCAAGATCAAGCGGGAGCAGGGCGGCCTCGACCTCGTCGTGATCGACTACCTCCAGCTCATGCACGTCGCGAGCGAGCGCGGCATCCAGTCGCGCGAGCAGGAGATCGCCACGATCAGCCGCTCGCTCAAGCAGCTGTCGAAGGAGCTGCAGGTCCCCGTCCTGGCCCTCTCGCAGCTCAACCGCGGCGTCGAGAAGCGCAAGGGCGAGCCACCGATGCTCTCCGACCTGCGCGAGTCGGGCGCCATCGAGCAGGACGCCGACGTGGTCATGTTCCTCCACCGCGACGACGGCGACGAGAAGGACGGCGCGCCCGCCCAGACGGGCGACACCCAACAAGTTCAGCTCGTGGTGGCGAAGCAGCGCCAGGGCCCCACCGGGAAGGTGGACCTGGTCTTCTTCAAGACCAACACCTACTTCGCCGAGATGACCCCGAGCGGCGGGGCGTAGGCCGCGCCGATCCGCGGCGGCGGCCTCACGGGCCGGCGGCGGCGTCGAGGTAGCGCTCCACCACCCGCTTCGCCCCCGCGATCGCCTCGTGGAGCGGCGCCCCCGCGGCCAGCAGCCCCGCGATCGCCGACGCCAGGCGGCAGCCGGTGCCCCGCGCGCCCCTCGCCCGGCGCGTACCCGGGAAGCGCGTCACGTGGCGCCCGTCCTCGACCAGGAGGTCCACCGGCTGCCCGTCGCGATGGCCCCCCTTCACGAGGACCGCCACCGCGACCGGCAGGTGCTTCGCGGCCTCGACCGCCGCCTCGTCGGTCGAGACGTCGCGCCCCGTGAGCGCGGCCAGCTCCGGGAGGTTGGGCGTCACGAGCGTGGCCCGCGCGAGGAGCGCGCGGAGCGCCGGCTCGAGGCCTAGCCCCTCGTCGTCGAAGAGGCGCGCCCCCGAGGACGCGGCGAGGACCGGGTCGAGGACGAGGGGGACGCGCGCGAGGTCCGGCTCCTGGAAGCGGGCGGCGAGGCCGCGGGCGATCGCCGCGCGGCCGAGCATGCCGGTCTTGAGGGCGCCGGGCCGCTCCTCGCCGGAGAGCAGGGCGTCGATCTGCGCGCGGAGCATCGCCTCGCCAACGGGCTCGAAGCCGCGCGCCCCCCTCGGCCCCTGCGCGGTGAGCGCCGTCGCCACCGCCCAGCCGCGCGCGCCGACCGCGGCGAGGGCCTCGAGATCGGCGACCAGCCCCGCCCCGCCCGAGGGATCGAGCCCCGCGGCGACGAGGACCCGCGGCGCCGGGCCCGTCACCGTCACCTCGGTCGCTCCGAGGCGGCGCGCACGAGCCCGAGGTAGATCCCGGCGTGGCGCGGCTCGTGACGCAGCGCCGCCTCCGGGTGCCACTGCACGCCGATCGCGAAGGGATGGCCGGGCAGCTCGATCGCCTCGATCACGCCGTCGGGCGCCCGGGCCGTCACGAGCAGCCCCGGCCCCACCGCCTTCACGGCCTGGTGGTGCGTGGAGTTGACGCGGAGCCTCCCGGCGCCGGTGAGCGCCGCGAGCCGGGTCGCGGGCACGATCTCGACGTCGTGGCTCGGGACGTCCTTCGGGGGGGGCTGCTGGTGCGTCCGGATCCCGATGTCGGTCGGCAGGTCCTGGTGCAGCGAGCCGCCCATCGCGACGTTGAGGAGCTGCATGCCCCCGCAGACCCCGAGCACCGGCAGGCCGGTCGCGAGCGCGCTCCGCAGGAGCCTCAGCTCCCCGTCGGTCCGCTCCGGGATCAGCGGCCCGCACGCCGGCCGCACGGCCTCGCCGTAGAGCGCGGGGGGGACGTCGAAGGCGCCGCCCGAGAGCACGAGCCCGTCGAGGAGCCCGGTGTAGGCCTCGGCCTCTGCGGGCCCCACGAAGGGGAGGAGGATGGGCAGGCCTCCCGCCGCCAGGACCGCGTCGACGTAGGTCCGCTTCAGCTCGTAGCGCGCCTTCGACTCGTCCGCGTCGAGCGAGATGCCGATCCGCGGCCGCGCGCTCACCGTCGCGCCCTCCCGGCCTCGAAGGCGGCGGTGAGCAGCCGGGCCCGCTCCCTCGGGTCACCCCGGTCGAACAGGTCACCGATCACGGCCGCGCAGGCCGCGCCGGCGGCGGCGATCCCGCCGACGCGCTCGAGCGTGATGCCGCCGATCGCGACGACCGGCGCGCCGAGCGACGACGCCACCTCCCGCAGCGCGGACATGGGCCGCGGCGGGACGCCGAGCTGCTTGCTCGTGGTCTCGAACATGGGGCCGAAGCCGACGTGGTCGGCGCCGTCGGCGATGGCCCACTTCGCCTCCTCGAACGTCCGGCAGGTCCGCCCCACGAGCCGGTCGGGCCCGAGCAGGCTGCGCGCCTCGGCGACCGGGAGATCCTCGTCGCCCACGTGCACGCCGTCGGCGCCCGACAGGAGCGCGAGGTCGGCGCGGTCGTTGACGATGACGAGGGCGCGGCCGCGGGCCAGGTCGACCACGCGCCTCGTCGCGGCGAGGACCGCCCCGGCCGGCGCGTCCTTCCAGCGGACCTGCACGACGCGCGCGCCCCCGTCGATGGCCGCCGCGGCGCGGTCGACCAGCTCCGGTCCGCCGGCGATGGCGTAGATCCCGGCGAGGCGCGCGAGGCGCGCCGCATGGGGCGTGCCCTCGGCGATCGAAGCAGGGGACGTCGACATGCGCTTGGCGGTAGCATGCGCTTGACGCAGCCGCAAGGCGCCGCATATTTTCCCCGCCTTCCGCTCCGAGGAACCAGGATCCAATGTCCGAGATCGAGAACAAGCTCGTCGATCGCCGCACCGTGGCACGCTACCTGCGCAAGGGCGTGCTCGACGAGAAGGACTACGAGAAGCACCTGAAGGCCCTCCCCGACCTCACCGACCAGGCCGAGCCGGTCGAGGCGGCGATGGAGGGCGAGGACGACCTCGACGAGGACGACGACGAGGGCTAGCGTGGTGACGCGCGGATCCTTCGCGCTTTCCCTGCTGCTCACGGCGCTCGCCGCGCCCGCCCCTTCCCGCGCGGCCCTCCCCCGCGCCGACGAACGCCCCAGCCCGAACCGCCGCACCCCCGTCGTCCAGGCGGTGGAGCGCGTCCGGGGGGCGGTCGTCAACGTCTCCGCCGAGGAGCTGGTCCGCGTCCGCGTGGGCGGCCAGCCCCAGTCGATGGCGGAGCTCCTCTTCGGCGACCTGCTGGAGACCCCCCGCTACCGGAAGGGCTACGCGGTCACGTCCCTCGGCTCGGGCGTCATCGTCTCGCCCGAGGGGTACGTCCTCACCAACAACCACGTCATCGAGCGCGGGACGCGGCTCCGCGTCGGGCTGCTCGACGGGCGGGAGTTCACGGCGCGCGTCGTCGGCGCGGATCCGTCGAGCGACCTCGCGGTCCTGAAGCTCCAGACCAGCGAGCGGCTGCCCTACGTCCCGGCGGGCCGCTCCGAGGATCTGCTGCCCGGCGAGACCGTGATCGCCATCGGCAACCCCTTCGGCCTCTCGCACACCGTCACGACCGGCGTGGTGTCGGCGGTCCACCGCAACTTCAAGGCGGGGGACCGGATGCTCTTCGACTTCATCCAGACCGACGCGTCGATCAACCCGGGGAACTCCGGCGGACCGCTCCTCGACATCGACGGCCGCCTCATCGGCATCAACACCGCCATCCTCGGCGAGCGGAACGCCGGGATCGGCTTCGCCATCCCCATCGACCGCGCGCGCCGGATCGCCGACGACCTGATCGCCCACGGCGAGGTGCGCGAGGGGTTCCTCGGCGTGAGCGTGGACGACCTCCCGGCGCGCGAGGGGGCTCGGGTCGGCGCGACGGGCGGCGTCGGGGTCACCGCGGTCGACGCCGGCTCGCCAGCGGAGCGCGCAGGCGTCCGGCGCGGCGACGTCGTCGACGCGGTCCAGGGCTCCCCGGTCGGGAGCGCCGAGGAGTTCCGCTTCCGCGTCCGCGACCTGGCCCCGGGCGCGGCCGCGCGGCTCGACCTCTCGCGGGGCGGCAAGCCGCTCGCGCTCCAGGTCACCGCGGTCGAGCTCGCGGGCGCGCGGATCGAGCAGCTCGTCAGGAGCCGGATCGGGATCGCCCTCGGCGAGGAGAAGGTCCGGGGCGGGACGCTCCTCGTGATCCGGGCCGTCGACCGGGGCTCCGCCGCCGCGCGCGTCGGGCTGCAGCAGGGCGACCTCGTGCGCGAGGTCAACTCCACCGAGGTGGACGGCCTCGGCGAGTTCCGCCGCGTGGCCGGCCGCGCCCGCCGCTCCGGCCGGCTGGTCCTGCTCGTGCAGCGCGGCTTCGCCTCCGAGCGGATCGCCTTCGACTTTGATTGAATGGGGGACGCATGCCCGACCCGAAGACGCCCGCCCCGATCGACTTCTACACGTTCATCCTCTCGCTCGGCTCCTCGGCCTTCGTCCATCTCGGCGACGCGCCGCACCCCGAGACGGGCGAGACGCTGACGCCGAACCTCGCGGTGGCCCACCAGACGATCGACATCCTGGCGATGCTCCAGGAGAAGACGCGCGGCAACCTCACGCCCGCGGAGGAGAAGTTCCTCGAGAACCTCCTCACGGACCTGAGATTGCGCTACGTCGCGAAGGCGGGCGGCGGCAAGGCGCCGTAGGGGGCCGCCCGCGCGCCTCCTCCGTCCCCGCGCCGTCGGCGTGCGGAGGGCGGGGACCTTACAGCCCCGCCTGGAGCATCGCCTCGGCGAGGCGGCGGATCAGCTCGCGACGGACGACGCGCCGGGTGCGCGACAACGCGTTCGGGTCGTGGCGCGCGCGGCGCGTGACCATGCGGCGCGCGGCCTCGACGACCCACGCGATGCGGCGCGGATCGAGGCGGGGGGTGCGGGAGCCGGGGAGCAGGAAGAACCCGAGGCCGCGCTCCTCGAGGAGCGCGAGGAGGGTGCGCCTCGCCTGCGAGACGAGAGTGAGATCGACGACGTTCGGCACGAGGCGATCTCTAGGATCGATCCGGCGATCGATCCAATTTTCACGCGCTCGTCGAAAACTTTACTTCGCGCCTGCGGCACAGCGATTTGCGATATCGCCCCGCCACCGCAGAGGCCGCCCGGACGAGGGACCTTCGAGCGCGTGGCACCCTGGGGCGAGGCCGCGCCGCCCCATGGCGCGTGGTCGCAGCCCCGATCCCACGCGCCCGCCTCCGCCGCCCGCGTGCTACCCGGACTCGCGGTGCAGCACTTCGCAGGAGGAGGAATCGCCATGAGGAAGCTCCGGATGACGCTCGTGTTGTCGGGGATCGCAGCGATCCTCGTTCCGCTCGGCGCAGGCGCGCAGCGTCCCTCCGCGCTCACCGACGCGGAGCGACTCGGGAAGCAGATCTTCTTCGACCGGGACCTCTCCGAGCCGAAGGGACAGGCGTGCGCGGCGTGCCACGCGCCCGAGGTCGGCTTCACGGGACCGAGCGCCTTCGTCAACGCCACCGGCGCCGTCTACCCCGGCGCGGACCCGACCCGCTTCGGCAACCGCAAGCCGCCCAGCGCGGCCTACGCCACGACGGCCCCGATCTTCCACTTCGACGAGGCGGCCGCCCTGTTCGTGGGCGGAAACTTCTGGGACGGCCGCGCCACCGGCGAGCGGCTCGGCAACCCCGCCGCCGACCAGGCCCAGGGGCCGTTCCTCAACCCGCTGGAGCAGAACAACCCGAGCGCGGCGGCCGTCGTGACCCGGGTCTGCGCCGCGGCGTACGCGCCGCTCTTCCTGCAGGTGTGGGGCAGTGATGCCTGCGACGACCCGATGCGAGCCTACGATCTCATCGCCGCGTCGATCGCGGCCTACGAGGCCTCGCCGGAGGTCAACGCCTTCAGCTCCAGGTACGACCACTGGCTCGCCGGGAGGGGGGCGCTCTCGGCGGCCGAGCGGCGTGGGCTCGGCGTCTTCGTCGGGAAGGGGAAGTGCGCCCTCTGCCACGTCCCGCCGCTCTTCACCGACTACACCTTCGACAACCTCGGCGTACCCCGCAACCCCATGAACCCCTTCTACTTCGAGCCGGCGTGGAACCCCGCGGGCGTGGACTGGGTCGACCCGGGGCTCGCCGGCTTCCTGGCCACGCGGCCGGAGTGGGCGGCGATGGCGCCCGAGAACCTCGGCAAGCAGAAGGTCCCGACCCTGCGCAACGTGGACCGCCGCCCCGCCCGGGACTTCGTCAAGGCCTTCGGACACAACGGCTACTTCAAGAGCCTCGAGGCGATCGTCCACTTCTACAACACACGCGACGTGCTCCCTCGCTGCGCGCCCGACGATCCGGGCGAGGGGAGCACCTGCTGGCCGGCGCCGGAGGTCGCGGCGAACGTCAACGCCACGGAGCTCGGCGACCTCGGCCTCACGCCGGATGAAGAGGCGGACCTCGTCGCGTTCCTGGGCGCGCTCAGCGACGGCTACTCATCGCCTCGCCGCCGCTGAGCGCCTCGAGCAGCGCGTGACGATCGCCGGGGCCGCGCACCGCCACGGCCCCTCCGATCGCCGCGCGCAGCGCCGCCGCGCGCGCCGCGCCCTCGGCCAGGAACGGCGTGGGGCCGATGACGTCGCAGCCCGTCAGCCGCGCGATCTCCGCGGCGTTGTGCGGCACCGACGGATCGTCCGCCGGCGCCGCGCGGTTGAGCACGATCGCGGCGACCGAGAGCCCACGGCGACGCAGCGCCTCGACGGTGAGCGCGGCGTGGTTCACCGTCCCGAGCCCGGCGCGCGCCACGACGACGACGGGCAGTGCGAGGGCGACGGCGAGGTCGGCGTAGGTCTCGCGCTCGGTGAGCGGGACGAGGAGGCCGCCGGCCCCCTCGACGACGATCGCCGCGTGGCGCGCGGCGAGCGCCCGCGCCGCGGCGACGATCCGCGCCAGCTCGATGGTGCGCCCCTCGAGCCGCGCGGCGACCGCCGGCGCGAGCGGGGCCGCGAGCGAGTACGGGCAGATCGCCTCGAGCGGCTCCACGCGATCGCTCGCCTCGCGGAGCCGCTCGGCGTCGGACGGCTCGCCGGGCGTCTCGCCGGCCTGCGCCGGCTTCATGCCGACGGCGTCGATGCCGGCGGCGCGGGCGGCGCGCAGCAGCGCGCAGGCGATCTCGGTCTTGCCGACGCCGGTGTCGGTGGCCGTGACGAAGAGGCCGTTCATCTCCCCGCTCCCGCTAGAGGGACGCCGTGACCTTCTCGATGCAGGCGAGGGTGATCCCCGCCAGCTCGGCGAGCTGCGCCTCGGTCATGCCGAGCGGCGGCATGAGGACGACGACGTTCCCGAGCGGCCGCAGCATGGCCCCCATCCTCCGGGCCTCCATGCAGACGCGGTGGCCCGCCCGCACCCCGTACGCGTACTCCTCCTTCGTCGCGCGGTCTCGGACGAGCTCGATCCCCACCATGAGCCCGCGCTGCCGCACCTCGCCCACGTGGGCCAGGCTCGCGGCGGGCGCCAGGGCGCGCTCGAGCGCCGCGACCTTCCCCGGCAGCGCCTGCACGATCCCCCGGTCGCGGAAGAGGCGCATCGACGCGATCGACGCCGCGCAGGCGAGCGGGTTGCCCGTGTAGGTGTGGCCGTGGAAGAAGGTCCGCTGGGAGTCGAACGGGCCGAGGAAGCTCTCGAAGACCCGCTCGGTGGTGAGGGTCGCGGCGAGCGGCAGGTACCCGCCGCTGATCCCCTTCGCCACGGTCATGAGATCCGGGACGACCCCCTCGTGCTCGACGGCGAACATCTTCCCGGTGCGCCCGAAGCCGGTCGCCACCTCGTCGCAGACGAGCAGGATCCCGTGGCGGTCGCAGAGCTCACGCATCCGCCGGACGTAGCCCGGCGGCTGCGTGATCATGCCGTCGGCCCCCTGCACGAGCGGCTCGAGCACGAGCGCCGCGACCTTCCCGGCGCGCGCCTCCACGATCCGCTCCACCTCGTCCGCGCAGGCCATCGCGCAGTCGGGCCAGCGCTTCCCGAGCGGGCAGCGGTAGCAGTACGGCTGCGGCGCGTGGTGCACGTCGAACAGGAGCGGCTTGAAGATCCGGTGGAAGAGGTCGACCCCCCCGAGCGAGACGGAGCCGATCGTGTCGCCGTGGTAGGCCCCCCGGAGGCCGACGAACTCGGTGCGGGCCGTGTCGCCCCGCAGCTGGTGGTGCTGGTAGGCGATCTTGAGCGCGATCTCGACCGCCGTCGCCCCCGCGTCGGAGAAGAAGACCCGGGTCAGCCCCTTCGGCGTCCAGCGGAGCAGCTCCTCCGCGCACTCGATGGACGCGGTCGACGCGAGCCCGAGCAGCGTCGTGTGGGCCACGCGGTCGAGCTGCGCCCTCACGGCCGCGTCGATCTCCGGGACGCGGTGGCCGTGGACGTTGCACCAGAGGGAGGAGACGCCGTCGAGGTAGCGGTGGCCCAGGGTGTCGACGAGGTAGACCCCGTCGGCCGAGTCGATGACGACCGGCTCCTCGGCGAGCCACTCCTCCATCTGCGTGAAGGGGTGCCAGAGGTTCCTGCGATCCGACTCGACGAGCCGGAGGTGGCGCGCGCGCTGCGTTTCGTGGGTCATGGCGGCGGCAGATTACACCGCTACCCCTCCTTCCACTCCATCGCCAGGAAGTCGGACTCGGCCGGCGTCAGGTCGAAGCGGAGCGCCGCCTCCTCGATCAGCTTGAGCCGGGGTGCCTGCGGCTGCTCCAGCCGCGCCTCCGAGAGCCACCGGAGCGCGCGCCGCAGCGCCTCGCCCTGTCCCTGGATGCCGTTCGCGTTCGCCATGGTTCTCCTCCGGACGGCATCCTACCGCGGTAACGCCGAGCGCCGCCCTCCGGCGGGCTTTGACGCGCGGCTCGCGAGGGACTATTTCCTACCCCGCCCCCGGCTCCCCGGCGGGGGCCGAGGTGCAGGTGGCTGGCCGGGGCCCAACGATCAGGAGGACGCCATGGCGTTCAACCCCGGAGCCACGAAGCGCCAGAAGGAGGCGTCCCGCCGCGACTACCAGCACAAGAAGGCGGAGAAGAAGGAGCAGCGGAAGCGCGAGAAGGAGGCCCGCGGCCCCACCGCGCCCGGCGAGGACCCCGACATCGCCGGCATCGTGCCGGGGCCCCAGCCCCTCCCCGAGGAGTAGAGTGGCGACTTCCCCTCTCCCTCACCGGGGGAGAGGGCCAGGGTGAGGGAGCAGGACTCCGCGGCTTCGAAGCTCATCTGCGCGGGTGACACGGCCCTCTAGCCGCGTGGCCTCCGCCGTAGCCCCCGTCGCGCCCAGGGCGGCCGCGCCCCGTCCCCCTCCACTCGGACGCCGGGCATCCGCTCTCCGGGCCGCAGCCGGCCGGTGAGCCGCAGCGCCTTCTCGACCAGCGGGCGGTTGTCGGGGTCCCCCCAGCGGATGAGCGCCTTCTGCATCCGCTTCTCCTCCATGTCCCGCACCACCGCGACCGGCTCGCCCGTGATCGGGTCCACGCCGGTCCAGTGCATGTCCGACGCGAGCGTCATCGGCGTCGGCATGAAGTCCTGAACTTGCTGCGGCTTCCAGCGGTTCGCCTGCAGGTACTCCATGAGCTGGACGGCGTCCTCGAGCGTCGAGCCGGGGTGCGACGAGATGAAGTAGGGGACGAGGTACTGCTCCTTCCCCGCCGCCTTCGTGAGGCGGGCGAAGGTCTTGCGGAACCGCTCGAAGCTCTCCAGCCCCGGCTTCCGCATCACGTCGAGCACCCGCGCGCACGCGTGCTCCGGCGCGACCTTGAGCTGCCCCGAGACGTGGCTCCGGACGAGGGCCTCGAGGTAGCGCTCCCCGTTCTTCCCGTCCGCCTGCGCGAGGTCGTAGCGCACGCCCGACCCGACGAAGAGGTGCTTCACGCCCCTCACCGCCTTCGCCCGGGCGTAGAGCTCGACGAGCGGCCCGTGGTCGTGCGCGAAGTGGCGGCAGACCGCGGGGTGGAGGCAGGAGAGCCGGCGGCACTTCGCGTGGGCCTCGGGGCTCGAGCAGCCCATCCGCCACATGTTCGCGGTCGGGCCGCCGAGGTCCGTCACGGTGCCCCGGAACTTCTCCTGCGCCGCGAGCGTCGCGAGCTCGCGCAGGATCGACGCCTCCGAGCGGCTCGAGACGTCGCGCCCCTGGTGCTCCGTGATGCAGCAGAAGGCGCAGCCCGCCGCGCAGCCGCGGACGATCTGGATCGACCAGCGGATCTGCTCCAGCGCCGCGACGTGGGCGCCCCCGTAGGACGGATGGGCCTCGCGCGCGAAGGGCAGCTCCGCGACCCGGTCGAGCTCCTCGGTCGTCGGCGGGGCCATCGGCTCGTTGACGACGACGAGCGGCCCGGCCCCGCCCTGACGCTGCACCAGGACCCGGGCGTTCTCGGCGTTCTGCTCCATCCGGTAGAGCCGGGCGAACTCGGCGTACCGCCGCTTGTCCTTCTCGACCTCGTCGAACGCCGGGAGCTCCACGACGCCGCGCGGCCGCCCCTCCAGCGCCGCGAGCGCCCGGTCGGCGACCGCCACGGCCGTCCCCGGCACGTCCACGAGCCCGCAGACGTCCTCCCCCATGGCGAGCCGCCGGGCGATCTCGACGATCGGCCTCTCCCCCTGCCCGTACACGAGCAGGTCGGCGCCCGACGGGACGAGGATCGACGGCAGGACCCGCTCCTCCCAGTAGTCGTAGTGGGCGAGCCGGCGGAGCGACGCCTCGATCCCCCCGAGGACGATCGGCGTCGCGGGACCGAACGCCTCCCGCGCCAGCCTCGCGTAGACCACCGCCGCGCGGTCGGGACGCCTCCCCGCGACGCCGCCGGGCGTGTACGCGTCGTCCGAGCGCCGGCGCTTGTGGGCGGTGTAGTGGTTCACCATCGAGTCCATCGCCCCCGCCGTCACGCCCACGAAGAGGCGCGGACGGCCGAGCCGGGCCACGTCCTTCGCGCTGCGCCAGTCCGGCTGGGCGACGATCCCGACCTTCAGCCCCTGCGCCTCGAGCACCCGCCCGATCACCGCGGCGCCGAAGGCCGGGTGATCCACGTAGGCGTCGCCGGTCAGGATCAGGACGTCGATCCCGTCCCAGCCCCGGGCGGCCACCTCCTCCGGAAACATCGGCAGGAAGGCAGGCAGCGGCGGCGGCCTGCGGGCGCCGGGGTCGAGGGGGGTGGATCGGGCCATCGCGCCCATACATGGCCGCCGCGCCTCACGAAATCAAGGTAGCGGCACCTTTGGCTGGCCGCGGCTTGGGGGTATCATTTGGTCCTTGCGGAAGGGGAGCCCCCCGGCACCCTCCCTGCACGGAAGGACATTCATGTCGGATCAGCGCAGCGTGATGAAGGAGTACCGCCTCCTCGAGCAGAAGCGGCTGTCCGGCCCGCTGACGCCCCAGGAGGAAGCGCGGCTCTCGCAGCTGCGCGACCTCGTCGGCGCCGACGCCGGCGTCAGCGCCTCGAAGCCGGGCTTCGACGTGAACGCGGCCGCGGCGCGCCTGCGCGAGTCGCTCCTCCCCGCCGGCCTCCGCAACCGCCCCGCCGGGATGGACGCCCCTCCCCCTCCCGCTGCCGCTCCGCGGATGCCGGAGCCCGAGGCCGCGGCGACGCCGGCCCTCGGGCTGGAGGCCGTCTGGAACGCCGCGCCCTTCGCTCCCCTCACGGAGCCCCCGGCCGGCGGCGAGGAGCCGCTCTTCGATCCGGGCTCCCTCGGGGCCGACCTGCTCGCGGGCGAGGCGGGGTGGGATCCGAACGCCCAGCCGTACGATCCCAGCGCGCAGCAGGGCTGGGACCCGAACGCCCAGCCGTATGATCCCAACGCCGCCGCCTACGACGCCGGGGCGCAGCCGTACGATGCCGGCGCGCAGGGCTGGGACGCCAACGCCGCCGCCTATGATGCCGGCACGCAGCCGTACGACGCCGGCGCCCAGGGCTGGGATCCCAACACGCCCGCCTACGATGCCGGCGCGCAGCCGTACGACGCCGGCGCCCAGGGCTGGGACCCCAACGCGCCCGCCGCGTACGATGCAGGCGCCCAGCCGTACGACCCGAACGCCACGCAGTGGGACGCCGCCACGCAGCCAGCCTGGGACCCGAACCTCGCCGCCCCGTGGGGAGAGGCGCAGGCAGAGCCGACGGCGGAGCCCTACGCCCCCGCGGAGGCGGGCGCCCTCGCCGAGCAGATCGTGCAGCCCGCGGACGGCTCGTGGGATCTCGGCGCCGAGCTCGCCGAGCCGGCGCCGCAGCCATCTCCCGAGGGCGAGGCGCCGGCGTGGGAGGCCACGGCGGGTGCTCCGGAGGAGGCGCCGCCGGCCGCCGACGCGGCGTGGGACTCTGGTCTCGTCGCCCCCGAGGCGCCGGGCGAGCCCGCACCTCCGGTCGAGGCGGAGGCGGCGCCCGAGGCCTCCTGGGACCTCGAGGCGACCCCGGTCGAGCCGCCCGAGCCGGTGCAGGAGCCCGCCGGGGAGCCGGAGACGCTCCAGCCCTCGGAGGAGCTCCTGCCGTTCGACGCAGAGGCGACCTCCTCCGTCGGAGCCGGAGCCTCCCCGGAGGGTTGGGACGCGGAGTCGCCGCCGGTCGAGGAGCTCAGCCTCGAGGAGGCGCCTTCCGCGCGCGCGGCCGAGGCCGCATCGCTCGGCCGCTACGAGGAGGGCGACCTGAGCCCGGAGCCGGCGCCCCAGATCGAGGCGCTCCCGTCCGAGGAGGCGCATGGGCTCCTCGCCCCGCTCGGCGCGGGCCAGGAGCTGACGAGCGACGACGACGCCTTCGCGCAGGGCTTCCAGCTCGAGTCGAACGGCTCCTTCGGTGGCGCGCCGGCAGGCGGCGCCGCGTGGCGCCCCCAGGAAGAGGCCGCTCCGGAGGGGGAGGCCTGGGAGAGCGCGCCGGCGCTCGACCTGGCCACGGCGGGGGTCACCGGCTCGCCGGAGCCGTCGCCGGGGCGCTCGGCACCCACGGGATCCCTGGAGGAGCTCGACGTCGAGGAGTTCCCGGTCGTCGAGGGCTCCGAGCTGCTCGAGGAGATCCCCGAGGAGGTGCCGGCAGCCCCCGCGCTCGCCGCGGAGACGCGCGTCGAGGGGGCCCACCGCGTGGTCGTCCACACGCTGGAGGGGCTCGTGAAGCGCGGCGTCATCACGGACGCGGCGCTCGACGCCGGGACGCTCGCGCTCGCCGCGCAGCCCGACGCGGTCCCGGAGCAGCTCGAGACGGCCCGCGTGAAGGCGATCTTCTTCATGCTGGCGCCCGGTGAGATCGCCCCGACACCAGAGGGGAAGAAGGTCCGCGTGACCTTCACCGATGGCCGCCAGATCGCGGGGTTCTCCCCGGACTACTCCGACGCGGGCGCGGGCTTCTTCATGGTCCCTGCCGACACGCGCACCCACACCGGGCGGATCTGGGTTTACCGCGCCGCGGTCAAGGACGTCGCGATCAGCTAGCTGGGGCCTCTCCCCTCTCCCTCACCGAGGGAGAGGGCCAGGGTGAGGGAGCGTCAGTTCATCCACTTCGGCCGGTCGTCGCGCGGCACCGGGCGCAGGTGGCCGCGCCGGAGGCGAGCGCCGTACCAGCCCTGCTTCGCGCGCAGCCAGAGCCGGCGCGGCGTCACGCCCGCGTTCATGAGGAGGGCGAGGGCGATCGCGGCGAGGTGCGGGACGTACTCCCCGGCGCCGGTGGGGGCCGAGACCGCGAAGAGGACGGTCCCGCCGACGACGAGCCACGCGAACACCTGCCCCGTCATCGGCACGATCCCGAAGAGGTTGAGCTGCGCCCCGGGCCGTCCGAGCGCCCAGAGCACGAGGAGCGCGTTCACCACCGGCCACGCGCCGACGTGGCTCCGGTCCGCCCCCAGCCAGATCTCCGAGAGGAGCGCGGTGCAGGCGGCGGCCCACGCGGCGTAGCCGAAGAAGACGCGGAGGAAGCGCTGCTCGCTCCAGGTGTTGGCGAGGTCGCGCCCCAGCCAGTGGAGGACGAAGCCGGCGAAGAGCAGGGTGAGCGGATCCCCCTGGGGGAAGACCCAGGTGACGAGCCGCCAGAGCTGCCCGCGCCAGATGAGCGGCCCGTCGAGGCAGAGCAGCTGCCAGAGCCGGGGCGACAGCATCGTCGCCACGGTGACGAGCAGCATCGCGACCAGGATCCCGCCCACGGCGACGGGCACGGTCTCCCCGAGGGTGACGATCCGGTGAAGGTCGAGGCCCCGCCTCCGTGCCATGGCTACGCGCGCTCCCGGTAGAAGAGGGTGATCGAGAGGCAGTGGAACTGCCGGTCCGAGCTCTGGCGGACCACCTTGTCGAGGATCTCCACCTGCGGGTGCGCCCCGATCCAGCGCGTGATGGTCTCTCCGAGCGCGTCCCGATCTCGCGCGAGCGTCGTGGTGAAGACCTTCACGCCGGTCGCCTGCTCCATGCCCATTCCCAGCCCTCCGTCGCCGCGGGTCCCGGGACGGTACCCCCGGGCCTCCGACGCGGCAAGCGCGGCGCCGCTACCCGAGCACCCCGAGCCCCCGCAGGATCCCCTTGACCGCCGTCCCGAGCAGCACGACGGCGAGCGCCGTGTTGAGGAGGCTCATGAAGGAGGGGCGCCTCAGCTCGGCGGCGCCGATCCCCGCGTAGAAGCGGTGCGCGAGGCCGATCCGCCCGGCGAGGTCGGCCACCGGCTGCGCCGTCCCGTGCGCCGCCGCGAGCGGCCCGACCGCCTTCCGGTGCGCGGCGAGCGCCCCCTCGAGCCCGGCGCCGGGGATCCCGCCGACGCGCCCGCCCGTCCCCTCCACCGACGTCCGCCGGAAGTTGGACGTGCCGACCAGGAACCCGTCGGCGAGCGACGTCAGGAAGCTGACCACGACCTGGCGGCTGCCCGCCGGGTAGGCGTCCGCGCAGGTGCCGTCCGGGTGCGCCCAGGCGTCGACCTCGAGATCGAGCCCGCCGATGGGCCCGCGCTCCCTGCGGAGCCCGAGCCGCTGGAACCCGAGCTGCGCGAGGAGCTCGCCCGTCGCGATCTGCCCGCTCGCGCGCGGCGTGGCGGCGGCGTCGCCCGTGATCCGGACGGAGCGGGGCGCGACGAAGAGGACGGCGCGCGGGGCGTGCCGGAAGAGCATGAGGAGCGTGAAGAGCGCGACGAGTGCGTTGAGGAGGACCATGGTCCGGGGCTCCGGGGGCCGGGCGCGGCGATCACGCCTTGGCGAGGGCGTCGGCGCCCGACTTCTTCTTCCCGAGGATCCGCGCGGCGATCACGCCCACCTCGTAGAAGAGGATCATCGGCACCGCCATCATCGCCAGGTTCAGGGGATCGCCGGTGGGCGTGATGATGGCCGCCACCGTCACGTTGACGATGATGGCGATCCGCCGGTGCTTCGCCAGCGTCTCGGCCGAGACGAGGCCGATCATCGAGAGGAAGGCGATGACGACGGGGAGCTCGAAGACCACCCCGAACCCGAGGAGCATCGCGAGCACCAGCGAGAGGGTCTCGCTCATCGTGAGCATGGGGCGCAGCGCGGCGTCGCTCGCGATGGCCGCCATCGCCGGGAAGGCGGCCGGCATCACCAGGAAGTAGCAGAACGCCGCCCCGGCGTAGAAGAGCAGGGTCCCGAAGCCGAGGAAGGGGATCACCACCCTCTTCTCGCGCTTGTAGAGCCCCGGGGCGATGAAGAGCCAGAGCTGGTAGAGGACCCAGGGCGCCGCGGCGAAGATGCCGCCGTAGAGGGCCACCTTCAGGTAGACCATCAGCGGCTCGACGTAGTTGGTGTACTGCAGGGTCTGCTGGTCCTTCGGGAGGGACGCGAGCACCGGGTCCATCAGCCGGTGGAAGATCCGCTCGACGAAGAGCCCGACGGCGAGCATCCCGAGCGCGATCCCGTAGAGCGCCTGCGTGATCCGCTTCCTCAGCTCGCGCAGGTGGTCCATGAAGGTGAGCTGGACCTCCCCCTCCGGCGCCGGCGGCTTCGGGAGCGCTCCGTCGCTCACGGCTTCCCGCTCCCGGGCGCCGGCGCGTCACCGGCGGGCGCCGGAGCGGGGGCGGGCGGCGGCGCCTCGACGCGCGCGGCCTCGAGCCCGGGGACGTTGTCCGCGGCCGCCGCCGGGGGAGGATCGCGCGGCGAGGGGGGCGCCGCGGGGGGCCCCTCGCGCGTGGCGTCGGCCACCGCCCCGGTGAGCGCGCCGGTGACGGCGCGCTTCACGTCCTCGACGACGTTCAGCTCGTCCCCGATCTGGTCCTTGAGGTCGTCGGTCGCCTTGCGGAGCTCCTTGAGCCCCTTGGCGAGCGTCTTCGCCGCGTCGGGGAGGCGGTCCGGCCCGAGGAGCAGGAGGGCCAGGATCGCGATGATGGCGAGCTCGCCGAAGGAGAGGCCGAACATGGCGCGAACACCTCTATCACGCGCGCGGGGGCGTTACCTCACCCCTCGACCTTGAAGCGCTTCACCTCGCCCGCGAGCGTGTCGGCCTTGCTGGCGAGGTCCGTGATGGCGGCCTCCAGGTCGCGGACCGAGCGGGCCTGGGCCTCGGCCACCTGCTTGATCTGGACGACGGCCCCCATGACCTGCTCCGAGCCGCGCGTCTGCTCCTTCTGCGCCCGGTTGAGGTGGTGGACCATCTCCGAGATCGACTCGATGGCGCGGGTGATCTGCTTGGAGCCGCGCGCCTGCTCCTGCGAGGAGCGCTCGACGTGCTTGGTGATGGCCTTCATCTTCTCCGAGCTCTTCATGATCTGCTCGGAGCCGCGCGCCTGCTCGGCCGTCGCCGACGCGATCTGCTGCACCGCCTCGGCGATCCGGTTGATGGCCATCGTCACCTGCTTGGAGCCGCGCGCCTGCTCGATGGTCGCCCGCGCGATCGCCTTCACCATCTGCGTGGACTTCTGCGAGGACTCCTGGATCTTCATCAGGGCCGACTCGGCCTCCTGCCCCAGCCGGACGCCCTCCTCGACGCTGCGGACGCCGCGATCCATAGCCTGGATGGCGTTCCGCGACTGGTCCTGCACGGCCCGCACGAGCTCGGAGATCTCCTTCGTGGAGGCGCCGGTCCGCTCGGCGAGATCCTTGATCTCGTCGGCCACGACGGCGAAGCCCTTGCCGTGCTCCCCCGACTGGGCCGCGAGGATCGCGGCGTTGAGGGCGAGCAGGTTGGTCTGCTCGGCCACGTCGTCGATGACGTTCAGGATGTTCCCGATGGCGGCGATCTTCTTGCCCAGCGCCTCGATGACGTTCGCGGCCTCGCGGGAGGACTCCTTGATCCGATCGATGCCGACGAGCGTGCGCGAGATCGACTCGGTCCCGACCTCGGCGTCGTGCTGCGCCTGCTCGGAGAGGCGCGCCGTCTCGTTGGCGTTCGCCTCCACCTGCCCGATCGAGACGTCCATCTCGTTCATCGACGAGCTGGTCTCCTCGGTCGTCGCGGAGAGGTCCTCGATGTTCTTGGCGACCTCCTTGATCGAGTAGGTCATCTCCTCGATCGCGGCGGTCGTCTCCTCGACGCTGGCCGAGAGCCCCTGGATGTTCTCCGCCACCTCGTCGTTCGTGGCCGCCATCTCGAGGATCGACGACGAGGACTCCTCGGCGCTGTGCGCGAGCACCTCGACGTTGTCGGCGATCCCCTTCAGGCTGGCGATCATCTCGCCCATCGACGTCGAGGTCTCGGTGACGCTCGCCATCACCGTCTGCGTGCCCTGCGTCACGGCCGCCCCGGTCCTGGAGACGCCCTCGATGACGGTGCGGACGCCCCCCGCCACGGTCTGCACCCGCGAGAGGGTGACGGTCAGGTTCTCGCCGATCCGGTTGAGGGACGCGGCCAGCATCCCCAGCTCGTCCTCCCCGTGCGTCCCGGCCCGCGCGGTCAGGTCGCTCTCGGAGACGCGCTGGGCGACCGCGCTCATCTCCTCGAGCGGCCGGATCACGACCTGCGCCGCGAGGAGGTAGACGACGACGGCGAGCACCGCGGCCCCGCCGCACATCAGGAGGCCGATGATGAGCCGGAACTTCCGCATGTCGTCGCGCAGGTCGTTCCCGGAGATCCCCATCAGCACCCAGCCGGCGCTCTTCTCCCGCAGCGTCCCGTCCGGCTGCGGGATCTTGACCTTGATCTCGTGGCTGAAGCTGAAGTCGCCGTCGTGCTCGAAGGACGGGGCGAAGCCCTGCGCCGAGTGGAGCGACAGGGCCTGCTCGGGCGTCCCGTTCCAGGTGCGCCCGATCCGCTTCGCCGCGATCGACAGGTCCGGGCGGAGCACGAGGACGTAGGTCCCGCTCTCCTCGTTGAACCCCTCGTCGAGGTCGGCCGCGAGGAACCCCTCGTTCCCGCCCAGCGCGAAGGTGCTGAGGCGAGAGGCGAGCACGCGCGCGTCGCTCTCGCCCGAGTGGAGGAGCGCCTCGGCGAGGGCCCGCCGGACCACGACGTCGAGCGACAGCCCGGTCAGCGTCCCGCCGAGGAGCAGCAGGCCGGCGATTCCGAGCACCAGCGCCCGCTTGATTCCCAGCTTCTCGATCCAACTGAGCATCGCGTACCGCCGACTCGGGGGGTGGGGCGGCAGGGAAACGGCCGCAGTTCCAAGCGTTTCCGGATGCTACCGGCGCTCCCCGGGAGGGTCAAGGAAGCGGCGCCGCGGGCCGGCGCCCGCCGCTCACTCCATGATGAGCTGCTGCGCGTCGACCTTCGGTGCCGTCCCGTCGTCGCGCTTCGGCTCGCTCCCCTCCTTGAACGGCTCCACGACGCCCCGCCCCTCGACCGGCTTCCCGGTCTCCGGGTCGATCTTCACCATCACCATGCCGGGCGGCGGGGTGAACTCGGGCTGCGGCCGGTCCCCGAGCGCGCCGCGCATGTAGTCGAGCCAGATGGGGAGCGACGCCTTGCCCCCCGTCTCGTACCGCCCCAGCGGCGTCTCGTTGATGTCGTAGCCGAGCCAGACGCCGGTCGCGAGGTCGTGGGTGAAGCCCATGAACCAGGTGTCGAAGGAGTCGTTGGTCGTGCCGGTCTTGCCGGCGGCCGGCTTCCCCAGCCGCGCGGCGCCCGCGCCGGTGCCGACGGTCGCCACCTCGCGCATCAGGTGGACGAGCGTGTACGCGGTGCGCGGGTCCATCGCCTGCTCGCGCGGCCGGGAGACCTCGGCGAGCCCGGCCGCGAGCCGCTCGGACAGCGGCATCCACGGATCCCGCCAGTCGGCGTGGTCCTCGAGGACCCGGCCGTCGCGGTCGATCACCCGCTTCACGAAGCCGCTCCCGCGCCGGTCCCCGTAGCGCGCGAAGAGGGCGTAGACGTTGGTCAGCTCCCAGAGGTTCACGCAGGACGAGCCGAGCGCGCTCCCCAGCTCCGGCTTCACCGGCGTCGTGATCCCGAGCTGCTTCGCCCACTCGCCGAGCGCCTTCCCGCCCTCCTTGGCGGCGAGCGCCTCGGCGGTCTTCACCGCCGGGATGTTCATCGAGTTGATGAGCGCCGTGCGGACGGTGACGTCCCCCTTGAACTCCTCCCCGTAGTTCTGGGGCTTCCACGAGCTCTCGTCGTCGCGGAACACGATGGGGGCGTCGGTGAGGATGGTCGCGGGCGTGAAGTCGAGCTTCTCGACGGCCGCCGCGTAGACGATCGGCTTGAACGCCGAGCCCGGCTGCCGGCACGCCTGGAATGCGCGGTTGAACTCGCTCGCGTCGAAGTCGTAGCCGCCGACCATGGCCGCCACGTAGCCCGTCCACGGGTCCACCGAGACGAGCGCCCCCTGGAGCTTCGGCTCCTGCTCGAGCGCCAGCAGCACGCCCGCCTCGGGGACGTCCTTCGCCCGGCCCACGGCGAGCCGCTTCTCGGCGGCCATCAGCTCCTCGCGCGCCACGCGCCGCACGAGCACCACGTCACCGCTGCGGAGCGGGCCCGGGACGCTCGAGAGGAGCGAGTCGGAGTAGGAGACCTCCGGGTTCGGGCGCCGCGCCCAGCGCATCCCGGCGATCGGGAGGATCCCCTCGTTGGCGCCGACCGCGACGCGGACGACGTTCCGCGCCGCGTCGATCCCGGTCACGATCCCGACCGCGTGCTCGCCGACCGCCAGCGCCCCCGCCGGCCAGCCTCGCGCCAGGCGCGCCTCGAGCGCCGCGCGCTCGGCCCCCGAGACGCGCAGGAGCGCCCCGTTGTAGCCCTGGCGCCGGTCCACCTCGAGCAGCCCCTCCAGCATCGCCCCCTGCGCGGCGCGCTGCTTCTCGAGGTCCATCGCCATCTCGACGCGCAGGCCGTCGTGCAGCAGCCGGTCGTTGCCGTACCGGTCGACCACCTGGCGGCGGACCTGCTCGACGTAGAAGGGCGCGGTCTCGCGGAAGACGTCGTCGACGCCGTGGACCTTCACCTCGGCGGCGGAGGCGCGCTCGCGCTCGGCGGCGTCGATCACCCCCTCCTCGTACATCCGGCGGAGCACGTAGCGGCGGCGCTCCTTGGCGGTCTCGGGGTGGGAGAAGGGGGAGTAGCGGGACGGCGCCTGCGGCAGGCCGGCGAGCAGCGCCGCCTCCTCCAGCGTCAGCTCGTCCACGTTCTTGCGGTAGTAGTTCTCCGCCGCCGCCTGGACGCCGTAGCTGTGGTGCCCGAGGTAGACGCCGTTCAGGTAGAGCCAGAGGATCTGCTGCTTCGTGAAGGCCCGCTCGAGCCGGAACGCCAGGATCAGCTCGCGCACCTTCCGGCGCAGGCTCTTGCGCGTCCCCTCCTGGAAGCCCTCGGAGGAGATGAGCAGCGCCTTCGCGGTCTGCTGCGTGAGGCTCGAGCCCCCCTGGACCTTCCGCCGGAGGACGTACGTGTTGATCGCGGCGCGCAGCGTCCCGCGGAGGTCGACGCCCGAGTGGTCGAAGAAGCGCTGGTCCTCCGAGGCGATGAAGGCCTGGATCAGCTGCTTCGGGATCCGGTCGTAGGGGACGACCTTCCGCCGCTCGACGAAGAACTCGCCGGCGACCTGGCCGTCGGCGCTGACCATCTCCGTGATGATCGGCGGCCGGTACTCGTCGATCGAGGGGATCTCGGGGAGGCCGCGCGAGAAGACGGCCCAGGCGGCCGCGCCGGCGGCGAGCCCCGCCGCGCAGAGGACGACCGCGGCGGCGGCGCCCCACCGGAACAGGCGCCGCCTCCAGAAGGGCGTCTCCCCGGCGGACCGGGGCGCCCGCGAGGCCACGGTCGGGTCGGACGGCGACGGGCCCAGCGGCGTCTCTTCTTCGCGGTCGCTCACGAGGGGGCGAATCTAGAGCGGAGGCGGCCGCCGATCAACGGCGGGGTGGCTCCGCGGCGACGCCGGGCGGCAGCGGGAGGTTGAGCCGGCGGACCACCTCGACGAGCTCCTCGGGGAGCGGCGCCGTCAGCGCGAGCCGCTCCCCCGTCGTGGGGTGCGGGAGCGCGAGCTTCCAGGCGTGCAGGAACATCCGCTTGAGCCCCCAGCGCGTGCGGGCCGCCCGGTTGAAGTTGAAGTCGCCGTAGCGCTTGTCGCCGGCCAGCGGGTGGCCCGCCGCCTCGAGGTGACGGCGGATCTGGTGCGTCCGGCCGGTCTCGATCGCGACCTGGAGGAGGGAGGCCTCCTTCATCGACGCGAGGACCTTCCAGCGGGTGATCGCCTCCTGGAAGTTCACGCCGCGGATCGACTTCGACTTGCCGCTCTGCTCGTGCTCCGAGAGCGGGAGGTCGATCGTCCCGGCGTCGCGCGGCATCTTCCCCTTCGCGAGCGCGAGGTAGCTCTTCGAGACCCCCTCGCCCGAGGTGAAGATCTCGGTGAGCCGGACCATCGTCCTCCGGTTCTTCGCGACCAGGATCACGCCGGAGGTCTCGCGGTCGAGCCGGTGGGCCGGCGACGGCTTGAACTCCTGCGGCGGCACGCCCGCGGGGACGCGGAGGTACGCGCGCGCCATCTCGACGAGCGTCGCCCCCTCGATGCCGGTGCCGGGGTGGGCCGCCAGGCCGGCGGGCTTGTCGACCGCGAGCAGGTCCGCGTCCTCGTGGAGGACACGGAAGGTGACCTTCACGCCGCCGTGCTCCCGCGACGCGGGCGCCGGCGCCGCGAGCAGCCGGTCGGCGTCGCCGCGGATGACGACCTTGTCGCCGGGCGCGAGGAGCTGCTCGGCCTTGCCGCGCCCGCCGTTGACGCGCACCTGGCGCGTGCGCAGCAGCTTGTAGACGTGCGACAGCGGCACGTCCTTCAGGGCCTTGCGGACGTACTTGTCGAGCCGCTGGCCGGCGGCGTCGGGGGAGACCTCGAGCTCGATCACGGGCCCCTTCTACAGCAGGCGCCCCGGCGCTGTCTCGTGCACGGGACCGAAGCGCGACGGGCCGAGCGCCCGCGCCGGGACCGGGCGCCCCTGCGGCGCGCCGAGCCCGTCCCCCACCTGGAAGAAGGAGACCAGGTGCAGGAGCGACTCGGCCTGCGAGGCCATCTCCTCGGCCGTGCTCGAGAGCTCCTCGGCCGCCGACGCGTTGCGCTGCGTCACCTGGTCGACCATCGCCATCGCCTTCGAGACCTGCCCGACCCCGGCGCTCTGCTCCTGCGACGCGGCGGCGACCTGCTGGACGAGCGTGGCCGTCCTCCGGATGGCGGGCACGAGGCCGTCGATCAGGACCCCGGACCGCTCGGCCACCTCCACGCTCGAGCCGGCCGTCTTGCCGATCTCGCCGGCGGCGTGCTGCGCCCGCTCCGCCAGCTTCCGGACCTCCGACGCCACGACCGCGAAGCCGCGCCCGTGCTCCCCCGCCCGGGCCGCCTCGATCGCCGCGTTCAGCGCGAGCAGGTTCGTCTGGTAGGCGACCTCCTCGATGATCGAGATCTTCCCGGCGATGGCCCGCATGGCGCCCACCGTCTCGCCGACCGCGCGCCCGCTCTCGTCGGCGCTCCGGGCGCTCTCCCTCGCCACCTGGTCGGTCTCCCGGGCGCTCTCGGCGCTCTGCGCGATCGACGCCGACATCTCCTCCAGGGACGACGTCGTCTCCTCGACGCTGGCCGCCTGCTCGCCGGTGCCCTGCGAGAGGTTCTGCGACGTCGCGGAGACCTGCGCCGACGCCGCCGTCAGGGCCTCCGCGCCGCCCCGCACCTCGGCGATCACCTCGCCGAGCTTCGCCACCATCGCCTGCATCGCCTCCTGGAGCGCGCCGATCTCGTCGCGGCTGCTGACCGTGACCGCCTCGCGGAGGTTGCCCGCGGCGATCCGCTGGGCCGCGGCGACGGCGCCCGCCACGGGGACCGTGACCGACCGGGTCGCGTAGACGGCGAAGCCGACGGCCAGCAGCAGCGCCGCGACCACCGCCGCGAAGGTCCCGGCCCGGCGGCGCGCGTAGTCGGCGGCCTGCTGCGCCGCCGCCTCGTCGATGTCCTTCGCGGTGTCGGCCATCAGCGAGTTGGCGTGCCCCTCGAGCCGCACGAGGGCGGGATCGAGCTCCCGCTCCATCATCGCCATCGCACCGGGGCGATCCTCCGCATTCAGGAGGCGCTGAACCGAGGCGATCCGGGGCCCCACCTCGGCCCAGCCCACGCGCAGGCTCTCGGTCAGCTGCCGATCGACCGGGTCGAGCTCGAACCTGACCATCCGCTCGTAGGCGGCCGCGAACTCGCGCTGCTGCTCCGCGATGTCCGCCTCGACGGCGCGCAGCGCCGCCTGATCCTCCGTGAGGAAGAGGCCGTCGACGGCGCGGGAGGCCTCCATGACGTGGTCCGCCATCTCCTGGGCGGTGCGCAGCTTCGCGACGTCGACGCGGGCGATCGCCTCGATCTCCGACTCCATCGAGGCCATCCCGGACAGGCCGATCCAGCCCGTGAGGACGAGGAACCCACACACCGCGGTGAACGCGATGCCCAGCCTGGCGCCGATCGACAGGTTCTTCATGTCCCGTGTCCTCCTTGGCCGGAGGGGGTTCACCCGGCGCGCGCCGGTGTCCCATGCACGAGGGACGCCATGACCACGGGGTTGACTCTGTGGCGCTTTTCAGGTCGTGAAAGGCGTGCGCATTCGCGCACTCAGCCGCGACCGCCCCTCTTCAGCGAGCGCCGTGTCGCGACTCTCCGTGCTGGCGAATGGCGAACCTCGGGTAGCCCCCGACCTGCGGCACCGTGCCGCACCCGCGGGGAATGGGCCGGGGCGCGCTACAGCAACTCGAGCTGCCGGGTGTCGCGCAGCGGCTCGGCGCGGATCCCGAGCCGGCGGAGCGCCGCCGCCAGCTCCTCCTCGAAGCCGTGCACCGTGAAGACGCGGGAAGCGCCGGTCTCCTTCGCGTAGCGCAGGAGCGACGGGTAGTCGGCGTGATCCGAGAGCGGGAAGGCGGCGTCGACCCCGCGGAAGCGCCGCCCGCCGTCGACCGCCCAGCCGGTGAGCATCGCGGTCCGCCGCCGGCGCACCCCCCGCAGCGCGGAGCTCCACGCGAGGTGGGGAGGGGCGACGACCACCTCGTCGCGCTCCACGGCGTCGGTCCCCATGGCGCGCGCCGTCGGGAAGGCGACGCCGTGCGCCTCGTAGATCCGGTTGATCGCGTGGACCGAGGGGTGGGCGCGGACCTTGAAGCCCCCGTCGCACAGCCACTTCTCGATCTCCTGCGCCTTCCCGAGGGCGTAGCCGAGCAGGACCGGCGTCACGCCGTCGGAGAGCGCGTCCTCGACGAACTTGCGGACGTTCGCGAGGATCTCCTCCTTGGGCGGGAAGGCGTAGCGGGGGTGGCCGAACGTCGACTCCATCACGAGGAAGTCGCAGGGGACCACCTCGGCCGGCTCCGCGGCGTGCGTCGGCTCCAGGCAGAGGTCGCCGGTGTAGCCGAGCGCGACGTCCCCCTTCTGCACGCGGAGCTGGGCGGAGCCGAGGACGTGGCCGGCGGGGAAGAGCTCCAGCGTCAGCTCGCCCAGGCCGAAGGGGGCCCGGTACCGGGCCGGCAGCGCCTCGGTCTTCCGCCGCTTCGGCTCGCCCAGCCGGTGGCGCATGAGGTCGAGGGTGGCCGGCGTCGCGATCGCCCGGTCGTGGCGCCCGAGGTGGTCGCCGTGCGCGTGCGAGATGAACGCGCACTCGGCGCGGCGGCGCGCGTCGAGCTGGAGCGACGTCCCGGCGACGCGCAGCTCTCCGTCCAGCATCTCGATGGGCGATCGCCGCATGGCGCGGAGTATCTATCCCGCGGCCCCGACACCGGCATCCCCTGCTCCGGTGGGGTCGCCTGCGACGGTCCACCCCGTTGACGGGGCGACCCGTGGGCGCGCAGGATCCGGCCATACCGCGAAGGGGTGGGCCGTGGCCGAGTTCATCGTCAACGCACGTCACACTCCGCGGGCGCTGGTCCGGTGCCAGGCGCGCGCGCCGCTGCTCGGCGGCGGCTTCTGGTCGTCGGACACCGAGGACATCGGACCCCGCGGCTGCCAGCTGGTCGCCCCCGCGCGCTTCACGCCGGGCGAGGGGATCGAGCTCGAGCTCTCGAGCGAGCGGGTGTCCGACCCGCTCTGGGTCGGCGGCCGGATCGCCTGGGCGGCGGACGAGCCGCCGTGGCGCGTGGGCATCGCGTTCTCCGACCAGGACCAGGACGCCGCCGCGCGCTGGTTCGACCGGCTCGTCGCCGCGTTCCCCGGGCTCGACGGCTCGCTCCTCGCGCCGCGGCAGATCCCGGCCGACGCCACGATCTACCTCGGCCGCGCGCCGCGCCTGCGCCCGCCGCTCGTGGCGCCGGAGATCGAGGTGCTGCGCGCCGTCGGCCGCGGCACGACGGCGGCGGCGCTGCGCGACCGGCTGGGCGCCGGCTGGGAGGACGGCCAGGGGGCGCTCTTCTCGCTCCTCGGCCGCCGGTTCCTCACGCTGAGCGCGTCCGAGGCTGCGACGCCGGAGGCGTGGGCCAGCTATCTATAGCCACGGGGCGTACCGCCCCGCCCCTGCCGCGCCGGAGCCGGCTCGCTCTCGCTCCGCTCGCCTCGCGTCCGGCGTCGAGGGCTTCGCCCTCCCCCGCTGCGCGGGGCCCCCACCCACATCCTCGGGCTCGCGGATCCGCCCTACCTCTCGTCCCCCTCGAAGCGGTGGTGCAGCGCGACCGGCGCGGCCTGCGCCTTGCGCAGCCGCATGTTGAGCAGCTCGACGCCGAGCGAGAAGGCCATCGCGAAGTAGACGTAGCCCTTCTCGATGTGCTTCCCGAAGGACTCGGCGATGAGCATCACGCCGATCAGGATCAGGAACGAGAGCGCGAGGACCTTCATCGTCGGGTGGCGCTCGATGAACTCCCCGATCGAGCCGGCCGCGAGCATCATCACCGCCATCGCGACGACCATCGCGGCGATCATGATCGGCAGGTGCTGCGCCATGCCGACGGCGGTGATCACCGAGTCGAGGGAGAAGACGATGTCCAGGACGCCGATCTGGACGACCGTGGACCAGAAGGCGGCGCCGCCGCCGGCCTTCAGCTCGCTCGGGTGGCTCACCTCCAGCTTGTCGTGGATCTCGACCGTCGCCTTGCCGACGAGGAAGAGCCCCCCGGCGAGCAGGATGAGATCCCGCCCCGACACGCCGTGGCCGAGCACGGAGAGGAGCGGGCGGGTCAGCCCCATCACCCAGCTGATCGCGAAGAGGAGCCCCAGCCGCGTCGCGAGGGCGAAGACGAGGCCGAGCCGCCGCGCCTTCGGCTGCTGCTCCCGCGGGAGGCGGCCGGAGAGGATCGTGAGGAAGACGACGTTGTCGATGCCGAGCACGATCTCCATCGCGGCGAGCGTCGCGAGCGAGATCCAGGACTCCGGCGACAGGAACAGGTCGAGCATGGGCGGCAGTTCTCGCCCGGGCGGGCGGCCGCTGTCGAGGGTTCAAGCGTGGGCTGCGCGGTAGCGCCACGGCTCCGCGTCGGCCAGCAGCCGGAGCGACCCCCTCGCCGCCATCGCCTCGAGGTTGGCGACGGTCTCGGAGAGGGTCAGGAAGAGGTCCGCGGGGCCCGCGGCCGGGAAGAGCGCCTGCGCGAGCTCGAACGGCGTCCGCGCCGCGCCCCCCACGAGCGCGAGCAGCTTCGCCTGCCTCCGGCCCTGGTAGCCGAGGAGCGACTCGATCACGCGGCGGTGGCCGCCGAAGGGCGGGCCGTGGCCGGGGAGCACGGCGTCGAGCTCCAGCTCCGCGATGGCGCGGATGCTCCGCTCGTAGGCGACGAGCGGCTCGAACCAGCCGGGCCGGTCGTCGGGGCCGAGGTCGATGAGCGGGTTCGGCGAGATCCGCTCGAGCAGGTGGTCGCCGGAGAGGAGCAGGCGGCGCTCGGCGTCGTGCAGGACCACGAGGCCGGGCGTGTGGCCGGGGGCGTGGACGACCCGCAGCGAGACGTGTCGCCCCTCCAGCACCTGCCCGTCGGCGAGCGGCTCGGCGCGCGCCACCCGCGGCGCGATCTCGAAGGCCGGCTCGCTCCGCGCGATCACGTCGCGCGCGAGCTCCGCCGGCACGCCGAGCCGGATCAGGTGGCGCGCGTACGCCTCCGCGTGGTCATGGTAGAGCCAGCCGTCCGTGGTGAGCTTCGGCGCGTCGAGCGGGTGGGCGAGGACCGGCACGTCGAACCCCGCGCGCTCCTGGATCCAGCGCGCGCCGCCGAAGTGATCGACGTGGCCGTGCGTGACGACGATCCGTCGCACGTCCTCGTACCGGAAGCCGAGGCGCTGGAAGCCCTGGTCGAGCGCGGCGGCCCCCTCGCCGGTGGAGAGGCCGGTGTCGACGAGCAGCAGCCCGCCGTCCTCCTCCTCGACGACGTAGGCGTTCGCCGGTCCCCCCGCGTGGAGGAAGGGGACCGGCACCGGGATCCGGTGGACCCCCAGCTTCGCGACGGCGCGGCCGATCTCGTTCACGTCGTCGGGCCTCCGGCGCTCAGCGGCTCGCCTTGACCTTCTCGAGCAGCGCCGGCAGCGCCTCGAAGAGGTCGGCGACGAGGCCGTAGTCGGCCACCTGGAAGATCGGCGCGTCGGCGTCCTTGTTCACGGCGACGATGACCTTCGAGCCCTTCATGCCGGCGACGTGCTGGATCTGTCCCGAGATGCCGGCGGCGACGTAGAGGTCCGGCGCGACGACCTTCCCGGTCTGCCCGACCTGGAGATCGTTCGGCACCCAGCCGGCGTCCACCGCGGCGCGGCTCGCGCCGACCGCGCCCCCGAGCGCGTCGGCGAGGGCCTCGACGGGGCCGAAGTTCCCCTTCGTCCCCCGCCCGCCGGCGACCACGACGCGCGCCTCGGTGAGCTCGGGCCGCTCGCTCTTCACCGGCTGGAAGGAGAGGAAGCGGATCTTCGCCGCCGCGGGCGCGTCCGCACCCCGCGCCGGGACGACGGCGCCGCCGGGCGCCGGAGGGGCCGGCGCGAACTCGGTCGGGCGGATCGTGAGCACCTTCACCGGCGTCGCGATCTCGACGTCGGCGATGACGTTACCCGCCCACATCGGACGGCGCAGCGTGACCGCCTCCCCTTCCCCGCCGAAGGCGAGGACGTCGGTCGCGGCCCCCGCCCCGAGCCGCGCCGCGACGCGCGGGAGGAGGTCCTTCCCCTGGGCCGTCGCGGCGCCGACGATCCAGGCCGCCGGGATCGCGCGGGCCAGCTCGGCGAGGGTCGGCGCGTGCTGCTCCGCGAGGTAGGGGGTGAACCGCGGCTCGGCGACCGCGTGGACGGTGGCGCCGGCGGCCGCCGCCTCCTGCGCCGCGGCGGCGACTTCGGCGCCGAGGAGGGCGGCGTGGAACGTGCCCCCGGTGCGGGCCGCCAGCTGCTGGCCGGCGCCCAGCGCGCACCGGGCCGCCTTCCGGAGGGAGCCGCTCGCGTGCTCGAGGACGACGAGGACGTTGGGCATCGTTCGGGGCTCCTCTAGAGGACCTTCGCCTCGTCGTGCAGCCGTCGCCAGAGCTCCTCGACGTCGGCCACCTTCACGCCGCCCTGGCGCGCCGGCGGCGCCGTGAGACTCCGGACCACGACCCTGGGGGCGAGGTCCGGCGCGAGCGTCGCCGCGGCGAGCTGCGGGATGACCGCCTTCTTCGACTTCATGATCCCGGGGAGCGACGCGAAGCGCGGCTTGTTGAGCCGCAGGTCGCAGGTGACGACGGCCGGCAGCTGGAGCGCGACGAGCTCCACGCCGCCGTCCACCTCGCGGGTCACCTCGAGGGTCCTCCCGTCGGCGGAGAGCAGCAGCCCCGGCTGCCGCCGCTTCTCCGCCTCGCTCTCCAGGCTCTCCAGCTTGGACGCGCAGGTGGCCTGCGGGAGGTCGAGCCGCTCGGCGAGGTACTGGCCCACCTGGTTCTGATCGTCGTCGATCGACTGCTTCCCGAGGACGACGAGGTCGGGGCGCTCCCGCTCGAAGACGCCGGCGAGGAGCGCCGACACCGCGGGCGGATCGAGCGGCCCGTCGTGCCGGACCAGCAGCCCGCGATCGGCCCCCATCGCGACGGCCGCCTTCACCTCGGAGAGGGCAGGCTCGCCGCCGATCCCGACGGCCACCACCTCACCGCCGTGCTTCTCGCGCAGCCGCAGCGCCTCCTCGACGGCGATCTCGTCGAAGGGGTTCATCCGGTAGTTGACGCCCTCGGTCACGATGCCGGCGCCGTCCGGCCGGACCTGGATCCGGGACTCGGGGTCCTCCACGCGCTTCGCGGTGACCAGGATCTTGAGTGGCATCGGGGGCTCCCGCCGCGTCGTGGCCGGCTTTCGGGAGGACGGATCATGCGCGGCGCCCTGACGCACCGCAACATGATTCGGCACCTGATTTCGGGCTGAATGGCGACGCGAGCAACGAGGACCCGCCCCGAATGGGGATACACTCCACGTCATCTCTCGCGCGGCCCACGACCGTGCCAAGATGTCCGGTCCGTCGTCACCAAAACTTCACAAAGGGGAAACCAACATGCGCATCGCGCTCGCCATCGCCGCCGCCGCCCTCCTCTCCGTCGCCTCCAGCGCCTCGGCCCAGGGGCTCAAGGGCAGCGGCTCCTACGGCGCCGCCAGCTGCGGCCTCGGCTCGCTCGTCTTCGGCAACCAGCCGGGCGGCGTCCAGATCCTCGCGGCCACGACCAACGCGACCTTCTACAGCCAGACCTTCGGGATCACGACCGGCACGTCCAACTGCGGCGCCGGCCTCGTCGCCCAGGGGACGAAGAACTTCGTCGAGGCGAACCGCGAGACGCTCGCCAAGGACATGTCCCGCGGCCAGGGCGAGACGATCGGCGCCCTCACCGTGATGGCCGGCTGCGCGGACTCCCTCCAGGTCGGCGCGGCGCTCCAGACGAACTACGGCCGGATCTTCACGAGCGAGCAGGCGACGAGCGACGACGTCGCGAAGGCGCTGCTCGAGACGCTGAAGGCCGACAAGTCGCTCGGCTGCCACGTGGGCTAGGCCGAAGCCCGACCGGCAATGGATCCGGGGGGTGCGCCGCGAGGCGCGCCCCCCGTTTCTTTTTCGTGTATCCAAGGACGCGCGTGCTTCGTCCGATCCTTCCGCTCCTCGCCCTCCTCGCGCTCCCCTCCCCCGTCTCATCGCAGGCGCCCGCGGCGCAGGATCCTCCCCTCTCCCCCACCGGGGGAGAGGGTCAGGGTGAGGGGGCGGCCGCGCAGGCGCAGGCTCCCGCCACGGTGGCGATGCCGGACCGCGCGTACCTCGCAGAGCTCCAGAGGAAGGCGCGCGAGCTCCGTCTCTCGGACGACGTCGGCTGGCTCCGGCTCGGCCACTGGCGTCCGCGCCTCCTCGGCGGCGTGAAGAGCGAGGCGGACGGGCGCGAGTTCTTCCTCGCGAAGGAGGGGAAGACCGACCCCGCCGCCGAGCTCGACGCGACGCTCGCGGGGTTCTTCGACGCATCGCCGAAGGCGGAGGAGCTCGACGACGCGCAGTGCCGCTTCCCCGCGCGGTTCGGCTACCTCGGGGCGAAGCTCGGCTTCGACCTCGCGCGGCTCCCCGCACGGCGCTGCCCCCGCTTCGAGGAGTTCTACGGCCGGGTGAAGGCCACCGGCGCGACGCTCGTCTTCTCGTCCTGGTACCTCAACAACCCGGCGAGCGCCTTCGGCCACACCTTCCTCCGGCTCGACCAGGCGGGCGAGTCGCGGGCCGGCCGGGACGCGGAGCTGCTCGACTACGCCGTCGACTACTCGGCCCACGTGGACACGGGCAACGCGCTCCTCTACGCCTTCAAGGGACTCACCGGGCTGTTCGAGGGCCGCTTCAACCACTACCCGTACTACTACAAGGTCCGCGAGTACGCGGAGTACGAGTCGCGCGACCTCTGGGAGTACGACCTCGCGCTCTCCCCCGGCGAGGTCGCCATGCTGGTCGCCCACCTCTGGGAGCTGGGCGGGACACGCTTCGACTACTGGTACCTCGACGAAAACTGCAGCTACCACATCCTCGGCGCCCTCGAGGCGGCCGCGCCGCGGCTCGAGCTGCTCTCTCACGTAGGACCCCTCGTCATCCTCCCGTCCGAGACGGTGAAGGCGCTCTACCGCAACCCGGGGTTGGTCAAGCAGGCCCAGTACCGCCCGTCCCTGCGCCGGCAGTTCGACGCGCGGATCTCGCTCCTGCGGGACGCCGAGGCCGACTTCGTCGAGCCCCTCGCCAGCGATCCGGACACGGCGCTCCCCGCGGTCCCGCCGCCTCGACAGGCTGCCGTCCTCGACGCCGCGCTCGACCTGCTGGACTTCCGCCGCGGGCGGGAGATCCTGATCGGCGCCGACGCCGAGGGCGCCGCCACCCGTCAACGGCTCCTCGAGCGGCGCAGCCGGCTTGGCGTCCAGAGCCCGCGGCTCGACCTGACTCCCCCGCAGGAGGGCCGGCCGCAGGTAGGCCACCCGTCCGTGCGCGCCGGGCTCGGCGCCGGCGTCACGGATGGGGCAGGAGCGGTGGCACTCACCGACTTCCGCGAGGCGCTCCACGACCTTGGCGACCCCGACGCCGGCTATCCGCCGACGTCGCAAATGGAGTTTCTCTCTGCACGGCTTGCGCTCTCGACGGAGACGGCGCGGCTCGAGGCGCTCGACGCATCATTGGTCCGGGTCACGTCCCTGAACGGCGTCTCGCGATTCGAACGGCGCCCCTCCTGGCGGATGCGCTTCGGCGCCGACCTCCTGAAGGACGGCGGCTGCGAGCGCTGCGTCGCTGCAGTCGCCGAGGTCGGCGGAGGCTTCGCGGCCCTCCGGCTCTGGGACTCGCTCGACCTCTACGCCGGGGCAGACACGGTCCTCGACTGGTCGCCGCGGCTCGACGGGATCCTCGCGTCGCGTGTCCGGGTGGGCGTCGGCCCGTCGGCGCTCGCGCGGCTGCGGCTCGGGGACCGGTTCAGCCTCGTCGCAAACGGGCGCTACCGCTTCCTGCCGTTCACGGCGCTGCACGCCGCCTGGTCGACGGGCGCGGAGGCCCGCGTCCACCTCGGGCGCCGCTTCTCCGTCGCCGCCACCTGGCGGCTCGACCCCACCGACCAGCTCGCCGGGGCGCTCCTGCTCGGTTACTTCTGAGGGCCCCGGGGCTCACCCCCTGCGGGTGGTGCCGGCGGCGCGGCTCGGAGTATCATGCGCCCCCCCCCAGCAGCGTCGCAGGAGAGGCACCGAAGAATGGACAGGAAGCTCCTGAGCGGAGACGAAGCGGTCGCGGCGGCGGCGCAGGACGCCGGCGTGCACCTCGGGACCGGCTACCCCGGCACCCCATCCACCGAGATCCTCGAGACCTTCAGCGCCCTCGGCGGGCGCGCCCAGTGGGCGCCCAACGAGAAGGTGGCGCTCGAGGTCGGCCTCGGCGCCGCCTACGGCGGCGCCCGCGTCCTCGTGACGATGAAGCACGTCGGCGTGAACGTGGCGGCCGACCCGCTCTTCACCGCGGCCTACACCGGCGTCACGGGCGCCCTGGTGCTCGTCTCGGCCGACGACCCGGGGCTCGCCTCCTCGCAGAACGAGCAGGACAACCGGCACTACGCGAAGGCGGCCGGCCTGCCGATGCTCGAGCCGTCCGACTCGCAGGAGGCCTACGACCTCGCCCGCGCCGCCTGGGAGCTCTCCGCGCGCTGGGGCATCCCGGTCATGCTCCGGATGACGACCCGCGTCTGCCACGGCAAGTCGATCGTCGTGCGGCGCGCCCCGGAGGCGCCGAAGGCCCCGGCCTTCGTCCGCGACATCCAGGGGCGGGTCATGATCCCGGCCTACGCGGGGCCGGCGCACCGGAAGCTCCGCCGGAAGCTCGACGAGATCCTGGCGTGGGGCGAGGCCTCCCCGCTCGTCGTCGAGCGGAAGGGGAGCGGCAAGCTCGGCATCGTCACCGCCGGCGTCACGGCCCGCCACGCGCGGGAGGCGGCGCCCGACGCGAGCCTGCTGGAGCTGAAGCTCCTCCACCCGCTCCCCATCGAGCGGATCCGCGCCTTCGCGAAGACGGTGGAGCGCTGCTTCGTCGTCGAGGAGGGCGACCCCATCCTCGCCGACGCCGTCCGCGCCGCCGGGATCCCGGTCGAGTCGAAGGCCCCCGAGTTCCGCTTCGGCGAGCTCACGGTCGGGAGGGTCCGCCGGATCCTCGCCCACGACACGACGCCCGAGGCGGCGCCGCCCAGGGGCAAGCCCCCGCAGCTCTGCGACGCCTGCCCGTACCACCCGGTCTACTCCGCCCTCAAGAAGCTCGACTGCATCGTGGCGGGCGACATCGGCTGCTACACGCTCGGCGTCCTGCCGCCCTACCAGGGGCTCGACGCCTGCGTCGCGATGGGCGCGTCGCTCGGCGTCGGCCTCGGCCTGCGCCACGTGCTGCCGGAGCAGGACGCGAAGCGCGTCGTCTCGATCATCGGCGACTCGACCTTCGTCCACACCGGCGTCAACGGCCTCATCGAGATGATCTACAACCCGCCGAAGACGGGGCACGTGCTCATCATCCTCGACAACGGCACGACGGCGATGACCGGACAACAGGAACACCCGGGCACCGGCCGCACGCTCGCCCACGACGCGACCGGGAAGTTCTCCCTCGAGGGGTTCGCGCGGGCCGCCGGCGTGAAGAACGTGGACGTGGTCGACCCGGTCAAGGATCCGCCCGCCTTCCTCGCGCTGCTCGGCGAGCGGCTCTCGAAGCCCGAGCTGACCGTGATCATCGCCCGCCGCCCGTGCATCCTCGCGGCCGCGGACATCCGGCAGTACGAGCAGGCGAACGCGGCGAAGTGCAGCGCGGCGGTGGAGGGGTGATGGCACGCAAGGTCATGAACGTCATCCTGGCCGGCCTCGGCGGGCAGGGGGTCATCAAGGCATCCGACATACTCGCCGACGCCGCCTTCCGGGACGGCCGCGACGTCAAGAAGGCCGAGGTCCACGGCATGAGCCAGCGCGGCGGCTCGGTGACGACCGACGTCCGCTTCGGCGACGAGGTCCTCTCGCCGATGATCCCCCGCGGCGAGGCCGACTTCATCGTGGTCTGCGCGCCGAGCGAGGTCGAGGTGGTCCGCCCGCTGCTGAAGGCGGGCGGCACGCTCATCGCCCCCGACTTCGTCGACGAGGCGAAGCTCGCCAACAGGCGCAGCCTCAACGTGGCGCTGCTCGGCGCGCTCTCCCACCACCTCGACATCCCCGAGGCGCGGTGGACGGAGGCGATCGAGGCCGCGCTGCCCGCGCGCCTCCACGACGTCAACGCCTCGGCCTTCCGGCTCGGCCGGGAGACCGCCGCCGCGCGCAAGTAGCCCACCCTCACGGCCGGGCGCCCCCCGCGGCCCGGGACGCACACCAAGGAGGAGCCCTTGAAGAGCCAGTGGAACGACGCCCCCGGCGGCTTTCACCCCGCCAGCGCGCCCGACTTCCTGCCCCGCGCGCAGCTCCAGACGCTCCAGCTCGGCCGGCTCCAGGCGACCGTCGCCCGCGCGTTCGAGCGCGTCCCGCTCTTCCGCGAGCGGATGGACGCGCGCGGCCTGCGGGCGTCGGACGTCAAGTCGCTCGCCGACCTCGCGAAGCTCCCCTTCACGGTGAAGTCGGACCTGCGCGACACCTACCCCTTCGGCCTCTTCGCGAGCCCGATGGAGGAGATCGTCCGGCTCCACGCCTCCTCCGGCACCACGGGCAAGCCGATCGTCGTCGCCTACACCCAGGCCGACCTCGACGTCTGGACGAGCGTGATGGTCCGCTCCTTCGCCGCCTGCGGGCTCCACAAGGGCGACGTCCTGCAGAACGCGTACGGCTACGGCCTCTTCACCGGCGGCCTCGGCGCCCACTACGGCGGCGAGGGGCTCGGCGCGACGGTGATCCCGATCTCCGGCGGCAACACCGAGCGGCAGCTCATGGTGCTGCAGGACTTCGGCGTCACGGCCATCAGCTGCACCCCGAGCTACTTCGTCCACCTCGTCGAGAAGGCGAAGGAGGCGAAGATCGGCTTCGGGAAGCTCAAGGTCGGCATCTTCGGCGCCGAGCCCTGGAGCGAGGGGATGCGGCAGCACATCGAGGCCGAGACCGGCATCAAGGCGTACGACATCTACGGCCTCTCCGAGATCATCGGCCCCGGCGTGGGGATCGAGTGCGCGCGGCAGGACGGGCCGCACATCTTCGAGGACCACTTCTACCCGGAGATCATCGATCCGGCGTCCGGCGAGCCGCTCCCCGACGGCGCCGAGGGGGAGCTGGTGCTCACGACCCTCTCGAAGCAGGCGATGCCGATGATCCGCTACCGGACGCGCGACATCAGCGCGATCTCGCCGGAGCCCTGCGCCTGCGGCCGCACCCTCCGGCGGATCCGCCGGATCGGCCGGCGCTCCGACGACATGTTCATCATCCGCGGCGTCAACGTCTTCCCGTCGCAGGTCGAGACCGCCCTGCTCAAGGTCGAGGGGACGCTGCCGCACTACCAGATCGTCCTCACCCGCGAGAAGGGGCTGGACAACATGGAGGTGCAGGTCGAGGTCACGCCGGAGTTCTTCTCCGACAAGATCCGCGCCCTCGAGAGCCTGCAGCACAAGCTGGCGGACGCGGTCGAGCACGTCCTCGGCATCCGCGTGAAGGTCACCCTCGTCGAGCCGCGGACGCTGGCGCGGAGCGAGGGCAAGGCGAAGCGCGTCGTCGACAAGCGGCAGATCTGAACGCAACGGGAGACCGCCATGAAGATCCGTCAGCTCTCGCTCTTCCTCGAGAACCGCCCCGGCCAGCTGCGCGTCCCCTTCGAGGTGCTCGGCCGCGCCGGCATCGACGTGCTCACGATGTCGCTCGCGGACACCCAGCAGTTCGGCATCCTCCGGCTCGTCGTCCGGGACTGGGAGCGCGCCAAGGCGGCGCTGGAGGCCGCCGGCTCGGTGGTGAACGTCACCGACGTCATCGCCATCGACGTCCCCGACCGGCCGTGCGGGCTCGCGACCGTCCTCGAGACCTTCGACCGGCTCGGGCTCAGCATCGAGTACATGTACGCCTTCGCGGCGTCGCGGGAGCGCGGCGGGTTCGCGACGCTCCTCGTCCGGCTCGAGGACCCCGACGCCGCGGGGCCGCAGCTCACGGCCGGCGGCGTGAAGCTCGTCGCCTCCGACGAGCTCTTCAAGCGGCTCGGGGCCTAGGGCGGTGGCCGCCTTCCCCTACGAGAACCGGATCTGGGATCCGGCGGAGGCGCTCGCGCCCGGCGAGGTCCGGGCGCTGCAGGCCGCGCGGCTCGCGGACACGCTCCGCCGCGCGGCGGCGGTCCCCTTCTACCGTGACGCCCTCGCGCGCGCCGGCGTGACGGCCGAGGCGATCCGCGCGCCGGAGGACGTGCGGCGGCTCCCCTTCACCGTGAAGGACGACCTGCGCGCCAACTACCCGTTCGGCATGCTCGCGGTCCCGCGCGCGCAGCTCGCCCGCGTCCACGGCTCCTCCGGCACGACCGGCCGGCCGACCTTCGTCGCGTACACGAAGCGCGACCTCGAGACCTGGTCGGGCCTCTGCGCGCGGTTCCTCACCTCCGGCGGGCTGCGCCCGGAGCACCTGGTCCACATCGCCTTCGGCTACGGCCTGTTCACCGGCGGCTTCGGGCTGCACTACGGCGTCGAGCGGGTCGGCGCCGCGGTCGTCCCCGCGGCGGGCGGGAACACGCCCCGGCAGGTGATGCTGATCCGCGACCTGGGCGCCGAGGTGCTGGTCTGCACGCCGTCGTACGCCCTCCACATCGCCGAGGTGGCGCGCGAGGAGGGGTTCGGCCCGGGGCAGCTGCCCCTCCGGTTCGGCCACTTCGGCGGCGAGCCCTGGACCGACGAGATGCGCGTCGAGATCGAGCGGCAGCTCGGCATCCTCGCCTTCAACAACTACGGGCTCTCCGAGGTGATCGGCCCCGGCGTCGCCGGCGAGTGCCCCGCCCGCCACGGGATGCACGTGCAGGAGGACCACTTCATCGTCGAGTGCCTCGACCCGGCGACGCTCGAGCCGGTGCGGGACGGCGAGGTGGGGGAGCTCGTCTTCACCTCGCTCACGAAGGAGGCCAACCCCATCCTCCGGTACCGGACGCGCGACCTCGCGTCGCTCGACCGCTCCCCGTGCCCGTGCGGCCGCACCGGCGTGCGCATGAGCCGCGTCGTCGGCCGCTCCGACGACATGTTCATCGTGCGCGGCGTCAACGTCTTCCCCTCGCAGGTGGAGGAGGCGCTGCTGCGGGTCGAGGGGACGGCGCCGCACTACCTGATCGAGATCTCGCGCCCCGGCGCGCTCGACGAGGTGGTGGTGAAGGTGGAGATCCGGCCGGGCGAGTTCTCCGACGAGATGCGCCAGATGATCGCGCTGCACGAGCGGATCGACCGCGAGATCCACTCGGTCACCGGGATCCGCATGCGCGTCGAGCTGGTCGCGCCCGGCTCCATCGAGCGCTCCGCCGGCAAGGCGAAGCGGGTCGTCGATCACCGGAAGTCCGCGTAGCGGACTCCTCCCTCTCCCCCGCCGGGGAGAGGGGCAGGGGTGGACGAGGCGAACGGCGCGCTCAGCGGGTGAGGGTCACCCGCCGCACGCCCTCGGTGTTCGCCCCCGCCGAGACGTAGCCGATCGCCCCCGGCGTCTCGCGCACGAAGGCGATCACCTCGGCGTCGGTGCGCTTCTCGGGCGGGGGCACGGCGCGGCCCGAGAAGACCGACTGCGTCCAGTACTGCTCGATCGCCCCGACGGAGCGCCCCAGGACGTCCTTGGTGAAGGCCGCGCGGACCGGCGATCCCTTCGCGAGGTCGACCGGCTTCACGTGCTCGCCGTTGGGCCACTGCGTCGTGCTCCGGAGGAACAGCCGGCTCGCGTCCGAGCGCGGGAGCGAGGACGTCGGGTTGGAGGGGTTGACGACGACCACGAAGTCGGCCGCCGCGGATGCAGCGGGGAGGACCAGGGCGAGGAAGAGCCCCAGCCGAGTCTGCGTGCCTGCGCTGAACATCGAGTCCGATCTCCGCCAGCGGCTGGCCCGTCGGGCCATCCCACGCGTCCCGCTGATTGGGGCGGAAAGGTACCCGGTCTTCCCGCCCCCGTCGACGGTCGTCTGCGGCCGCAGCGCGTCTCGATCGGGGCTCGGCGCCGGCGAACGAGGGCGTGGCCACTCCCCCCTCCCCGCCCCCCGGCGACCCTACTTCTCGACCCAGTCCGGGTAGTGCCGCTCGAGGCAATCGGGGCAGACGCCGTGGCTGAACTGGGCCTCGGTGTGGCTCTGGATGTAGGCCTCGATCTGGTTCCACGCGCCCCGGTCGTCGCGGATCTTCTTGCAGTGGCTGCAGATCGGGAGGATCCCGCGCAGCTGCCGGACCTCCTCCATCGCCGCGTGGAGGTCCCGGATCGCGGCGTCCTTTGCGAGCTCGGTCCGCCTGCGGGCCTCGACCTCCTCGGTGAGCCGGGCGTTCGCGACGGAGAGCTCGCGGAAGACGAGCGCCTGCGGGCGCGCGATCCCGGTCTCGATCATCGCGAGGTAGATCGCGGAGTAGCTCAGGATCTTGAAGAGGTGGCCGGCGAAGTTCGAGAGACCGTAATTGTGGACGTAGAGCGTGAAGCAGAACTCCGACGCGATCGCGAAGGCGATCGACGCCGCCAGCGCTCGCCGGACCGGCGGCTCGAACCGGTCCCGGTCGAGGCGAAGGAGTCCGAGGCTGGCGCCGAGCATCGCGATGACCGCGTACTCGCTGGCGATCTTGAAGGGTGTCTGCCCCTGCCCCTCCACGTAGCAGGCCGGGAAGACCTCCCACGCGAAGATGCTCGCGACGACGAGCGCGGTGGCCGCCCCGTACACCGCGACCAGGCGCGGCACGTTCGGCCTTCGCCCCGCCCGCAGGGCCGCGAAGGCCGCGAGGAGCGTGACCGCCTCGAGGTAGCGGGCCGCGATCCAGAGCTGATTGGCCCGGAAGGTCCGCCCCGCGAAGACGCCCATCCCGGGGTAGGCGAGCGTGTGGAGCAGGTCCAGGAAGCCGAGGAAGAGGTAGGCGATCGCGACGACGACCAGGTAGCCGTTCTCGAGGTGCCGGCGGGCGCTCCAGCCGACGGTGAAGACCGACACGGCGACGACGACGCAGAAGATCTCGGCGAGGGCGTGGAACAGGAGGTAGTTGGCGCGGGACGTCAGGTAGAGCGCCCCCGCGACCCCGACGAAGGCGACCGCGAGCGCGGCCCCGCCCCGCACCCGCGCTGGAGTCCCCCCGTTCACGTGCCGCCCCCCATCTCCGTCACCGACGATCGCAGGCTACCCGGTCTCGACCTCGGCGGCCATGGCCGCGAACGGGGAGGGGCGACGACCGCCCCGCCTCAGCGGCCTTTCGGGGGCAGGCGCGACAGGCGCGCCCCGGGGAAGTAGTGCGCGAGGATCTCGCGATGGCTCGCGCCCGCGGCCGCCCTCCGGGCCGCGCCGGCCTGGCAGAGCCCCACGCCGTGACCGAGGCCGGTCCCCTCCAGCCGGACGGCGCCCGCCGCCGTCCTCGCCGCGAAGCGCGCGCTGCGGACGGCCCGGTGGCCGAGCCGCGCGTCGAGCGCCCGCGCGAACGCCTCACCGCCGGCGACCGCGGCGCCGAGCGCCACCTGGACCACGTAGCCGCCGCGCCCGATCCGCCACTCCAGCCCCTCGGGCAGCGCCGCTCCGCCGAGCCGCTCTGCGGCCACCCCCTCGAAGATCGCCGTGGAGATCGTCGCGCGCCACGGGTGAGGCGCGCAGCCGTCGTCCGGCACCGCCGCGGCCCCCGTGCCTTCGCCGCCGAAGACCTCCGCGGGATCCCCGGTGTGGCCACCGCACGCGGCGTGGAACACCGCGAGCGCGATCCGCCCCGAGGCGAGCCGGAGCACTTCGCCCCGCGTCGCCTGCGCCGCCCGCCGGGCCGCGTCGAGGTGCGCCGGGTCCATCCCCCCGCGCAGCACCTGGCAGTGCGCGAGGTCGCAGAGGTCGACGTCCGGGTGGCGCCTGCCTGCCGCCATCGCGTAGGACCGCGCCACGACGGCCTGCGCCCGCAGCGCCTCGGCGGGCGCGCCGGGCGAGGTCTCCGAGGCGACGGTCCAGGCCACGTAGTCCTCGAGCGCGAGGCGCGCCACGATCCGGAGGCGCTGCGCGTCGGATCGAAGCTCGAGCGCTCCGGAGAAGGTCCGCTCGGCCGGCGCCGGCACCCTCACTCGCCAGCGCCCGCTCGGGAGCCGGAGGGGCGTGCCGGTGGCCCTTCCGTCGAGGAGGAGCCCTCCCGCGCCCAGCGCGACGTCGTGCCGCCCGCCCGGCCCCTCCACCGAGAGCGACCGGCAGGGCTGCGACGAGAGCAGCTCCACCTCGACGGCGGCGGTGCCCTGCGCGGCGGCGAGCGCCGCCAGGAGGACCAGCGACGCAAGGGTCACCGGCCGGCCCCCATCACCGTGTAGGTCGCCCGGGCGAGCGGCGCGCTCCCCCCGGGCAGCCAGAGCTCGACGGCGTGGCGCCCGGGGCGCGGCGCGATGCGCCCCGCGTAGGGTGGACCCAGGCGAAGGACCGTCCCGTCGTCGCCGCGGATCTCGACCTGCCGCTGGCCGGGCGGCGGGCGCGCCCGCACCGGGATGGACTGGGCGCCCTCGGGCATCCCGGACTCCAACAGATATTGGTCCCCCTCGCGCGGCATCAGGAGCAGCGCCCCCCCGCTCCCCGCCCCCTCACCGGCCCCCGGCTCGTCGCGCAGCCCCTCGGCGCGCGCCCAGAGCTGGAACTCGGGCCCCACGTCCAGCACCGGCCGCCCTTCCCACCGGTGCATCGCGCAGGGCTCGGCGGGTGCGCTGCCGGGCAGGAACCACTCCTCGACGACCGAGGGGCACGCGCGTCCGGCCAGCCGCCCGGAGAGGGCGCAGACCGCCCGGTGCTCGAGCCGGCTCCGGTCCACGAGCGCGAGGGGGCGGCGCCCCTGCATCGCCCGGCTCATCACGCGGGAGAAGATGGGGCCGGCGCCGGTGATCCCCGAGACCCCCTGCATCGGCTGCCCGTCGAAGTTCCCGACCCAGACCGCCACCGTCACCTCGCTGCTGAACCCCGCGGTCCAGTTGTCGACGAACGCGTGGCTCGTCCCGGTCTTGGCCGCGACCGGGAACGGGAAGCGCAGGGCGTGATCGAGGCCGAACGCCGGCGCGCGTGCGCCGTCGTCCGACAGGATGTCCGTCAGCAGGAGCACGGCGTCGGCGGGGAGGAAGGCGCGCCCCTCGCCGCGCGGTGCGAGCGGCGCGTCGCGCCCCGCGCCGTCGCGGGCTCGCAGCACCGCGACCGGTGGCGCGAGCCGCCCGCCCAGCGCCAGGCCCCGGTAGGCGTTGGCCAGCTCCAGCAGCGTCACGGAGCCGTTCCCCAGCACGAGCCCCGCGCCGTAGTGCTCGGCGCTCGCCGAGAGCGACGCGAACCCGGCCGCGCGCAGGACCTCCAGCACGCGCCCGACCCCGAGCGCCTCGGCCAGCCGCACGGCGGGGACGTTGTAGCTGGAGGCCAGGGCGACGCGCAGCCGGACCGGTCCGTGGACCCGGCGGTCGTAGTTCCGCGGGACCCAGTCCCCGGTCGGCGTCGCGAGGTGCGTCTCGACGTCGCTCAGGACCGACGCCGGCGTCCAGCCGCTGGCGAGGGCGAGCCCGTAGGCGAACGGCTTGAGCGCGCTGCCGGGCTGGCGCGCCGTCTGGACCCCGTCGTTCTGCCCGAGCCGCGCCTCGTCGGCGAAGTCGGCCGAACCGACGTACGCGAGGATCTCACCCGAGCGGTTGTCGAGGACGAGGGCCGCCGCCTGCCCGAGCCGGGGATCGTCCAGGACCTGGTCGCGAACGATCGCCTGGACGTCGGCCTGCAGCGCCGGATCGATCGACGTGACGACCTCCCCCGCCTCCAGTCCACGCGCGCCCAGCTCCCGGTTGAGCCAGGTCACGAGGTGGGGGGCGCGGAAGGTCCGGTCGGGGCGGACGAGGTCCAGGGGGGCCCGCGAGGCCTCCTCCGCGGCGGAGGGGTCGAGCCACCCGGCGCGCACCATCCGCCGGAGCACCGTCCGCTGCCGGGCGCGCGCCGTCTCCGGCGCAGTCCACGGGTCCGCGCTGGCGGGCGCGCGCGCCAGCCCCGCGAGCAGCGCCGCCTGACCCACCGAGAGCGCCGCCGCGGGCCTCCCGAAGTAGGCGCCCGCCGCCGCCTCGACGCCGCGCAGGTCGTGCCCGAGGGCGACGCGATCGAGGTACTCCCGCAGCAGCTCCTCGGAGCCGAGGTGCGCCCGGAGCCGGAGCGCCCAGAGCGCCTCCCGTGTCTTGCCGAGGAGCGTCCGCGGGCGCGGCACGAGCAGCCGGGCCAGCTGCTGCGGGATCGTCGATGCCCCGCTCACGACGCGCCTCGCCCTCGCGTTCTGGACGAGCGCCCGCCCCAGCGCGAGGAGATCGACGCCCGGGTGGTGACCGTAGCGACGGTCCTCGGCCGCGAGGAACGCCGCCCGCACGGGCGCCGGGATGGGCGCGTCGGCGGAGAGCGGGATGCCGCGCTCGTCGAGCGGCGACGGCAGCTCCCGCAGCAGGCCGCCCTCCCGATCGCGGAAGCGCACCGCCGCGATCCTGCGTCGGCTCAGCAGCTCCGCGGGGAGCGGGAGGGCCACGAAGAGCGCGGCCCCGGCGAACGCCGCCAGGCAGCCGCCCGCCGCCCACCGCGCCGCCCGCCGGCGCCAGCCCCCGCCGGCGTCCATTCAGGGACCCCCGCCCGCGGGCGTGGAGACGGTGAACGTCCCGCCCTCCGAGCGGCCGAACACCTCCGGGGCGTACATCTCCTCGCCGCGGGCGGGGGCGAGCAGGAACTCGCCCGGCGTGGTCGCGCGGACCGGCAGCGACCAGGTGTGAAGCCCCGCGGGGAGCCAGTCCGCGAAGAGCAGGACCCGGTCGTCGCGCAGCTCCACGTGGTTGAAGGGCGTCCAGAAGGTCCCGTCGTTCGCGTCGGCGGCGCGGTCGTCGGCGTCCCCCGGGTCCCCGCGCTGCACCGGTCCCGGCTGCCTCGCGCTGCTCGCGAGCGTGGTGTCGACCGCCTCCAGCCCGGAGGGGAGCGGCACCTCCACGGCCACGAAGTTCCGCTCCTGCGGCGTGCTGACCCTCACCCGCAGCCGGAGCACCTCGCCCGCCGCCGCCGCGCGCACCTGCCCGCCCCCCACCCACGGCTCGAGCCAGCGCTGCACGAAGATCCCCCGCTCCTGGGAGGTGGTCGGCATGGCGGTGGAGGCGGCGCGCAGCAGGGCGCCGTAGTAGAGCGTCCCGGACTTCCCGTCGCGCCGGAGCTCGAACGGGAGCGGCGCGCCCGGAGCCCGGCCGGCCAGCAGGTCCGACATGGAGACGCGGACCCGCCTCACGTCGAGCGTGCGCCCGCGGAACTCCTGCGAGGCGACGGGCCGCCCGCCGAGCAGGGCCTGCGCGGTGAACGCAGGCGCCCGCGGCTCGCGCACCCGCACGAAGTCGACGAGCGCCGTGAGCGTGAAGGCCGCCTCCTGGGTGTTGCGGAAGCGGCCGTCCGCGCCGCGCGCGCGGGAGAGCCAGGTGATCATGCGGCTCACGTAGGGGTGGTCCGGGCGGATCGCGAGGGTCGCCTCGAGCGCCATCGCGGTGGAGCGGGCGTCGGAGGACCAGGGGAGGTCCCAGGCCGACGACGGCGCCTCTTCGAGGTGGACCTCCGCGCCGGTGACCCGGGCGGCGCCCAGGACCTCGTCGAGCACGGCGCCCGCCTTCCCGGCGTCGCCGCCCCGCGCGACGGCGTCGGCCAGCATCGCCTTCGAGAAGAGCGGCAGCCTCTCGCGCCGCGCGAGGAGCTCGGCGTCGTAGCTCGCCCGCGCCGCCCCGGTCCTCGCGAGGGCGAAGAGCGCGAAGACCCGGGCGGCGTCACTCGGGGGCGTGCAGGCGCGCCCACAGGGGATGCAGCGCCCGGCGAGGACCGTGCTGGCGAGCCACGCCTGCCCGCGCCTCAGCGCCCCGCGGTCGACCGCGACGCCCGCGCGATCCGCGCGCCCGAGCGACCAGGTCGCGTAGGCCGAGCTCCATGGGTCGGCGCAGCTCCCGCCCTCCCAGTAGCGGTAGCTGCCATCGGGCTGCTGGCGCGCCTCGATCGCCTTCACCGTCCGGCGCACGAGCTCGTCGGGCGTGGCGTCGACCACCGCGCTGCGCGGCGCGCGGTCGGCCGACGGCAGGAGCCAGTCGGCCCTCCCCGTGATGCCGAGCGACGCGAGCTCGCGGAGCGCGACGAACGGGACGAGCCGCGAGGCGAGCTGCTCCAGGCAGCCGTAGGGGTAGTCGACGAGCTGCGTCATCCCCTCGGCGAAGCCGCCGAGGGCGGTCGACGCCAGGGTGACCTCCACGCCGCCCACGTCGGTGCGGACGCCCTTCGGCAGGATCAGCTTCTCGGTCGCGGCGCCGGCGGTCTCGCCCTGGAGGGCGGTCGCCTCGAAGGAGACCGGCAGCGTGACGGGGAGCCGCTGCTCCACGCCGTCCTGCTCGCTCCCGCCCTTCACGCGGAAGCGCAGGACCGCCTCGCCGGCGCGCTCCGCCACGAAGCGGAACCGGACCTCCCGCGGCTTGCCGCCCAGCGCGACGTGCCGGCTCGCGGCCCCCTCGAGCTTCAGCCCCTGCGCCTCGGCGGTCACGTCCACGGCGCCGACCTTCGCCCCCGGCGAGTGGACGACCACGCCCGCCTCGAACCGGTCCCCCACCCTCGCCGCCCTCGGCAGCGCCGGCAGCGCGATCAGCGGCCGCGCCACGGTGATGTTCGCCTGGCCGCTCCCGGCCAGCTCCCCCTGGGTCACCGCCATGGCCATGATCCGGAAGCCGGTGAGGTTGTCCGGGAGCTGGAACTCCACGTGGGCGCGCCCCTGCGCGTCGGCGACGACCGCCGGCGCGAAGAGCGGGGTGGTCTTGAAGCGCGAGCGCATCGCCGCGCCCTCGAGGCCGCCTCCGCCGCCGCCCGCGCTCGCGCCCTTCTCCGAGAAGAGCTTGCGCAGCACGAGGCCGAGGAGCGGCTCGCCGGCGCGCACCGCGAGGCCGCGGGGGGGATGGATCGCGTCGACGACGTCCGGCACCTTGTAGCCGGTGAGCCGCAGGACCGCCTCGTCCACGGCCCAGACCGTGACCTCCGCCGGCACGCCACGCCCGGCCGCGTCCTTCACCAGCAGGTCGACCTTCACCGTGTCCCGCGGCCGGTACTCGCTCGCGGCCGGGCTGACCTGGACCGAGAGCCGCTTCGCGCGCCGCTCCACCTTGAGCTCGACGTACCCCGTCTTCACGGCGGGGCGGCCGGGGTCGTCGGTCGCGGTGGGCGGCTGGCCGGCGACGCGGCCGCGCGCGGCGACCAGCCCGACGAAGACGTTCGGGACGGCGTCGGCGCCTATGGGCACCTCCAGCACCGTCGCCGCGCCGGCGAGCTTCACGTGGCGCGCGGACATGACCCCCTCGCGCTCGACGGAGAGGAGGGCGTCGGCCGCCGGAAACGGGCTCTTCACGAGGATCCGGGCCGTCTCGCCGACGTCGTAGGTGGCCTTGTCGGGGACGAGGTCGATCCGGTCGGTGTCGTCGCGCTGCCACCCGACCCACCCGTCGCCGATGACGTAGGCGCCGGTGCGGGTCACCTGCGTGCGGCCCCGGTCGTCCGCCACCCGCGCGTCGATCACGTGGAAGCCCGGCTTGTCGGGGGTGACGCTGCAGGAGGCGGAGGCCGCCCCGGGCGCGGCGGTGCAGCGGCCGACCAGCTCCTCCACCGGCTCGCAGACGGTCAGCCACCGCTCGCCGGCCACCTTCTTCTTGATCCACTTCCACTCGCGGCGCCGCACCTCGACGGCGACCTTCGCCTCTCTCCGCTCGCCGGTCGGCGTGACCGCGACCACCTCGAGCTCCATCGGCCTGCCCGCCTGGGCGAACCCGACGGCGCGCCGCAGGCCGGCGTAGAGCGCCGCCGGGTGGACGATGAGCTGGGCGCGGTCGGCCACCGACTGACGGCTCAGGTCCTCGACCTCGGCCTCGACGTCGTACTCCCACGTCCGATCCGCGCTCGCCTCCGCCTTCCCCGCCGCGACGGAGAAGGCGCCGAGCGCGTCGGTCGTCCCGCGGCCGGAGGCGAAGACGTCGCCCGAGGGCTCGGGCTCGCCGTCGTCCCACCACCAGGTCTGGACGCCGAAGCTGAAGCCGTCGTTGCGCGGCGGCCGGAAGTCGAGCGTCTTGCGGACCACGCTCCACTTCACCGGCGCCTCGCCGAGGGCGGCGCCGAAGAGGTAGCGCGCCATCACCTGGGCCTGCACCGGATCGCCGGCCGCGAGGTGCGTCGCCGGCGCGGCGACGTCGACGCGGAACTGCGGGGCGCGGTAGGCCTCGACGCGGAAGTCGCCGGCGACGTGGATCGCGTCCTCGCCGATCGACGCGGTCGCGGTGGCGCGCCAGGTCCCGAGCGGCGCGTCGGCCGCGACGTCCAGCTCCGCGCTGAAGGTGCCGAAGCGGCTGAGGGGGATCTCCCGCTCGAGCGCGACGCCGTCCTTCGCGTCCAGGATCTTGAGCCTGACCAGCGTCCCGAGGCGCGGGGTCCGGATCGCCCCCATCGCGCGGTACCGGACGATGCCCTTCAGGTGGACCTTCTCCCCCGGACGGTAGATGCCGCGCTCCGCCGTGAGGAGCCCGAGCTCCGCCGGGGCGCCGCCCGTGGAGTCGGTCTGGAGGCCGAAGGCGCCGGGCCAGAGCCCGCCGGACCAGGACGCGACGGCGAGCCCCGTGTCTCCGTCCTTCGAGGCGGAGACGACGCGCTGCCGCCACTGGCTCCGGTCCTTCGGGGACCCGCTCGGCGTGGCGAAGGCGCCCAGCCCGGCCGCCTGGACGATCCCGTCCTTGCCGGTGGTCCCCCGCCAGGTGACGCCGCCGGCCGCGTCGTGGAGCGCGACCTCGGCGCCCTCGACCGGCGCGCCGTCGGAGACGCGCGTCACCCAGACCATACCGCTCGTCGTGCCGAGCTTCGCGTGCACGGCGAGGTTCGTGAGCTGTCCCAGGACGCGCCGCGCGTCACGCTCCCCTTCGCTCGGGCTCCGCGCGCGGAGGAGGAAGAGCCCCGTCCCCGACCCGCCGAGGAGCCTCCGCACGGAGAGGGGCTGGGTCTTCACGACGTTCTTCCCCGCCCGCGTCGCGAAGGACTCGACGGCGGTGGGCTCCCCCGGCGGGAGGACGCTCCGGTCCCCCACGAGCAACGCGGCGAGCTGCGGCGCCGTCAGCTTCCAGAGCCGCACGTCGAGGAGGTCGACGTTGGAGCTGCGCAGGGGGAGCGCGCCGTCGCCTTCGGCCTCCAGGAGGTGGAGCGCCGGTCCCTCCGCGGTGCCGAGGTCGTACTCGGACGGGAGGTCGGCGGTGGTGAGCTCGCCCTGCCACGCCGGCGCCCTCTGGCCGAACGGATCGGGCAGCCCCGCCGCCAGCTTGATGGCATAGCGCGTGCCGGGCCGGAACCTGCCCGGGACGACGAGGTACGGGACGGAGTCGGAGTCCCAGTCGTTGGCCGGGTGGCCCTCGGCGCGCTCCCAGTCGATCTCGACCGGCGGCTCGATCGACAGGAGCTTCCGGAGCCCCCTCGCGTCGGCGGCGTTGGCGGTGCGCAGGACGAGCGGGCCGAAGGGGCAGCCCGTCTGATCCCAGCTCTCGCGCCAGCAGCCCTGGGCGGCGGTGACGCTCATCGGCCCGAAGGTCTGGAACTTCCAGGCTCGATCGCCGATGACCGCCAGCGGCCCCTCGGCGCCGTGGACCTCGTCCCCGACCGAGAGCTCCACCGCGGCCGCGCCGGGGAGGTCGCGCTCCGGCGTGATCTCGTAGCGGGTGCGCCGGTCGCTCTCCTTGCGCCGCTCCAGGTAGCGCTTCAGGTAGCCGGGCGCAGCCGCCAGCTCCTCGTCGATGACCCGGATCCCCTTCCCGACCTGGACCGGGACCTTCGCGCCGCCGACCCGGAGCTGCACCCCCTCCTCCAGCCCGGCGACGGGCTGGTCGAAGGTCACCGAGAAGCGCTGGCGCCGCTCGACCCACCGCCAGCCGGGCCGGGGCGCGACGACGTCGACCGTCGGCCGCGCCGTCTCGAAGTCGAAGGACTGCGCCTCGGCCAGCGTCGAGCCGTCCAGCGCGCGGAGGCCCGCGTGCACCGTCACGCGGAACGCGGTCGCGAGCGGGAGTGGCTTCTCCGGGACCAGCTCCACCGTGGAGGAGCCGAGCCACCGCCATCGCCCGGCCACCGCCGGCTCGATCGACGCCGGCGCGGGGAGCTCGTCGAGCTCCTCGACCGTCGCCATCGGCGCGACGGGGCGGTCGAAGGTGATGGCCGGGTGGACGTCCCCCTGCGCCGGTCCTCGCGGCGTCACGGCAGCGACCTGGAGCGACGCGGACCTCCCGCGCGCGAGCTCGAGCCGCGGCGCCTCCGGGATCGGCTCCAGCCCCGCGCGCCCTCGCGAACGGAGGAGGACGGCGCCGACGACGGCCACGACCACCAGCGCCGCGACCGCGCCGCCCAGCGTAGCCCTCGACCTGCCGGTCTTCACGCCCATGCCCCCTCCCGGTGTAGACCGTGAGCAAACTCGGTCGGAGGGGCGCTTGTCCAGCGGCGCGGTGGCGGGTTAGAAGCGCCCGCCATGAGCGACCTTCCCCCGTGCCCGAAGTGCCAGTCCGCGCTGACCTACGAGGACGGCAGCCTCCTCGTCTGCCCCGAGTGCGCCCACGAGTGGTCGCCGGGCGCCGCGGCGCCGGCCGCCGCCGCCGAGGAGCAGGGGCTCGTGGTCAAGGACGCCTTCGGCACGGTCCTCGCCGACGGCGACACCGTCACGATGATCAAGGACCTCAAGGTGAAGGGGGCCACGTCGGCCCTCAAGGCCGGCACCAAGGTGAAGAACATCCGGCTCGTCGACGGCGATCACAACATCGACTGCAAGATCGACGGCTTCGGCGCCATGGCGCTCAAGTCGGAGTTCGTGAAGAAGGCGTGAGGCGC